>CANMLK010000205.1 GCA_947498445.1 Beijerinckiaceae bacterium
GCGCTGACGCGATGGTGGGGCGGACCTATGTGCTGGCGCATCCCATCAAGGCGGGCGAAGGGCTTCTGGTGGTCAACGACACCCAGTGGCGCTTGCGTGGGCCTGATCTTCCCGTGGGGACGAAGGTTGTTGTGACAGGCGTTCAGGACACCACCTTCCTGCTTGTCGTGCAGGCATGAATCTTTCGATCTGCGCGCGTGTTTCCAGCGTGCGGCTCGCAGCAAACTTAAGGTCTCATTAACCAAGTCTGGTCATAAATCGTTCACCAGCGCGTGTCGCGCGGGTGGCGAGGCATTCCTTGTTTCCGTTCGCAAACGGCGATTATCGCTCGCCGGGATATTTCTTGTTGCTGTCAGCGCTTGTCGTCGCCGGTCCTGCTGTCGCACAGCAACCGCCGGGCAGCGAGGGAAGCCTGCTGCGCGGCTCGGCGGTGCCAGAGGATTCGCGCGCGTACCGCCCCTCGGGCGGCTCTTCGATCCCCGCGTATGACACCGGTCGGCGCACGCCGAACGCGCCGCTGTTTGACAGCGCATCCCAGACGCCCAATTACGGTCGCCCGCGTCCGAAGGTCGACAAGAAGACCCGCTATTCAGGCCGCAAGGCGATCAGCGCCAAGAAGCTGCCACCGACGGATCTGTATCGCACAGCGCCAGCCGTTGTGCGGGCGGCGCGAACGCAGCCCCCTTTGGCGGACGCCGCGCCGCCGCCGCCAACATTCGCCGCGCAACAGGCCCCACCGCCAAAGCGCCGTCCGCGCGTCGACGCCGATCCCTATGGGCCGCTCGGCGTGCAGATGGGGAGCGTCAACGTCAAACCCTATCTCGACCTGCAGGCGGGCTATGATTCCAACCCCCGCCGCTCGCCGACAAAGGAGGGCTCGCCTGTTTTGCGCGGCGGGCTCGGCTTCACCGCCCAGTCTGACTGGTCGCGCCACGAGCTGACGGCGGAAGCGACGGGCTCCTATCTGCGGTTCTCGAAAACGCCGGACGCCGACCGGCCCGAGGGCTCGGGCAAGCTCAATCTGCGGCTCGATATTCTGCGCGACACGTTCGCCAATTTCGAATTGCGCGGCGCGCTGGCGACGCAGCGTCCCGGTTCGCCCGATGTGCCGGGCGCCACGATCAATCAACCGACGGTCGCCAGCTTTGGCGCCACCACCGGGCTCACCCAGCGTTTTGGACGGACCGAGGCGAGCGTCTCGCTTCTGGCCGACCGGCGCGTGTATGGCGACGCGGAACTGGCGGGCGGGGGCGTATCGCGCCTGTCGCAGGATAATTATAACGCTTACGGACTTCGCGGGCGGGTCGGCTATGAGTTTACGCCCGGCGTAAAGCCGTTTGTGGAAGTTGGCGCCGATGTGCGCAAACGCGACGAGGCCATCGACTCGTCGGGCTTTGATCGCGATTCATCTGGTTTTCTGGCGCGCGTGGGCTCGACCTTCGAGATCACGCGCACGTTGACGGGCGAAGCGAGCGCGGGTTACGCGCGGCGTGTTTATAACGATAATCGCCTGCCCATTCTTGCAGGTCCGACGCTGGATGGACGGCTTGTGTGGGCCGCAACGCCGCTCACAACGCTCACGCTGCGCGCGGCGACGGAATTGAATGAAACGACTGTGGCGGGCGCAGCAGGCGCGGTCAGTCACACGCTTTCGGCCGACGTGTCGCACGCGCTGCTGCGCAACCTTACACTGGGCGCCGGTCTCTCGTTCAACGATACGCAATACAAAGGCGCGCCCATCAACGAGCGCACCTGGGTTGGCGCGCTGCGCAGCGAATACGCGTTCAACCGTCTGTTGCGGGTGCGCGGCAGCTACGCCTACGAGAAGGTGGATTCCTCGCAGGCGGGCGCAAGCTATAATGCCCATGTCTTCCTGCTCGGGCTTCGCCTAACCCCTTAAGGCTGGAACCGCCGTTCGGACTTTTGCATTCGTCCCTTGTGAGCAAGGGGACAAAGATGGCCGCAAAGCAGAAAGGGCAGGACGAGTGGGGCGATGACGTCCTTTGCGACGAACGCGAGCACACGCAGCGGGTTCGCGAGCGAGCCTACCAAATCTGGTTGCAGGAAGGTCGCCCGGACGGTCGCGCTGACGACCATTGGGACATGGCCAGCGAGCTTGTCGCGATTGAAGAAAACTATCGCGACACGCTGAAGCCCAACCCCACGGAGGACTACGCCAGATTTCCGCAGGGAGAGCCGATTGAGCCCATCGAGGCGGTGCGCAATCTGGGTGAGTTCCCCACCCTCACGGATCAGGGTGAAGAGGTTGTGTTTCCTGACCGAAGCCTTGCCGTGCCGACTGAAAACATCGGTGCAGAAAAACCGCCCGCCAAACCGGGACGCAAGGCGGCGCCCCGATTAGCTGCGAAGAAAAGCGCCCGTTAGCGCCTCAGGCGCCGACGATCTTCTTCAGCTCGGCAAGAAAGCCCGGACGGATGTCGTCGCGCGCCATGGCGAAGGCGACGTTGGCGGCGAGAAAGCCGACCTTCGAGCCTGTGTCATAGGTCTTGCCGTCAAAGCGCACGCCGTAGAACTTGCTCGTGTCGGACAGTTTCTTCATGCCGTCGGTGAGCTGAATTTCGCCGCCCGCGCCCTTTTCAATATTGGCGAGAATGGAGAAAATCTGCGGCTCCAGAATATAGCGGCCGGAGATAATGAAGTTCGACGGTGAAGTTCCCTGCGGCGGCTTTTCAACCATGCCGGAGATTTCAAACGTGTGGCCAAAATCCTGACCGACCGACACGACGCCATACATATGCGTATCCTGCGGGGGCACTTCCTCGACCGCGATGATATTGCCCTGATGCTTTTCGTAAGCCTCGATGCATTGACCAATGCAGCGGCCGCCGCGGGCGCCGGGAAGCGTGATCATGTCGGGAAGCATGACGGCGAAGGGCTCGTCGCCGATGATGTCGCGCGCGCACCACACCGCGTGACCAAGGCCCAGAGGGGCCTGCTGACGGGTGAAGCTGGTGGCGCCAGCTGCCGGTAGATCGGCCATGAGCGCCTGGTATTCCTTCAGCTTGCCGCGCTTTTGCAGCGTGTCCTCAAGCTCGTAGGACATGTCGAAATGGTCTTCGATCACGGCCTTGTTACGGCCGGTGACGAAAACGAAATGTTCAATGCCCGCCTCGCGCGCCTCATCGACGCAATGTTGAAGCACAGGGCGATCTACAACGGTCAGCATTTCCTTGGGAATCGTCTTGGTGGCGGGAAGAACGCGCGTCCCAAGACCCGCAACTGGAAACACTGCTTTTCGGATACGTTTCGTCATGAATTCTGATCCCTGCATCAGCACGCGTCAGCTATTGCGCCGGGCTTCAGGCCCATTTGCGCGGGTCAACGGAAACTTTATCGCTGGCGCTTAAGTTCCTTGTAGGGACCGATCCTTAAGATCGGGTGACACTCTTACATTAGGGAAGCAGATCAATGACCGTGCTCGTGACCGGCGGCGCCGGCTACATCGGAAGCCACATGGTGCTGGAACTCCTCGACGCCGGGGAGAAGGTCGTCGTGCTCGACAATCTGTCGACGGGCTTTGCCTGGGCTGTGCCGCAGGGCGTCCCGCTCATTGTAGGCGATTTTGGCGATGCGGCGGTGGTCACGCCCCTGCTCAAGGAGCATGACGTCACCGAGATCATCCACTTCGCGGCGAAAATCGTGGTGCCGGAATCGGTTGCCGATCCGCTTGGTTACTATCTCAATAACACCGCCATGGCGCGCACGCTGATCGCGTGCGCCGTCGAGCATGGCGTGAAGCATTTCATCTTCTCATCCACGGCGGCCGTCTATGGCGACCCGGCGCGTTCACCCGTCACTGAAAGCGAGCCGCTGCATCCGATGTCGCCTTACGGGCGTTCGAAACTCATGGTTGAATGGATGCTCGAAGACGTCTCGCGCGCCCATCCCATGAGCCATGTGGTGCTGCGCTATTTCAACGTCGCAGGCGCTGATCCCAAGGGGCGCGTGGGACAATCGTCGGCCAACGCCACGCATCTCATCAAGGTGGCTGTGCAATCGGCGCTGGGCTTTCGCCCCGGCATGGAGGTCTTCGGCACCGATTACCCGACGCCTGACGGCTCGGGCGTGCGCGATTTCATTCAGGTGACGGACCTTGCGCGCGCGCATCTCCACGCGTTGCACTATCTGCGGAGCGCAGGCGACAGCACGACGTGCAATGTGGGCTACCAGCGCGGCTATTCCGTGCTTGAGGTGATCAAGCTGGTGAAGGAAATTTCCGGCGTCGACTTCCCGGTGAAGCTGTCCGCGCGGCGCCCCGGCGATGTGGGCTCCATCGTGGCCTCCAACGGTCATATCCGCTCCGCGCTTGGCTGGACGCCAAAACACGACGACCTGCGCGCGATCTTGCAGCAGGCGTTGGACTGGGAGCGTCGGTTGCATAACTGGCAGGCTGGCTAAAGAGCCGCAGACCTCATTGGCTTTATCTTCGCGCCAATGCGCCTATCTCTGTTGAGACAGAGAGGCGCGTGAATGGCTGACAACGAAGGCAACAGGTTTTCCGCCCGTGCGGCGCGTTATGCGAGCGTGGGCGCGCGCGTTGGCGGGGTCGCGGTGCAGATGGCGGGCGCGCGGCTCGCAGGGCGCTCCATGGGCGATGCGGCCAACGCTGCGGCGCTGACGTTGGCGCTTGGCTCTCTCAAGGGCCCGCTGATGAAGGTTGCCCAGTTCATGGCGACTATCCCCGAGGCGCTGCCCGCTGAATGGGCCGAGAAGCTGCAGCAATTGCAGGCCAATGCGCCGCCGATGGGCGCAGCCTTCGTCAAGCGCCGCATGCAGGCCGAACTGGGGCCGGACTGGCGCACGCGCTTTGATTCTTTCGATCTTCATCCAGCGCACGCAGCGTCGCTCGGTCAGGTGCACAAGGCGACCGCGCTCGATGGCGCGCCGCTGGCCTGCAAGCTGCAATACCCGGACATGCGCTCGGTTGTGGAGGCCGATCTCAAGCAACTCGACGTATTGTTCGCGCTGCGCCGCCGGTTTGACGGGGCGGTCGATACGCGCGAAATGGCGCAGGAAATCGGCGCCCGCGTGCGCGAGGAACTGGATTACACGCGGGAGGCCAAGCACGTTGCTCTCTATCGCGACATTCTGGGCTCGGGCGAACTGGAAACGGACGTGCGCGTGCCGGGCGTGCGACTGGAGCTTTCGACGGGCCGCTTGCTGACGCTCGGCTGGCTGGAAGGCGAGCCGCTGCTGTCCTTCGTCGGCGCCCCGCAGGAGGAGCGCAACATCATCGCGCGGGCGATGTTTCGCGCCTGGTGGCATCCATTTGTGCGCCTCGGCATCATCCACGGCGACCCGCATCTGGGCAATTACAGCGTTTTTCGCGGCGCAGACGGCAAGGCGGCGGGCATTAACCTGCTGGATTACGGGTGTATCCGCATTTTCCCACCCAAATTTGTGAAGGGCGTCATCGATCTCTATCGCGGCTTGCGCGACGGGGATGATGATCTTGTCGTAAAGGCCTACGAGATCTGGGGCTTTCGCAACCTCAAGCCCGAACTCGTGGAAATCCTCAACATCTGGGCGCGGTTCATCTATGGGCCGCTGCTGGATGACCGCGAGCGCGCCATCGCCGACGGGGTTTCGCCGGGGCAGTATGGCCGCGAGCAGGCTTTCAAGGTCCACAAGGGGCTGAAAGAGAAGGGGCCGGTCACGATCCCGCGCGAGTTCGTGTTTATGGACCGGGCGGCCATAGGGCTGGGCGGAGGCTTCCTGCATCTGGACGCGCGACTGAATTTCTTCCGCATGTTCAACGAGGCGCTGGGCGAGTTTGACGTCGAGGCCATGGCGGAAGGCCAGCGCGCTGCGCTGGAGCGGGCAGGGCTGACAGCCGCGTTTGACTGAGGGGCTTGCGGCCTAGGGCGCTTTCGCTTCTGCAGCACGCAAGGCCAGTTCAAGGTCTTCGCGCTCTTCGCACCCTTGAGGGCACAGGGCGACGAGGCGGCGAAGATTTTCCTGCGCCCGCGCGACGTCTCCAAGCTGAAGAAACAGCTCACCCTGATATTCCAGCGCGCTGCGATGGTCCGGGTCGAGGGAGAGGGCCCTGCGGTAATTTTCCGCAGACCGTTCGAACTCGCCCAGATTTCTCAGGCTGAAACCCAGAAGGTTGTAGAGGTTGGCAGTTTGGTTGGTTCGCTCAAGGATGTGAAGCGCTTAAACGGCTTTTGCGAATTGCTTTTCTTTGATCAGGGCCCGCACGGGCGCCAGTTCGGCTGACGGGGGTCCGGGGTCGCTGTGAACGTCGACCGCGCTGGCCGATGTCGCTGCGAGGAAGAGGAAGAGGAAGAGGCAGAGGCACAGGCACAGGGCCGCCAGCCCGCTCAGCATTCGCTTTCTTCTTGGGTGTTTCATGGTTCCCGCCTACTAGATGCGTTGACTGACGCTGGCGTATTTGTGTGACATTTCTTCGCAGCTGCGTCTGGCGGGACTGACTTTAGCGGCTCTGCAGGCCGCCGGGGCGTTCGTCGCCCTTGCGCAGGCGCTCTGTGCAGATTGCGACCCCGCTGCGATTGCGCTAATCCTCATGTTCGTAATTTTGCAAACCAGAGGGCGAAATGGCCGACCACGGGCACGACAGCGCCGCCGGGCACCCGGCGATGGACTATGCAGAGCATGAAAAGACATACGAGCTGTTCCTCGTCCTCGCCAAATGGACGACGATAGTCAGCGTGGCGATCCTCGTGTTCATGGCGGTTACCCTTCTCTAATTTCCCCTCCCGTTGGATTTGCGCGCCGGGGACGCTTGCGTCACCCTATGGCCGTCAGATTCGAACACTCCCGCACCGGAGTAACTCATGCGCATAGCCGTGTCCGCCGAGACACAGGGTGAGGAGCCGCGGGTCGCCGCTACGCCCGAAACCGTCAAGCGTTACAAGGCTATGGGAGCCGAAGTTGTCGTCCAGAAGGGCGCAGGCCTATCGTCGGGCATTACGGATGCAGACTACGAAGCCGCTGGAGCGGTGCTCGTGGCGACGTCGGCCGAGGCGATCGCGGGGGCTGA
>CANMLK010000206.1 GCA_947498445.1 Beijerinckiaceae bacterium
CCATGGCGACGCTGCGGCTCCTGACTTTTCGTGGATGGTCTGCCTTCACAGACCATGACGGCATAAACGGCTACGCCAACTTCGATTATCGAGACTTGCGGCATCCAACCGCGTCTTGGTCTGCGAAGGCAGAGCATCTACGACAGGCCGCAAGCGCGCACTTGTTCGCTTGGCGCCCTCAAACTTCGCGTAACAACCGCTCGGCTTCCGCAATGTCGTCAGGCGTGTTGGCGTTGAAGAACGGATCGACGGGCTCAACCCGCCAATCCGCGCGGGCCATCTTGTAGCGTGCCGTCCATCGGTCGATCTTGCGCATGTTTTCGTCGACCAGAGCGCGGCGCAAGTCTTCGCGCAAGGCCACGCGCCACAGCGCAATGACGGGATGGGCCTGATCGCCGGAATGGGCGACGCAAATGTCGGCGTCCGTCGCTTCGCGAGTTGATTCAAGTTTCGCGACGAGGTCGTTGGGAAGAAACGGGCAATCGGCGGCGACGCTCAGCAGGAAAGGCGAGAGGGGAGCATGCTGCGCGGCCCAGTCCATGCCTGCAAGCACGCCTGCCAAGGGGCCTGCGAAACCGTCAATTGAGTCTGCAACGACGGGCAGTTTCCATTGCGCGAAGCGTGCTGGTTCCCCGTTGGCGTTGAGCGCAATCACCGCGCATTGAGGCGTCACGCATTCGATTACGCGATCAAGGATCGTCTTGCCGCCAATGGTCTTCAGCGGCTTGTCGCCGCCGCCCATGCGCCGCGCGAGGCCGCCGGCAAGGATGACGCAGGCGGGCGACTGACTCATTCGATCACAATCTTCGGCGCAGGCTTGGATGCAACGCCGCTTTCAAGCGTCGCCCAAACCTTGCGCGCGATCGCAAGATACGCCTGCGAATGAGGACCATCCGGCGCTGTTGCGACGACGGGGCGGCCTTCGTCGGACGTTTCACGGATCTCCATGTGAAGCGGGATTTCGCCGAGGAATGGTACGCCCGTCTTTTCGGCTTCCGCCCGCGCGCCGCCGTGGCCGAAGATGGGCGAGACGTGTCCGCAATTAGGGCAAGAGAAATTCGCCATGTTCTCGATTACGCCGAGCACGGGCACGTTGACCTTGCGGAACATTGCGACCCCGCGCCGCGCGTCGAGCAGCGCGAGATCCTGCGGCGTGGAGACGATGACCGCGCCAGCCAGTGGCGTTTGCTGCGCCATGGTGAGTTGCGCGTCGCCAGTTCCGGGCGGCATGTCCACCACCAGCACATCGAGATCGCCCCACGCGACTTCGCGCAGCATCTGCGTGAGCGCGCTCATTACCATCGGGCCGCGCCAGATCATCGCGGTTTCTTCATCAACGAGAAAGCCGATTGACATGACCTTCACGCCGTATCGCTCGAGCGGTTCCATCTTGCGCTCGGGTGTCACGCGCGGCTTGCCGCGCAGACCAAAGAGCTTGGGCTGCGAGGGGCCGTAAATGTCGGCGTCAAGGATGCCGATTTTCAGGCCCAGCGCTGCGAGGCCGAGCGCGAGGTTGCAGGACGTGGTCGACTTGCCAACGCCGCCCTTGCCGGACGCAACTGCGATGATGTGTTTCACGCCGGGGATGCCGGCGAGTTTGGAGGTAGCGGCGGGCGGGTTTTTGGGTCCGCTGCGCATAGGGGTTGGGCCGGGAGCGGGAGATGATCCCGCCGCCTTGTCGGCGGTCAGTCCCACAAGCGCGCCGGTGACGCCGGGCACGCGCTTGACGATTTGCTCAGCGCTGGAGCGCACGCCTTCCAGCGCGTTCACTTCCGATGGATCGACCGTGATGGCGAAGATCACCTTGCCGTCGTTGATGACAACGTCAGTGAGGCGGCCGGACGCGGGCAGGCTTTTGCCGTCCGGCAATTTCACGGTTTCAAGCGCGCGCAGAATGTCGTCGCGGTTCAAGGGCACGAATGAATTCTCCAGATATGAGCGCTAGTTCAGGCCGTCCTTGCCGTCTCTTCGCGCCTTCAAATAATCTTCTGTCGTCATCACTGGCGGACGCTGCGGCGCGCCGTGGGGATCGAAGCCCTCGTTCACGACGGTCTCCACGCGGCAGTCTTCGCACATGCGGATCACGTCCAGTCGGCCAGCGTTCGCGCCAGAGAACATCCAGTGTCGGCCTTCAAGTTTGGCGGCCACACGCTCGATCGCGCTTTTGGCGCCAAACGGCTTACCGCATTTGAGGCATGGGTAGGGCTCTTCTTCCTTGACCGTGCGATGGCCTTCGCTCCACGCGTTGAAGTCGACGCGCGGCTCCAGCGTGATGACCTTCTCGGGGCATGTGGCCTGGCACAGGCCGCATTGCACGCACATGCTTTCGGAAAAGCGCAACATCGGCTTGTCCGCGTTGTCGGCGAGAGCGCCGGTAGGACAGGCGGCGACGCAGGCGTGGCAAAGGGTGCAGCCGTCCACGTTGACGGTAACGGCGCCAAACGGCGCGCCATTTTCAAGCGTGATTACCGCAACAGGCTCTGGCGCGGCCTGATGCAGTTCGCGGAAGATCGTTTCCAACACGCCGCGCTTGGCGCCGCGCGCCACCATGCCTGCGGGCTTTGTGGAGGCTACGCCCACGGGCGCCGCCATAAGCTGTACGCGCAGATCATCGGGGTCGTCGGTCTGGATGATGGACACAACGCCCGCGCCATAGCCGAGGCCCGAGATGATAGTCTCGCAGGTTTCGACTACGCGCAGCGCGCTGTCGATGTCGTGCTTGGGCTTGTTGCGCGCCAGCAGCCGGGCTCCTGCGCCGCCATAGGCGAATACCGACGCGATGGTCTCGGGACCCAATTGCGTAATCTCGTTGACGCGCAGTGGCAACACGTTGGCGGGAAGGCCATCGCCAAATCGGGCGAGGGCGTCGATCAGCGGTTCGCCGTGGTCGCCATCATGGAACAGGATGACAGCGTGTTCACCGCCCGCCTTGCGATACGTCTGCAGCAGGATTTGCAGCTTGCGGATTAGCGTGTCGGCGGCGGGCAGGGAATAGCTGGCGGCTCCGGTGGGGCAGGCGGCGGCGCAGGCGCCACAACCCGCGCAGATTTCGGCGTCGATGGCCACGTGATCGCCTGCAGGTGTAATCGCGCCTGTTGGGCAGAGGTCAAGACAGCGCGTGCAGCCGATCACCCTGGAACGGGAATGCGCGCAAAGGTCAGCCTTGAAGTCCACATAACGCGGCTTGTCGAAGGTGCCGACAAGATTGCCCGCCTCGTTGATTGCGCGCTCTACAGCGAGGGGATCGCGCGGATCGGGGCGCAGATAGCCGGCGCGCAGATCGTGGGCGGGGAACAGCGGCGCGCCGCCGGTCAGGTCGAGCACGACATCGCATTTGGAGACCGCGCCATCGCGCGCCGGGCCAAAGCGCAACGCCGCGCGAGATGAGGGCGCGGGCAAGGCCAGTTCGTCAATCGTCAGTTCGAAGCGCCCTAGGCTACCAACAGCGGCGCGAACCACGCCTGAGAAGATGGGAAACTCGAAGTCGCGTGGCGGCGTCACATTCTGCGGGCGGGCAAGGATGACGGTGACGTCGAGCTGGTCGGAAAGGCGACGCGCTGCCTCGATAGCCTGTTCATCGCGCCCGTAAATGAGCGCGACGCCCTTGCTCTCGATGGAGACGAGCCGCACGGGCGGCATTGGCTCTGCGGCGGCGGCGATCAGCGCGGCCATTTTAGGGGCGGCGTCCGCCCCGTCAGATGACCAGCCTGCGGTTTCGCGAATATTGACGAAGGTGACGTTGGCGACTTCGCCAGCATCTTCCAGAGCTTCGCGGAACAAGGGCGACTGCGCGGTGCAGGCGATTGTCACGGCGCCTGCTTTGGCGAGAGCGGGCCGCACGCGGTCAAGCTCCGCCCCGCAGAACTGGCTGCCAGACAAAAGTTTACCGCCGCACGCCTTGCCGATGGCGTCGAAATCGACATCCATGGAGCGCTCGCAGTCGCAAACGAATATCGTGCGGCTGTCGTCGGCCATTATGTTCCCTCCGGCGCGCCTGGCGTCGCCTGATTCCCTACGTCGAAAGGCCAAGTAGGCTTGGCCTCGCGCCAGAACTCCCTAGATAGGAAACGAAACCAGAATGCAAACCCCGGCGGAAACGTGTAGCAGGCCCCATGATGGATAATACCGGTCTCGACCTGCCGCCCGGATACACATTGGTCTCCCTTCGCGAGAGCGGGGACGCTTTCGCTCACGCCTGCGCCATCGCGGCCAAGGAGGGGGCCGGCACGTTCGTGCATGTGCGGCGCTACGACCTTGTGGAGTTCGCCGTCGTGCTGGAGCCTGACGAGCCGCTGCGCTCGGCGCGGCGGGCCTTCTTTGCAGGGATGCACGCGGTCGCGGAATCCATCGCCGCCCATTGTCCGCCCGAGCGCGATGTGTCCTTCTCCTGGCCCGATACGATCATCTTCGATCACGGCTTGGTGGGCGGCGGGCGCCTTGGCTGGCCCGAAGGAGCTTCGGAAGACGAGACGCCGGACTGGCTCGTGTTTGCCTGCATGCTGCGCTCGGTCGATCTCAGCCATATGGAGGCCGGTCTGCACGCTGGCGCGACTGCACTGGTGGCTGAAGGCTTCGAGCTTGTGGACGTCAACTCAATTGCGGAAAGTTTCGCACGCCATCTGATGAGCGCATTCGATTTGTGGGGCGAGAAGGGCTTTCGCGCCGTGGGGGCGCAATATCTTGAGCGTCTGCCCAAGAAGAAAGCGGGCGAGAAGCGCATCATCGACGAGAACGGCGACCTGCTGACAACACTGCCGATGGGCGGCGCGGCTGACCGCCTCACGCTCGTTCCCGCGCTTGCCGAAGTGGTCTGGCTCGACCGGACCGCCGACGCGCCCAAACTGGGTTAGGCCATGAAGCTCCCGCGCGTCATCAGGCTTGACCCCTCAGATACGTTCATCTTCGAACGCGCGGCGGAGCCGGGTGAATGGGCTGTGTCGGGCGGCTTCCTGTTCGCGGGGTGTGACCCCGAGATCATGCAGACCAAGGAGCGCCACGCGTTCCGCTCAGGTTTTCTGGGGACCGGAACGCTGGGCTTTTCCACGCTTGTGACGGTGAGTCTCGTCACCGAGGCTGAACGCGCGACGGCTGTCTCGGCGCTGGCCGACAGTTTTCTCAAGCTTGGCGCGCCCAACCGGGCTGAAGCTGAGAAGGCGGCGCTGGAAGAGATCGCGTTCGCCGCCAGCCTCTGCGATCATCCCGAAGGGACGTTGATCGCCATGGAGCGGCGGATGGAAGAGGGCGAGGTGCGTGAGCGTTTTCGCACGCTCAAACCCCGTGAAAATGCGCTCGGCGCGGACAAACTGCACGCATTCTCGCGCGCCTTCACCTTCCATGAGGTAGAAGGGGAGGACGAGCCCGAGGAACGCGTGGACCTCGTCTCAATGATGAACACGAAAGCGCCGGGGGGCGGCCCGCAATGAGGATTTTGTCGTGAGAGAATTCTGGGTCTCCTCAGGACATCACCTTTCCCGGCGCAATGGCGCGGGCGAACTGGTCGCGACGCCCGAGTTGATGATGGCGTGGCTTGCCCGCCCCGAACTCAGCCCCCCGCCAGAGGCCTGTGACGCCGAACGCGCTCTGCACGCATCGCTCATGGCCGATCCATTCCGCGCCGTGTCCGAGGCCGACATCGCCGTTCTGGCCGATGCCGATGCGCAGGAAAACTGGACTTTCTTCATCCGGTTTCGCGACCGGCTGCGCGCCGCGTCTTCGGTCGAACAGGCGTATCGCGATCTTGCGCTGGCGCCGCGCGTCGATCTTCCGCCGCTATTTCTCGATCAGCTGGCGCATCTTATTTTGCGCAACGCGCTGGACGAGTGCGACGACCCCTATGCGCTGCGGGCGGGCGAATTGTTCTTCAGGTCGCAGCGCGCCAGCGTGCATGATGGCGTGCTGACCCTGGCGGACGCGGACCTGATCGACGAAATCGAGAAAGGGCGCGCCGCGATGATGCATGTCGCGCCGCTGACCGCCATGCTGGACAAGGACGAACTCGACATCATGAATGACGAGAGCGCCTGGACGTATTGGTCACGCTCGGACGCCAATTCCATGGCGATGAATCTGGGCGGCAATTCCAAGGGGCGGGATGGCCTTGCCCATGTCATCGGGGCCTGGGTGAAGCATCTACTGGATGTGAAGGTTTTCGTTGAGCCCGTCGCAAAAATGGACGACCGCGATTGGCGCTGGTTCATCGGGCTGGACGCCGAAGGCACCCGGATCGGCAATGCGCTCTGGCGCGGCGAAAGCCTCAAGGCTGACGATATGGACCGCGTGGTCGCGCTCTTCCGCCTGACTTTCGCGGATGAACGGCAGGCGGACAAGAACGTGCGCGGCAAGCCGGTTTATCTGATCCTCGGCATGACGGGGGATCGGATGATCCGCATGAAGCCGCAAAACCTTGTCGCTGGCTTGCCTTTGGCCAAACCCGTCCAAACGGAGCGCGCGCAATGAGCGTCTCCCGCGAGGTCGGCGTAATCGTGCGCCGCACCAAGGTGGACAACCCGTGGATTGACCATGTCTGGGCGCCTGCGGCTGTCCTGGAGGAAGCGCCAAAGACCGCTGCCTGGACCATGCTTTCCAGCACCGCCAGCGAACAGCTTTTCTATGCGGGGGCAGCGTTCATTGACCTCTACGCATCCGAGACCGGAAATTATCGCGACAACTTGATCGACGGCGATCCGCAGATCTGGGTTGGCCTGAGGGAGGGCGATGGGGGCCACGGAGTTGAACTCGTGGCGGTCACCGCTGACCCCACCGAGGGCGAGTCGCTGTTTGAGAGCGGGCTGATCGTTGGCAAGGCGCCGATGCCGCCGGACGTCGCCGCGTGGGTCGCCGCTTACGTTGACGAACATCACGTCGAGCGCGTTTTCCAGAAACGGGAGCGCGACAAGTCCGGTCCGGACCCGCGCAAGACCCCCGGCGCAAAGCGGGGCGGGGCAGGTAGTCCAGGTGGGGGCCAGTCATGAGCGCACGCGATGACGAGGCGGATCGCGAGCAGGGGTTTCTT
>CANMLK010000207.1 GCA_947498445.1 Beijerinckiaceae bacterium
GGAGATTCAGGTCGATGCGGACATGGCAGGCGCCAAACGCGGCCCCCGCCAGGCCATCCGGGAGCCGACAGGCGCTTGCAACGCCCCCGAACCAGCAAAAACGCGCAGCGGGTCCAAGTCTTTGAATCCAGTCCGACAGGCTGCTAGACGCTTGCATAAAACAAAACGCGCGGCCCTGAGGACCGCGCGTCTGCTATTTTATAAGCGGCGTCTAGTTCTTCTGACGCGCTACGATGCCGTCCTTGATGTCATTGTAGACGCCTTCAGGAACGATCTTGCGTGCGAGCAATTCGTCCTTGCCCTTGAAGGGACGACCCTTGACGATTGCTTCAGCCCGGGCAGCGCCGACGCCCTTCAGCGTCTGAAGATCTGTGAGGGACGCCGAGTTGATGTCGACGAGGGTCGCCGTTGGCTTGGCAGGCGTGGTCACCGCAGGGGCCGTTACCGGGGCTGTGATAACTGGCTTGGCGGGTGAGGTTGCAGGGGCCTGCGCAGGGGCCTGAGCCATCGCCGAACCGGAAACGGCGGCTGCGAGAACGAGTGCTGCAAAAAAGCTCTTGTGCATCTTACTCTCCATGACGGCGAAGGTTTTCACCGACAAGCGGGACTATGCGCCGGTCTGGCTGAACGCGAGCTGAACCGATCGTTCAGCCGCCGGTCTGGTCGGGGCTCGGGATAGCCTGTGCCGTCATCGGCCTGACGAAGATGGGCTGTTGAACTGTCACTTCAGCGTGCAATTCCGTGATTGCGCGCGCGGGGGCCATGCCGAAGGTCGAAAACATGGCCAAGCCCGCCGCGACGATAACGCCCATTACCCCAAGGGAAATATGAAGCTGGTGGCGGGCAAGGTCCGCGGTCAAAGGCTTCGCCGCGAAGCCTTCGTTGGCGTCGAGGTTAATCCGCTGTGCGTCCATGGGTTTAGGCTCCGTGTTCATGGAGCGCTAACGTTTGGCCGAGTTACGAAGTTCCGAAGAAAACTGAAGTAAGCAGAGCAATCAGGATAAATCCGGACACGGCCGCGCACGCGATGGCTTGTCGACGCGCTTCGTCGCGCCCGACAGACAGTGCGAAGCCTTCGCAACAAGTATCATCTGATATTGCTTCGTTTTCAGGTTCGGCCCGACGCATCACGCTCTCCTGTGGCGCTGTTACGCCTGCGCTCACGGGGGAGATAATGGCGGCCAATCGTTACCGCCGCTGTGCGCGGCCGCACAAATCCGTGAATGAAGGTTGCCAAAGTGTAATGATGGGGCGAACGCTTGCGTTTTGGCTGTTGCCGTTTCCTCTGGACCTGCCTATTTTCCGCGGCCTGCCGGGCTGCCCGGCATTTCGTTGATGTCTCTGGAGCTTGTCATGTCGTTCCTCGCCGGCGCAGTCACCCGCGTGAAGCCTTCCGCCACTATGGTGGCGACGCAGAAGGCGCGCGATCTGAAAAACGCCGGACGGGATATTATCTCGCTCTCAGTCGGCGAGCCTGATTTCGACACGCCCGACAACATCAAGAAGGCGGCCATCGCCGCCATTGAGCGCGGCGAGACGAAGTATCCGCCCGTGCTCGGCATCGTGCCGCTGCGCGAGGCCATCGCCGCCAAGTTCAAGCGCGAGAACGGTCTCGATTACAAGGCCTCGCAGACCATTGTCGGCACCGGCGGCAAGCAGATCCTGTTCAATACGTTTCTCGCCACTTGCGATCAGGGCGACGAGGTTGTCATCCCCGCGCCCTATTGGGTGAGCTATCCCGACATGGTGACGATCGCCAACGGCACGCCCGTGATCGTGAAGACCACGCTGGAGAGCGGCTTCAAGCTGCAGCCCGAAGATCTCGACCGGGCGATTACGCCGCGCACCAAGTGGCTGCTGCTCAACTCGCCGTCGAACCCGACCGGCGCGGCCTACACCTATGCCGAACTGAAGGCGCTGACGGACGTTTTGATGCGCCCCAAAAACAAGCACGTCTGGGTTTTGACCGACGACATTTACGAGCACCTCACCTACGGCGACTTCAAGTTCTTCACGCCGGTGCAGGTGGAGCCAAACCTGATGGACCGCACGCTGACGCTGAACGGCGTGTCGAAGTCCTACGCCATGACCGGCTGGCGCATCGGCTATGCGGCCGCGCCTGATTCGCTCATCAAGGCGCTGGACCTGCTGCAGGGCCAGCAGACCTCGGGCGCGTGCACCATCGCGCAATGGGCGTCCGTTGAGGCGCTGAACGGCCCGCAGGATCATCTGCCGGTGTTCAGGAAGGCCTTTCAAGAGCGCCGGGATCTGGTCGTCTCGATGATCAATCTGGCCAAGCTGCTGAAGTGCCCGATGCCGGAAGGCGCGTTCTACGTCTATCCCGATTGCTCGGCGGCGCTGGGCAAGACGACGCAAAAGGGCGTGGTGCTGAATTCCGATGAGGATTTCATCAACGAACTGCTGCAGCAGGAAGGCGTCGCGGTTGTCCACGGCACGGCCTTTGGGCAGGGGCCGAACTTCCGCATCTCCTATGCGGCGTCGACCAAGCAGCTGATCGACGCCTGCGAACGGATCCAGCGCTTCACGGCGAGCCTCGTCTGAGCGCACGTCGCGCTGTCACGCATTCGTGAGCCCCGTTCCTTCGTTGGAGCGGGGCTCTTTTGATTTCGCGCAAGGCGGAGTTTGTATCAACAGTCTCTAATGTAATTGTTAGACGCAATTGCAGTGGAGATTTGCCGTGACCCAGAATGTTGGAAACATCGACCGCATCCTGCGCATCGTCGCAGGGCTCATTCTTCTGTCGCTGATTTTCATCGGCCCGCAGACGTGGTGGGGCCTGATCGGCATCGTGCCGCTGGCGACAGCATTCATGCGCAATTGCCCGGCCTATTCAATTTTGGGCGTCAACACCTGCGAGAAAAAGTAGGGCCGCTCTTGTACCCACGCGTCATGGCTGGACTTGATCCGGCCATCCACGCGCAGCGATGACCAGCGTTGATGGATGCGCGGTTCAAGCCTGCGCATGATAACGCGCCGTATAACGCCCCGTGATCGCGTCAGTCGTTTGGCGACAGCGACTTAGTTCGCGAATCTGAAGTGCAGGCAATCGCCGTCCTGCACCACGTAATCCTTGCCTTCGAGGCGGAACTTGCCGGCTTCGCGGGCGCCGGACTCGCCATTGTGTGCGACGTAATCGGCGTAGGCGACCGTCTCGGAGCGGATGAAGCCCTTCTCGAAATCGGTGTGAATGACGCCAGCGGCCTGCGGCGCGCGCGTGCCCTGTTCGATGGTCCAGGCGCGGGCTTCTTTGGGGCCGACGGTGAAATACGTCACCAGATGCAGCAGCGAATAGCCGGCGCGGATGACGCGGTTGAGGCCCGGCTCTTCAAGACCAACGGCTTCGAGATAATCGGTCTGCTCGGCGGGCGGCAGAACCGCGATCTCGCTTTCAATCTTCGCAGACACGACCACGGCGACCGCGCCTTCCTCAGCCGCGCGTCCCATCACCTTTTCCGAGAAGGCGTTGCCCTTGTCGGCGCAGGCTTCCTCCACGTTGCAGACGTAGAGAACGGGCTTGGAGGACAGGAGCCCGAGGCCCCAGAACACCTTGCGCTCTTCCGCGCTCACTTGGACGATGCGCGCGGGCTTGCCCTCGCGCAAAACGACGAGGCAGCGGTTCATCAGGTCGACCTGTTCCTTGGCCTCCTTGTCGCCGCCCTTGGCCTTTTTCTCGAGCGGTGAAATGCGGCGTTCGAGACCGTCGAGGTCGGCGAGCATCAGTTCCGTCTCGATGGTGTCGATGTCACTGATAGGGTCGATCTTGCCTTCCACATGGGTGATGTCGCCGTCTTCAAAGCAGCGCACAACATGGGCGATGGCGTCGCACTCGCGGATGTTGGCGAGAAACTGGTTGCCCAGCCCTTCGCCCTTGGAGGCGCCGCGCACGAGGCCGGCGATATCCACGAAGGTGAGGCGCGTCGGGATGATTTCTTTCGAGCCCGCGATGGCCGCCAGCTTGTCAAGGCGCGGATCAGGCACCGCCACGTCGCCGACGTTCGGCTCGATGGTGCAGAACGGGTAATTGGCCGCCTGCGCTGCCGCCGTTTGCGTGAGCGCGTTGAAGAGGGTCGATTTGCCGACGTTAGGCAGGCCGACGATGCCGCATTTAAAGCCCATGATCGTGATCTCAGGTTGGCCGCGCCGAGGCGGGCGGAATTCCGGCTCCTGATAGCTGGTCTGCGCCTCTGGCGCAAAGGGCGGCGGCGCCGTAATAGACCGCCTTCTGCAGTCCTGCGAGCAGGCGTGACGCATATGAGCGATGCAAACGACAATCTGACCGGCGTCTGGAACGGACGATACGACTATCAGCGCCAGCTGGACCCGGTCGGCTTCATGGCGACGATCATCGACGGTGGCTCCAGCCTGTCGGGCGGCGTTTCGGAGACCTGCGCAGACGATGAGGGAATGGTCGTCGACCTGTTCGCCATGCTCAGCGGACGGCGCAGCGGGTCGAGCGTGGCGTTCACCAAGACCTATGACGAGTCCAGCGGCTGGAACCACTGCGTCGAATACGACGGCAAACTGTCGGCCGACGGCAACGAGATCGAAGGCGAATGGCGCATCCCCGGCAAAACGCATGGCCGCTTCCTGATGGTGCGCCCGGAGCGCAAGACGACGCAAACCGAGCAGAGGGTCGAGGCGAAGGTTTAAGCGGCAACCGGGGTATCCTTGTCGCGGCCACGTTTGCGGCTAAGGTCGGGGGCGAAAGAAGAAGCTCATGTTTCGTACCCCCGTCGCCGCTATGGCCTGCGCCCTGTTCCTGTCGGCCTGCGTCACAACGGGCATGGCCCCGATTGTGGCGCCTTCGCCCGCAACAGGGCCGGCGATTGACCCCGCCGTGCTGGCCTATCTCCAGAAGGGGACGTGGCGCGCCGCGAAAGACCCTTCAATCAACACCGCCTGTGCGGAGCACGCTTTGCCCTCTATCAGTTTCGTTCGCCACAAGGGGCGACTCCAGATTGTGCGAATCGACAACGGCAAGCTCGCGCTCGCGCTGTTCACGGTGTTTGTCTCGGTGTTCGTCGATCCATCCGAATATCTGGAAAGCGCGCGCAGTGATGGTCAAACGCTCGATGTGCGGTCTGTGAAAGGCGTGGGCAAAAGTCAGGACGTTTTCACGTTGCGATTCGTCCCGACCAGCCAGGATACGCTGGATCTCGTCGGCGCCACAGCGTCGCTCGTGCGCGAAGGCGTGCGACAGGACAAGACCGAGACGAGGGTCACGCGCTATCGTCGTTGCCCGGACGAGCCGGAGTCGGCGCAGCCGCAGAAGCGCTCATAACCATTCAAGGTTGACATGGGCGGTCGCATGCTGTGACTGGCGCGCTCTTTTCGCAAACTCCCTTCAGGATGATTCATGTCGGCCTGCGGCCTCGATTTCGGCACGTCAAACACGACGCTCGGCGTTTGCGCGCCGGGGCGGGCGCCCGCGCTGGTTGCGCTTGAAGGCGACGATGTCACCATTCCAAGCGCGATTTTTTTCGACTGGTCCTCCAACGCGGTGATCGGGCGCGCGGCAGTTGGCGCGTACGTGGACGGCGTGCAGGGGCGCCTGCTGCGCAGCCTCAAGTCGGCGCTGGGCAGTTCGCTGATCGACGAGACGACTCAGGTTGGCCGCAAGCGTCTGCGCTTCACGCAGGTGATCGCGCGTTATCTCGAGCTGCTGAAGGAGCGCGCCGAAGGTGCGTCTGGCGGCGCGTTGACGCAGGTCGTGCATGGGCGGCCCGTGCATTTTGTGGATGGCGATCCCGAGGGCGATCGCAAGGCCGAGGACGCCTTGCGCGACATCGCCCATTCCATCGGGTTCACGGATGTGTCGTTTCAGTTCGAACCCATCGCCGCGGCGCTTGATTATGAACGGCAGGTGAAACGTGAAGAAATTGCGATGGTGGTCGATATCGGCGGCGGCACGTCGGATTTCTCCATCGTGCGTCTTTCGCCCAAGCGGCGGGGCAAGGCTGATCGCAGCGGCGATGTGCTGGCCAATGGCGGCGCGCGGGTCGGCGGCGTGGATTTTGACCGGCGACTGTCGCTCGCCAGCGTTATGCCACTGCTTGGTTTTGGCAGCCCCATGAAGCGTCCGGGGCTCGACGCGCCTTCGGGTTATTTTCATGATCTGGCGACATGGTCCAGCATCAACCGCGTCTACAATCAGCACACGCTGCGCGAAGTGCGCGATGTGCGCCGTGAGTCTACGCAGCCCCATCTCATCGAACGTTTGCAGCGCGTGATTGAACTGCAGCGCGGGCACACGCTCGCCATCGACGTTGAGCGCGCAAAGATTGCGCTCTCGCAGGTGGATGAAACTTTCATCGATCTTGGATGGCTGGAAGACCAGCTTTGTGCGAAGCCAGATCGTGCGGCGCTTGTGACATCATCGGAGCGGCTGACCTCGCGCATCGTGCAGACGGTGCGCGAATGCATCGGGCAGGCCGGCTTGCGCGCCGATCAGTTGCAAGCGTTGTTTCTCACCGGCGGCACGACGCAAATCCCCCATGTGCGCGAGGCCGTTATGCGCGAAATGCCGGCCGCGCGCGTGATCGAGGGCGACACGTTCGGCTCCGTCGGCATGGGGCTGACGATTGAAGCGCAGCGCCGCTACGGGTGATATGCTGGGGCGATCAAAGGCTGACGCCTGAAAAGTTTCCGCCGTCATACGCGGGCTTGACCCGCGTATCCAACCGGACGCTTGCGTATTTGAAACTCGGCCTTGAGCCAACATTCCGGCTCCGCGCATGGATACGCGGGTCAAGCCCGTGTATGACGGTGTGAGGCTGCTAGAGCGGATTCCTTTCAGACTGCATCGTAACCTGCTGCGGCGAAGTAATTGGCGCACTCCTTCGGTTCGAACTTGCCGATCAATTCACCGATTGCGTTCCACAATCCCTCGACGGTTCGTTCCGAGGCCTTGCGCAGCAGCGC
>CANMLK010000208.1 GCA_947498445.1 Beijerinckiaceae bacterium
GTCTGGCGGTCAATCTCGCGGAAATTGTCCATCGGAGCGGCCGCCATCATCGCGAGGAATCAATACGCTGATTCTACGCTTGCCCTTGCCCCGCCGCCAGGACAAGTTAAGTCCGACAGGCTGCTAGAGCGCCGGATGGCTTATTCGCCAGCCCAATAGGGACATGGATCGCAGCGTTGCGTCTGTGCGCAAACTTATTGATTTTATTGAGTAATTCATGCAGACGCTCGTATACCGGCTCGTCCTTTGCGTAGCGGCTCTCAATCGCAGCCCTGAGTATCTCACGCTGGCTCAAATCACTTCTCAGTTGATACCAGATCCGAAAACCGGTTTCCCCGTTCTCAGCGTTGATTACCAGGGCGAACATCTTTGCAAGCTCTACATGTAGCCCGTTCCATTCGATTGCCAGCTCCCCTATTATTTTGGCGTAGGGCTGCATCCGTTCACGGTTGTACTCAACCCCGATCTTTCGGATATCTGATAGCAACATGACAAAAGTGCCCCAAGATAACGAGACAGAGCGCCGGCGCGACGCCGCCATAAAGCGTGCGCTCACCACGCCGCCGAAGCCAAATTCGGCCTACGTAGGTGTGACTGAGCGTGCCCAAGATTTGAGGCAGAGTCGAGGACGCAAGGCCGCCCCCAAATCAAAGATGGGGAAATCTGGCGCGGCCTGATTAGCGGCGCCAGCGCCGCCCTGATGGCTTCCTATGCGGCAGCCTTGCCAGCAGCTTGTCGGTAGTACAGGCGCTTGCCGCCTGCCCCCTTGATCGCGCGACGGGCGCGCTCGGTATCGTCTACCCCAAGGCCCGAGCGATTCGAATAACGGAAATCAAACTCGTTTAGGTAAGCCTGCAAGTGCTTTTCACCGCAATGGTGATAGACGCCACGCATGCCGCGCTTGAAGATGCCGAAAAAGCCTTCGACCGTGTTGGTCGTGGTTTTCTTGTCCCCGTCGCGGCGTGCGTATTCCTGATTGCCGTGGTTCACGGCCTTATGGTCCGCGAAGGCCTTGCCCGGCTGCTTGTAGAACTGCGCTTCGTCGGTGTTCAGCGTGCTGTCCAGCACGATATTTGCGCCAAGAAGGCGCTTGATTGTGGGGATGGTGAGATCATCTACCTTGATTGAAATCGCCCGACCGCCCCGTTCAACCATCGTCAGAACCTTGCGCTTGGTCGCGGTCCCGCGCTTACCAACCCAGCCTTTTCCGTTGACGAAAACCTGATCGGGCTTCCCGATGTATGTCTCGTCAACTTCGACGGTTTTGTCCTTGCCGCCCAAGGGCTCCGGGTCGTTGTCGAACATGGCTTCGCGAATTCGGTGAGCCATGAACCAAGCTGTCCTGTACGAGCCAAGGCCAAGCGTGCGCATAAGTTGATGGGCGGAAACGCCTTTCTTGCTGGCTGCCATGAGGTGAAATCCGAGAGCCCACTTATGCAGCGGGATATGGCTCGACTCCATGACGGTGCCGACCGTGACCGTAAAATGACCGTTGCAGGCATTGCACTTACGGAGCCCCGCGCGGTGGGCCTTGCCCTGAATGACGAAATTTTCGCCCATGACGCCGCAATGCGGGCAAACCGGCACGCCATCCGGCCAGCGGATAGCCTCGAAATGGGCGCGGGCCGCCTCTTCGTCGTGGAAAATGGCGTTTGTCAGGTCCGTCATGGTCTTAGCTCCAATGACGAGAACTCTACCGGAACAAAGCTATTATGTAAAGTGTATAATACCCTTTTTTGTTCTCCCTACAATTACACTTAATTCGGCGCACTGTCAGCCGCTTAAGCCAGATCGCGGCGTTTACAGCCCGAAACTGCCGCCGCCATTCACGGCCACGATGTCGCCAATCACGTACGAGGATTCGTCGCTCACCAGAAAGCAGGCGACGGATGCGATCTCGCGCGCCTCGCCGATTCGCCCCACCAGTGTGCGCTCGCCAACTTTCACAAGCGCGTCTTCGCTGTAGTCTGCGGTCATGGCGGTGCGGGTGGCGCCGGGGCTGACCGCGTTGACGCGCACGCGAATTGGCGCAAAAGAGCGGGCAAGAGCCCGCGTCAGGCCAACGATGGCCGCCTTTGAGGCGACGTATGCGGGGCCGCCCCGCCCGTGACCCCCGACACCCGAGACGTTCATCGAGCCGGAACTGGCGAGCACGATGGCGCCGCCGCCGCAAGCTTCCATCGCCCGCGCGCACGCCTGCGCCATCAAAAATGAGCCGGTGACGTTCACGCCAAGCGTTCGGTCCATTTCTGCAGCGTCCAGATCACGCCATGTGCCGGTGGAATGGACTGCCGCCATGTGGATAAGTCCGTCGAGGCCGCCGAACGCCCGCACCGCCGCGTCCACCGCCGATGCGCAGGCGGCCGAATCGGTGACATCCGCCTGTGCGCAGATGAGTCTGGGCAGCGCGTCCGCCGGGATGCCCTCCGCCGTTGGCTGATTGATGTCGACCGCGCAAACGCGCCAGCCTTTGTCCAGGGCTGCCCGTACACAGGCAGCGCCTATCCCACTCGCGGCGCCCGTAACGATGACGCGCTTTTCTGCTCCAGCCATGACGATTCCTCCCGCGCGCACTGTCACGGAAGGAGCGTCGGCGGGTCAAGTCGCGTCAATGACCGGCGATGACCTTGAAGCCCGAGTAATCAGGCGCGCGCTCGACCGGGGCGAACCCGCGCGTTTGGGGCGTCCTTGGGACCGGGATCGAGGCGACGGGGAGCGAGGCGACGGGGGTTCTGTCGATTTCGCCTGCAGGTTCAAAAACTGCGACGCGCGGCGTGGGCGGTTGCCAGATGTCGAAAACGGGTGGAGCGGTCGCAACGGTGGGGGTAGATGCAGACTTCATGACTGTAGGGAACTGCTGTGGGCCCATCATGGCGCTCATGATATACCCGAAGCCAACGCCAATCACGGCCAACACGGCGACAACCCGCACGATGGCGGAATAGGGCCGCACACGGTCAATTTGGTCCTCGATGAATTCGGGACGCGGCTCTGCGCGAACGTGAAAGGTTACTGGAATAGGATTCATGGCCGGGCTCCTTGGCCTCAACCATGACGCGAGACGCTTGATTCAAGGTTAACAAGACGCTGCGTCGTTACGCAAAAGAGCGAATCTAGCTCAAATGGCTCTTCACCGCCTCGACAAGTTGTTTCAGCGAGAAGGGCTTGGGCAGGAAGCCGAACTCCTCGCCTTCCGGCAGGTTCTTGGAGAAGGCGTCCTCAGCGTAGCCTGACACGAAGATGACCTTGCACTTCACCCCGCGCTTGCGCAGTTCGCCGAACATCGTCGGGCCGTCCATCTCGGGCATGACCACGTCCGACACGATGAGGTCAATCTTGCCGTCCATCTCGTCAACAACTTCGAGCGCCTGCACGCCGGAGGCCGCCTCAAGCACAGTATAGCCGCGCGCCGCCAGCGCCCGTGCGCCGAACGCGCGCACCGCCTCTTCGTCCTCTACCAGCAGGATGGTTCCCTGGCCGGTGGCGTCCATCGCCTTTTTGGGCGGCTCTTCCTTCTTGACCGGCTCTTCCTCGACGTCGACGTCGGGAATATGCCTGGGCAGGTAGATACGGAAGGTCGCGCCCTTTCCGGGCTCGGATTCGCAAGCGATGTAGCCGCCGGTCTGTTTGACGATGCCGTAGACCATCGACAGGCCAAGGCCAGTTCCCTTGCCCACTTCCTTGGTGGTGAAGAACGGCTCGAAAATTTTCGCCTTCACGTTGGCGGGAATGCCGTGCCCCGTGTCGGACACGTCGATGACCACGTAATCGGCGGGCGTGAATCCGGGCTCGTCAATGTCGGCGCACTCCGCCGCCTTCACGTTGCGCGTTGAAACGCTGATGCGACCGCCGTCGAGCATGGCGTCACGCGCGTTGACGACGAGGTTGACGATCACCTGTTCGAACTGATTGAGGTCGGCCTTCACGAACCAGAGATCGCGGCCGTGGCGCAAATCAAGTTCGATCTTCTCGCCAACAAGCCGGCGCAAAAGGTTCTGCAGCTCAGAGAGAACATCGTTGAGTTGAAGCACCTGCGGGCGCAGCGTCTGACGTCGCGAGAAGGCCAGCAATTGCCGCACGAGACCTGCGGCGCGATTGGCGTTCTGCTTGATCTGCATGATGTCCTGGAAGGACGGATCGGTCGGCCGATGGTTGGACAGCAACAGGTCCGAATAGCCGATGATGGCGGTCAGCACGTTGTTGAAGTCGTGCGCAACGCCGCCTGCAAGTTGCCCAATCGCCTGCATCTTTTGCGACTGCGCAAAGCTTTCCTGCAAGGTGCTTTGTTCGGTCGTATCGAGCGCGAAAATGTTGACTAACGTACTGTCGGCCCCGTCTTCCGACGGAGACACGAAGAAGCGCATGGACGCGCGCTCCTCGCGGTTGAGGGCGGCGTCGATGGGCGCGAGATCTCCGCGCGCCTCGATAGCGCGGGCGATGGCTGATTTCAGCGCTTCATGATCACGCTCCGCAACGCCTGCGTAGATGGTGCGCGTTCCGTCGATGGCGCGCAGCGCTTCGGGCATGAGGCGTGCAAACGACGCGTTGGAGCGCACGATGAGCCCGGTGGCGTCGACCACCGCAATGGCCATCGGCGTCTGGTTGAAGAAGCGCGCGAAACGCACTTCCGCCAGACGCAGGTTTTCAGACGGCTCTTCGCCCGGCGCGCGATTGAGCACAAGCGTACGGGAGGCTCCCGGCGTGCGGTCTTGCGCAAAAGCGACGCGATGGATGATGCGCACGGGCAGGCTCTGCCCATTGCGGCGCTTCAGATCTACGTCGAATTGTTCGGTGCGCACCTCGCTGGCGCGCCCGCCCCCGGCCGAGAAAAGCGCCGCGCCATTGCCGACGACGATATCAGACAGAAGCAGCCCGCCAGAACCGACCTGCGCGAGATCGTAGTCCAGCCATCCGGCCAGCGTTGCGTTGATATACGTGATCGCGCCGCCCGCATCGCTGGAGAAGAAGCCTGCGGGCGCATGATCGAGAAAGTCGATGGCGTGCTGCAATTCCTGAAACACGTTTTCATGGCGGGCCCGCTCGCGCGTGACGTCCGCAACCGTCCACAACGTTGCGGTCCGGCTCCCGGTGCGCTCCAGCGGGCGCACGCGAATGCGATACCAACCGACGGCGCCCTCTCCGGCCAGCGGCGGCGACAGGCGCAATTCTTCAGCGGCCCGTTTGCCCTCCCGCCCTGCCTGCGCGAGCCGATAAACGGCTTCCGAAACCTCCGGCGCGCCGGAGAACAGGCGATCAATCGTGCGAATATCGGCAGCGTCGCTGGCGCCCGATAACCGCATATAGGTCTGGTTCGCATAGATGACGCGCGTTTCGCCCTCGGTCACGAGCAGCCCCTCGGGGCCAGTGTCGGCAACGAGCTTTGTGACGTCGTCGCGCGCCGCATCGCCTGCAAGGCGCACAAAGCCAACCGCGTAGGCAAAGAGTCCGATCACACCGACGATGGACAGCACAGCCAGAACGAGGATCGTCAACCTGCCAGCGTCCTCCGCCGGAAGGAACGAAAATGACGCCGCCGCGCCAACGAGCAAAAGCGCAATGAACAGCACAAGAACCGGGCTGCCCGCCCGATCCGTTCTGTCAAAAGCTGCCGTGGGCGGAGTTTCAGTCATACCGGGCTCACGCGGGATTCTGGCGTCTGCGCAGGGTTATGGGTCGACATTGGCGCCTGCGCTGGGACATGACAAATTCGGCTTGGGCGCTGCGGGTAACGCGGCGCCGGAAAGGGTCGCCACGGCAACCGAATCGCCTGTTGACAGACTTTATCCTAAAAAAGCCGGAAACAGCGGGTGCTTGCACGTTGGCGCACGCATCACTCTGGGCGCGCGCGTTAACCATTCGTTAACGTTCAGTCCATTACGGCCGACCTGATGTGTTAACATTTGCCGGACTCTGAGAGCAGGCGCAGCGGAAGCGAGTGAGACATATGCAATTCCTCAGTAATCTCACCGGGGATAACCCGGTTCTTTTTTGGCTCATCAGCGCAGCTGCGGCTCTGATTGTCCTTCTTGTGCTTGTGCTTCTGGTGCGGGCGGTGCTTGGCTCCCGGTTGCGCGGCGGCGCCCGCGCGCGCCAACCCCGGCTCGGCGTCGTAGACGCCTACGATCTGGACCGTCATCGCCAGCTTGTCATTGTCCGGCGCGACAATGTCGAACATTTGCTGATGATTGGCGGGCCGAACGATCTCCTCATCGAAGGCTCGTTTGTGCGGTCGCAGGCTGCTGGCTACACCGAAAATCGCTCAACCCGCGAGCCGGCGTCCGCTCCATTGGAAAATGAGGAAGCGCCTTCGGCGGCGCAATCTGTCCCCGCGCCCCATCCCTCGCCGGCCGCTCCCCAGCCTGCACCGGCATCGCCTGTCCCAGCGCCTCTCCAAGCCGCTGCCCCGCCAGTGCCGCCCGTCACGCCCGCCCCCGCGTCGCCGTCGGTCAGGCCTATCCCGATGACGGCAGACCCTGCGGCGCCTAAGGCTCCGCCCGCGACAATCGCCCCGCCGCCGCGCCCCATCCCGCCTGCCCCAACGCCCCCGATAGCGCGCCCGGCGCCCCCGCCACCACCCGCGCTAGCCACCCTGCCGGTTGAGCGACCCGACCCGCCAGCGATGCGCCCGCCGCCGCCGCCGTTGCCCCCCCTTGCGACCGGGCCGCGCCCCAATGCAGGCGCGCCTCCCCTGCCGCCGCGCGCCCCCATGCCGCCGCCAGGAGCGGCTTCACCCCCCGCGCCGCCACGGCCTGCGCAGCTGCGGCCGATGCCCCCGCCGCCAAAACCGGCTGAAGCGCCCGCCCAGACGCAGGTCCCGGTTCCGCCCCGCCCGGCTCCAGCTCCTGCTCAGGTTCCAGCTCAGGCTTCGGCTCCTGCTCCTGCTCCGGCTCCGGCTCCGGCTCCGGCTC
>CANMLK010000209.1 GCA_947498445.1 Beijerinckiaceae bacterium
TGCGACAGCGCGTCCTCGCGCGAGATGTTCTTGCCGCCGCGTCCGATGACGACCGCCAGCTCGACCTCATGATCGTTGCGCCGACCCGGCCAATGCAAAATGACCTTCTGGCCCGCGCCGATGACGCCGGTATGCGACTTCAGGAAGAGGCCGTATTTGTCGATGGGCGTCGCAAAACCATCGTGGGCTGGCATATGAACGCCGTGATTGATGGCGGGGTCGGCCGCTTCCTGCACATGCAGCGGATAGTTCAGCGGCGCCGCGATGACATGGGGGGGATGTGCGACCGGCGACCTGAGACTGACGCTCGACAGCGGCAACGAACGCGCTGTCGGCAAGGCCGCTTCGATGGCGGGTAAAACGGCGCCAAGATTGGCGATAAACAGATCGCCGATGGGCAGCGGCCACTTGACCGACGGCAGCGCAGCGGCCACGGCTTCCGTGACGTCGCGCACGGTGTCGCCCTCAACAACGCCCACGCGATCATCGTCAAACCGGCAAATCTTCATCGTGTCATGTCCATGCAGAGCCGCACACGGCGGCATTGGATGTCTGGCTAAATCAGGAGGGCGGCGGAGGCAAGCCGCCGCCCTGCCCGCTTACGCCTGAACGGGCGTGCCCATGAAGTCGCGCTTGCCAACATCGACGCCGCAATGGCGCAGGATGGCGTAGGCGGTGGTGGTGTGGAAATAGAAATTCGGCAAGCTGAAGTTGATCAACATCGTCTGGCCGGTGAAGCTGCGCTCACCGCTACCGAACTTGACGACAATCTGCTTGTCCTCGGTCCCGTCGATCTGTTGCGCCTTGATGGAGCTGACGAAAGCGACAGCCTTCTCAATGCGCTTCTTGAGATCGGCAATTGTCGCCTCGTTGTTTTCAAACGCGGGTATATCGACGCCGGCGATGCGCGCGCAGGCGTTCACGGCATGATCGCAAGATGCGCGAACCTGACGCGTGAAATTGTGCATATCAGGATAGAGGCGCATGCCCATGATGAACGATTCATCGAGCTTCTTGGCCTCGATATGCGCCTGCGCCTTGTCGAGAACGCCCGAAAGACCGTTCAGAAACTGAAGAAAGATGGGAGCAGACACTTTGTACATGGATACTGACATTGCTTGTTCTCCTTGGGGTTTTAAATTCGGGCGTTAGGCATTTGGAAGTGGCGGAAGCGCAGAGCGTCCACGGATCATGTCGGACGCTTTTTCGGCGATCATCAGAACACAGGCGTTGATGTGCGCGGAAACCAGATCGGGCATCACGGAGGCGTCGACCACGCGCAGGCCTTCCGCTCCCAGAACCCGCAATTGTGAATCGACCACCGAACCAATCGCGCATGTGCCGCAGGGGTGATGCGCGGTGATTGCAGTCTTGCGAAACATTTCGTCGATGTCGCCGTCTGACCACGCTTTGGCGGGAGCGCCCGGCGAGCGATACGGATCGAGCGGCTTTTGCGCTGCGATGTCCAGCGCGCGGCGAGCGCCTGCGATGATGGTCGCCATGTCGCCGGGATCAGTGAGAAAATTGAAGGCTATCCGCGGCGCCGCAAATGGATCGGTGGAGCGCAGACGCACATGCCCACGGCTTTTGGGGTGCAACAAAGTGGGGCGAATGCCAAATGAATCGGGCGCAGGCTTGCGCACGCCGGGAAACCAGACTTTCGGCGCGGGATGATTGGCGCGGAACATGAACTCGATGTCCGGCACATCCGTCTCATCATTGGTGCGCACGAACGCGAACAACGCGGTGGGCACGGTCGTCGCCGGTCCCGTGCCCAGCAGATAGGCCTGCGCCATCGCGAGCGCGATGCGATCAGCGCGCATGAGATTTGTGAAGGCGCCGGCGCCGTTGCGCGTCCACGAGAACCAGGCCGCCAGATGATCCTGCAGATTTTCGCCCACAGGCAGGTCGATGAGCGTCGGCGCCCCGATCTCCCTGAGGTGCAAGGCCGGGCCGATGCCCGTCAGCATCAGCAATTGGGCGCTGTTAAAGACGCCCGACGCCAGAAGCACTTCGCGCCCGGCGCTGGCATGGTGGACAGCGCCATTGCGGACATATTCGACGCCCGTTGCGCGCGTGCCGCTCATCGTGAGGCGACGCGCGTGCGCGCCGGTTTCCAGCGTAAGGTTTGGGCGCTTCAGCGCGGGCCGCAGATAAGCGGCGGCCGTGGAATGTCTGCGCCCCTTGTGGATCGTGAACTGGACGCGGCCAAAGCCCTCGCAGGACGCTGCGTTGAAATCCGGGTTGGCCTTGTAGCCTGCCGATTCCCCCGCCTCGACCCATGAGTCAAAAATGGGATCGGGGGCGCGCGCGCGTTCAACATGCACCGGGCCGGAACCACCACGCCATGTGTTCTCGCCGTCTTCCCATGTCTCGCCGCGTTTGAAATACGGGAGAACCTCGGCGTAGGACCAGCCCGTTGCGCCGTTGCGCGCCCAGCGGTCATAATCGCCGCGCGCGCCGCGCGTATAGGCCATCACATTGATGGAATGGGAACCGCCAAGCACCTTGCCGCGCATGGATTCGATGGCGCGTCCGTGCATGTTGGCGTCTGGCTCGGCGTCGTAGCCCCAGTCGTAAAGACGATGCTGGTGCAGCTTGCCAAGGCCCAGCGGAATCTGGATGAGCGGGCTCGAATCCTGCGGACCCGCTTCCAGCAGGAGAACGCTCGCACCTTCGTCTTCCGTCAGCCTGTTGGCGAGAACGCAGCCCGCAGACCCAGCGCCGACGATCACATAGTCATAGACTGCTGCGCCCGCCATCGGCGGCGTTCCCCCACATCACGCGTTTGTTTCGCGCGCAATCTAGGATGGAACGCGCCGTTGGCGCAATGCGTGTGCTGCTCAGTGAACCATCAGCACCGGTAAAGTCATCGATGAGAGCATCTGGCGGGTCGTGCCGCCAAAGATGAACTCGCGCACGCGCGAATGGCCATAACCACCCATGACAAGGAAGTCTGCGCCCGTGTTGGTCGCGTGGGCAAGGATGGCCGAGCCGATGTCGTCGGCCGGTCCGAGCTGACGCAGCTCCGTCTTCACGCCGTGGCGGGCGAGATGGCGCGTGATGTTGAAGCCGGGAAGCTCGTCCACCGGCTCGCTCTTGGGCGCGATGGTGACCACTTCGACCCGACCGCATGTCTGCAACACCGGCATGGCGCCTGCCAGCGCGCGGGAGGCGGCGAGCCCACCGTCCCAGGCCACGACGGCGTGGTCTATTTTTGCCGGGCCTTTCTGGATAAAGGGCACGATGAAGACCGGGCGTCCCGATCCAAACAGCACGGCGGAAACCAGCCCGGCTTCATCACCGATGCCGCCCAGGTCGTCCTGTCCGACAATGGTGATGTCAAAGTGGCGCGCCAATTCGCCGAGTTTGGCGGTGGCAATGCCCGAAAGCGCCTCAATCATCACCATATCGGTCTGCACGCCCGCAGGCGTGCTTGTGCGCAGCGTGTCGTATGCAGCGGCAAGCGCTTTTCGCGATTGCTCTGTCGCCTCTTCCAGAAGGTCATAAGGATAATCGCCAGCAAATGACACCGGCGCCACAAACTGCAACGCAACGCCGACGGCGGTGAGGTGCGCGCCGACCTTCTCGGCAAGAGATTGCGCAAAAGCGTGCGCCGGTCCTTGCTTGCCATCGGGGTCAAGCACAACAAGCAGATCCTTGATTGACATTTCAGCTCTCCAGAAATGCGGGCGGCGGCCGTCCGCCAATGCTCAACGATAGACTAATACTGGCAGCTTTGTGAGGGCCAGCACACGCGCGGTCTCACTGCCAAGCAACAGCTTGTTCACGCCGCAACGACTGTGCGAGGCCATGACAATCAGGTCGCAGCCGGATTTGTCGGCGGTCTCTATGATCGCTTCTGACGGTTTGAGATCTTTCATGTGGACCGTCTCACAGGCCACGCCGTGCTCCGCCGCTATGGCGGCGGCCGCCGTCAGCACTTTGCGGGCGTGCTCGCTCGCCAACTCTTCGTACGCCTCAATCGGATTGCGCGCATCGTGTGCGTGACGAACCATTTCAATGATTGACCACAGTTCCGTGGCGGTGATGATCGTCACTTTTGCGCCCAGTTGCCTGGCCAGATCAAGACCCTGTCGCACCGCCAGCGTCGCCAGCTCCGACCCGTCAGTCGCAATGAGAATATGCTTGTGCATTCACACCCTACCTTTTCCAATCATCGATTGCGCAGGCTCAGGATGTAGATCGCCAGCGCGTCGATCTCCGCTTCGCTCAAAATAATGTCAGGCATGTTGGCGTGAGGCGTTTTCAGGAACACCTTGATCGCCACGGACGTCGTCGAGGGCATCGCTGCGACCGCGGCAAACGCCGGACCTTGCATTCCCGGACCTGCCGACACCCGCTTCTCGTCCCCCTCCACCAGATGGCATTGCGAGCAGGTTTCGCGGGCGATCCGGCGGCCCTCGTCCAAGAGTCCCGCTTGCTCAACAGCCCAGGCAGGCGCAAGTCCCGCCAGCAAAAAAAGCGCCGTGACAACAAGTCGCTTCATGATCGCTCGCCTCCGGTCGGTCGCTCGCCCCACTCCATTGCAAGCTAATCGCATCGGAATTTCACGGCATTGCGCCTGATCAAGCATTGCGGAGCGTCCGAAGTTCCGCCGCTGCCGGGGAACGCGGCGGATGGGCGCTGCAGGCCGCTTGCAGGCTGCTTGCAGGCCGCTTGCGGGACGCGGCCGGACGCGCTTTAAGAAGCGCATCACGATGAGGGCGTAACGCCCGTAAAACCCGCAGGAGAATAAGGCATGGGCCAGTTCGGCATCGGTCAACCGGTCAGGCGCAAAGAGGACACTCGCCTCCTCACGGGACGCGGACAGTTCACCGACGATCTGAACTTTGATGGCCAGGCCTGGGCGGCATTCGTCCGCTCGCCCCACGCCAACGCAAAAATTCTCGGCGTTGACGTCGCCTCCGCCCTCGACATGCCGGGCGTGATCGCCGTTTACACCGGGCAGGATGTTGCGGATGCTGGCGTTGGCAAGCTGCTGAACGACGCGACTTACAAAAATCGCGACGGCAGCATGATGCACAAGACCCAGCGCGACGTCATGCCGATCCAGCAGACGCGTTTCGTGGGCGAAGTTCTGGCGATGGTGATCGCCGAGACGCAACACGGCGCGCGCGAAGCGGCCGAAGCAGTCGTGTTCGATTTCGAGCCGCTGCCGGCCGCCATCGGCACCGCAAAAACAATTGAGGACGGCGCTCCGAAGGTTTGGCCGGAATTCGGCACGAACGTCGTCGTGCATTGGGAATACGGCGATCAGAGCGTCGTCGAATCCAGGCTCGCGGCGGCTGCGCATCGCGTTAGCGTCGATATCGTCAACAATCGTCTCGCCGTGAGCCCCATGGAGCCGCGCGTGGCTGCGGCGGTCTATGACGCTCAGGACGAATCTTTCACGGTCTACACGCCGAGCCAGGGCGGCCGGCGGTTGCAGGTGGCGCTGGCTGAAAACCTGCTGAAGGTGCCCACCGACAAGGTGCGCATCATCTCCAAGGATACGGGCGGCGGCTTTGGCATTCGCTCGAAAATGTATCCCGAGACGGCGATGGTGGCTTTCGCCGCACGCAAGCTGAATCGGCCTGTGAAATGGCGCGGGGATCGCTCAGAGACGTTCGTGTCCGATTATCATGGGCGCGACCAGGTCAACCACGCGGAGATGGGCCTCGACAAGGACGGCAAGATCGTCGCGCTGAAAGTGGCGACGCTCGTCAATGTCGGCGCGTATCTCTCGGAAAACGGCGTGCGCCTGCCCATGGAGGGCGGCGGCCGCATCATTCCCTGCGCTTACCACGTGACGGACTTCTACTTCTCGGTGAAGCCCGTATTCACGAACACCATCTCGACCGACACCTATCGCGGCGCCGGACGCCCCGAGGCGAACCTCATCATGGAACGCCTGATGGACGAAGCCGCGCTGGCCACCGGCTTGTCGCGTGAAGAGGTGCGGCGGCGCAATTTCATCCGCGAAGATCAGATGCCCTACAAGACGCATCTGGGCTTCACCATCGACTCTGGCGATTTTGCGGGCACGATGGACATGGCGCTGAAAGCGGCCGACTGGGCTGGTTTTGAAGCACGGCGCAAGGCGTCTGCGGCGCACGGCAAGAAGCGCGGCATCGGCGTGTCAGTCTTCATCGAGGGCGCAGGCTCGCGCCCGACCGAAGGCATGCGCATGAAACTTGACGAGGCCGGCGATGTAACGCTGTTCTCGGGCACCTATTCGCACGGGCAGGGTCACGAGACCGTCTATGCCCAGCTCGTGAACGAGTTCCTCAGCGTGCCGTTCGACAACGTGAAGCTCGTCCAGGGCGACACCAAGCTGGCGCCCAAGACGTCGGTAGGCACGTTCGGCTCGCGCTCTTCAATGGTCGGCGGCATGAGCATCAAGATGGCCAGCCAGAAGATCGTCGAGAAGGGCTCCAAAATCGCTGCGCACCTGTTGCAAACGCAGCCCGGGAGCCTCAGCTTCAAAGATGGCGTATTCTCGACGCAGACTTCGAGCGTGACGTTGCAGGAAGTCGCCAAGGCCGCGCACGATCCCTCCAAACTGCCGGACGGACTGGAAGCGGGCCTCGACGAGGAAGTGACCTTCAACGGCAAGTCCGAGAACTTCCCCAACGGTGCGCACGTCTGCGAATGCGAGATAGACCCCGATACGGGCGTGGTGGAAATCGTCAATTACGTCGCGGTGGACGATTGCGGCGTTGTGCTCAACCCATTCATCGTGCACGGCCAGGTCTATGGCGGTGTGGCGCAGGGCGTGGGCCAGGCGCTGACCGAGAGCATCATCTATGACGATGAAGGCCAGCTCATTACGGCGTCGTACATGGATTACGGCATGCCGCGGGCGCATCATCTGCCCAGCATCGAGGCGCATTTCAACGTCG
>CANMLK010000210.1 GCA_947498445.1 Beijerinckiaceae bacterium
GAGATTCAGGTCGATGCGGACATGCCAGGCGCCAAACGCGGCCCCCGCCAGGCCATCCGGGAGCCGACAGGCGCTTGCAACGCCCCCGAACCAGCAAAAACGCGCAGCGGGTCCAAGTCTTTGAATCCAGTCCGACAGGCTGCTAGCGCGCGCAGAAGTGATGACGGACGCCTGCCCGTCGAGTGTCTGCTCCTGCCTCTTGCCGCCGGCCATTCTGGCAAACCGCGCATATTGGGCGGCGTCGCGCCCAGTGGCCCGCTAAGCCGCCGAGGCAGCGCGTTTCCGCTGGAGATCGTGTCCGCCCGAACGATCCGAAATTCCACATTAGCACTCGAGATGTCTGGCGCGCTCCAGGTCTCCCAACCCGCCTCCCCCATCCCCCATGCCTCCACACAACAGGCTCTGGCGTCTGCGTTGCGGGACACTAGCGTTCGCCTTCGTGTCATTGACGGAGGGCGTTTATGAACGCTTCCGTTTAATTCGTCCTTAACCTCAGAGCGCTAGGCTCCAATAGTTCAGCGGAGCTTCAGCGGATGATAGCGGCACGGCAGTCGGCGTTGACCACGGTTTCGGCGCCTCAAGAGGATCGCCGGCGGCACACACGTCTGAAGCTCTCTCTCTTTGGCAGGTACATGCTCACCGACCGGCTGGAGCTTCCGTGCCAGACGATCGACATCTCGGCGGGCGGCCTCGCTCTTGCCGCCCCGGTAATCGGCCACATCGGTCAACGGGTTGTCGTTTATCTTGAACATCTTGGCCGCCTTGAAGGCGACATCGTCAGGCCCCTCATGGATGGTTTCGCCATCCAGCTTCGTCTCTCGCCGCTGAAGCGGGACAAAATCGCTGACACGCTGACCTGGCTTATCAACCGCGCCGAACTCGGGCTACCCGAAGATCGCCGTCACAAACGCATCCAGCCCATAGCTAAACGTGTTCAGGTGCAGCTTGCTGACAACTCCATCCACCCCGGCATGCTGGTCGACGTTTCGCTCTCGGGCGCCCACATCAAATGCGGAATCCAGCCTGACTTTGGCGAGACCGTGACCATCGGTTCAACGCAAGGCCGCGTTGTACGCCGCACGGACGATGGGTTTGCAATCGAGTTTCTGCGCCTGCTGCCGCTCGAAACGTTCGACAATCGGGTTAAACTCTAAAGCTGGTCGAGGCGGCGAAGGCCGACCGCATAAGCGCGTGCGTTGTTTACATAGTTCGATGCGCCGCGCTGCATCTTTGCAATCTCCTCGGCACTAATCTCCCGCACTGCCTTTGCGGGCGAGCCGATGATGAGACTGCCGTCAGGAAACACTTTCCCCTCAGTCACCAGCGCGTTTGCGCCCACCAGGCAATTGCGCCCTATTTTGGCGCCGTTGAGAATAGTTGCGCCCATGCCGATGAGGGATCCGGCCCCGATGGTGCAGCCATGCAGAATGCATCCATGCCCGATCGTGCAATCGGCCCCGATCTCCAGGGGAAAGCCCGGATCGGTGTGAATGACGGTGCGCTCCTGCACGTTCGAGCGCGCGCCCACCACGATCCAGTCGCGATCGCCGCGCAGTGTGCAGCCGAACCAGACGCTGGCGTCTTCTTCCAGCCGAACCTTGCCAATGATGTTGGCGTCGGGCGCGATCCAGTAGCGGCCATTGGCCGGCAAGACAGGGGCTACGTCGTCCAGGGCATAGATCGGCATGGCGTCCTCTTACTTCTTTGCGGGACGTGTGGAGGCCTTTGCCGCCGGGATCTTCGCGAACTCCACGTTGTAAACTTTACCGTCCGCCAGCTTCGCGGAGCGCATGGCGAAGGCTCCGCCGCGAGCAACCAGACAAAAGACGGGATCAAAAATCGTCGAGATCAATATCGAGAATGGCCATCTGAAGCGTGAAGGCGGACAGGCGCGCATCGTCAGCCGAGATCACGCCCAGAAAGTCAGGGCCGTTATTGAGTTCGACAGAATCCTGCTTCTTGCCGCGCGCGACAATCTTCAGATTCTTGTTTTCAAACAGCGCTTGCAGATATTCCTGCAGCGTCTCGCGTCCGACAGGAATTTTCAGTTCGAGCGCGAACGAGCGGTCGCCATCCTCGTCGTCGACCGTGATCGACGCAATCGTGCGCTCACCCAGCTGGACGCCAGCAGCGTCGGTGTTTTTGGGATCGAGGCCAACGCGCATGTCCTCGTTGCCGAAGGAATGACGCACAAAGCCCTGAAGTTTGCGAAGTTCCGACTTATCCAAGCGTCCCACTCCGCGCTACGTGTTCAAGGCGCGGAGGCTTGCCAGAAAAGGGGTCCGGGAGCAAGCCGCCGCAGGAAGGTCAGATTTCGGATTTTTCCGCGAGGATCTGATCCATCGAGCGCGCAGGCTCAGCGCAACCCGCCTCCCCGACAACGCGCGCGGGAACGCCCGCCACCGTGGTGCGCGCGGCGACCGATGAAAGCACCACCGAGCCAGCAGCGACGCGTGCGCACTGGCCGACCTCGATGTTGCCAATGATTTTCGCGCCCGCGCCGATCAATACGCCACGGCGAATTTTGGGATGGCGGTCACCCCGCTCCTTGCCCGTGCCGCCGAGCGTCACGCCGTGCAGGATCGACACATCGTCCTCGATGACGGCGGTGGAGCCGACGACAAGGCCGGTCGCGTGGTCGAGGAAAATGCCCGTCCCGATGATCGCAGCAGGATGAATGTCGCACTGAAACACTTCAGACGAGCGGCTTTGCAGATAGAGCGCGAAGTCCTTGCGTCCCGCTTTCCACAGCGCATGGGCGAGGCGATGCGCCTGAATGGCGTGGAAGCCCTTGAAGTAAAGCAGCGGCTCGATGAATCGCGTGCAGGCGGGGTCACGGTCCGCCACGGCAATCAGATCGGCGCGGAAGGCGTCGACAATCGAGGGGTCGCGCGCGGCCATATCGAGGTAAGCCTGACGGATGAGGTCGCCGGGCAATTCCTGCTTGTCGAGGCGTTCCGCAAGGCGCTGGATAATGGCGCCCTCAAGACAACTCTGGTTGAGCACGGTGCCAAGCACAAAGCCCGCAACCTCCGGCTCGCGGCGGACGATCTCCTCCGCCTCGGTGCGGATTTGCGTGAAAATGGGATCGACCGCGCCGAAGCCGACGATCTTGGCTGATTGGCCAGTTGGCATGCCCGCTTCCCTGTTCCTGCGTCCCGACCCAGCCTGGCAGGTCACGACCATCATATGAGCCTTGCGACGCGGCCCATCAAGGGCGGCGGAAAATGGCCTTTCAGCCTTCGCGCATCCAGCTTCGCTCAAGCCTCGCCAAGAAACGCCAGAACGCCATTTTTGTACACCTTGTCCCCTACCGCAAGGTTATGGTCACGGCCAGGGATAACCAACGCGCGACCATTCGGCAGAAGCTTCGCCAGCGCTGGCCCATCGCCGGACACTTCGTCCTTGTCACCCACAGCGACCAGCGTCGGGCATGTTATAGCGGCGACGCCCTTGGGCGTCAGGCTTTGCCGGTTGCCGCGGATGCACGCTGCGAGCGCGCGCAAATCGCTTTTCGTGGCTTCAGCGAAGGCGCGGAACATGCGCTGCGTGGGATCCGTCAGATCCGCCAGCGCGCTTGCTTCCATGGCTTGCGCGATATTGCTGGGCAATGCGGCCGAGCGCACAAGGCGGTCGCCCAGCCCGCCGAGAATGGCGCGGCGAACCCGCGACGCATGCTCCAGCGCCATGAAGGCCGTGATGCGCGCTCCCATCGAATAACCCATCACATCGCCGCGCGCGACGCCAAGATGATCAAGCAAATTCACAGCGTCTTGCGCCATGAGGGACGTGGTGTACTGCGCGGGCTCGTACAGTTTTTCGCTTTGTCCATGGCCGCGATTGTCGAGCGCGATGACCCGACGCCCATCGTGCATCAGCGTTTTTGTCCAGAGCGTGTTCGTCCAATTCACTGAATAATTCGACGCGAAGCCATGAATGAGCAGGATGGGCTCGCCGCGATCCCCGCTCGTTGGCTCAAGGTCGACGTAACCAATGCGAACGCCGTTTGAAGAAAAGAACTGCATCATCGCTTTCCGTTGAAGCCGCACATTAAGCAGGCAGACGCGCGAGGCAAGCGCAAGCTGAGATCATTTTGACAGTGCGCCGCCGTATTTTTTGGCGCCGTAGCGACTGATCCACCTGAGCACCGCGCGCACCACAAAAACGTCCCTTGGCGCGCAGCTGGGCGCAACGGGCCTTTCCAATTCGATGAAGAGCTTCTTCGGCATTGAGAAGCTGAAGCTCAAAGGCAAACGGGTGGATGGCGGATATTCCGTCAGCGGCGCCCTGCCCTGAGTTTCAAACCTCGACGACGACCACATGTTCGGCACGATTTTCGAGCGTGAGGACGGTGAGAAGGTGATGTTCATCGCCGATTGCGCCAACCCGAACATTGATCTGCTGCCATGTGATCCTTTCCTCGCTATGGATGGCACAGGCGCCTACGGCATTCACTTCAAGGACTCGTTTGTGCCTGACCCGCTTGTGCTTGCGCATGCAGCGATGCCGTTCGTGAAGAAAATTCGTGCAGGTTTCATCTTGCTGCAAGCGGGCATGGCTGTTGGCCTCACGCCGCCCACAAGCACCACGAAGTCCTTCGCTGTCATGGGCAAGGCTTTCGATCCGGCCAAGCCAGAGGAATACATTTCGAGTTTCGCAATCCGCCGAACCTGAACCGCTAGCGCCGGCCCGCCGGCGGTTCCTGGCCCGACCGCGCCGTTACCCTCCACGGCGCGGTCGTTGGCGTTTATTGGGCCTACCCAAGCCGCCACGTCTCGCCTATATTGCGGCCCGAACGATTTGAGGACACGAGAGCCATGGCCGATCACGCCACGCCCCATTTCCACAACCAGCCGGGCCTGCCCGTTGTGCGCGTCGGCGTGAAGGAATTTATGTGCATCGGCGCCCTGCCGCCGTTTGACCACCCACACATCTTTATCGACATGGGCTCGGACAGCGAGACAATTTGTCCTTATTGTTCAACGCGCTTTGTCTATCAGGCGGGCTTGGGCCCGCATGCCTCACCGGCCGAATGCGAATTGACCGCCAAGGCGGCCTGATCAAGGCGCCGGGCGCAGGCGCGCCATGAGCGAGACGCTCAAAATCATCATTTCAGGAGCTGGGATCGGCGGTTTGACCGCTGCGTTGTCGTTGGCCCGCACTGGCGCGCAGGTGACGTTGCTTGAGCGGGCCCCGGTACTCGAGGAGGTAGGCGCCGGTCTGCAGCTCTCGCCCAACGCCAGCAATATCCTGCAGGATCTGGGCGTGCTCGACCGCCTCGCCCCGTGGTCGCTGGCGCCCGAAGTCCTTCGCATCCGGCGCGCCCGCGATGGCGCGGATCTGGCGCGTATGCCGCTTGGTCCGCTCGCCGATGCGCGTTGGGGCGCCCCGCATCTGGTGGTCCACAGGGCCGACTTGCAGCGCGTTTTGGCGGAGGCGTGCGCAGCCTCGCCCCTCATCACGCTGAGGACGGATGTGGATGTTCTCGGGTTCGCGTCCGTAACCGAGGGCGAGCGGTCGTCAGTCCAGGTCGGTATCCGGGATACAGGAAAGCACGCCAGGGTGGATGGCGATGTGCTGATTGCGGCTGATGGCCTGCGCTCCAATTTGCGCGAGCGTCTGGGGCTCGGTCTGGCAGACACCCCCATTTATTCGGGCCGCACGGCGTGGCGCGCCTTGATCCCGGCCGCTGCGGCGCCTGCGAGCGCGCTGAGGGTGGAGACCAATCTCTGGCTGGGGGCAAAGGCCCATCTCGTGCACTATCCCATCCGGGCTGGCGACCTCGTCAATGTGGTCGCGGTGATCGAAGACCCCTGGCGCGGCAACGATTCCACAGATATCTGGCGTGATCCCGCCGACGCCGACCCGAAATATCTGAAGCGGATGTTCGGGGGTTGGGCGCGCGATGCGCACGACATCCTCGACGCCGCGCCGCAATGGCGCCGCTGGCCGTTGTTCGAGCGGCGTTTTGCGCCGCGCTGGAGCCTCGATAACGTCGTCCTGATGGGCGACGCCGCGCATCCCATCTTGCCGTTTCTTGCACAGGGCGCAGGGCTCGCCATCGAGGACGCGGAGGCCCTTGGCCGCGCGTTCGCGACATCTGGCGGCGCCGTGCGGGCCGCAATTAAAATGTACGAAAATGAGCGGATTCCGCGCGCAAGCGACATTGCGCTGGCCTCACGGCGGCAGGGCGCGATCTACCACATGAGCGGGCCCATGGCGCTGGTCCGCGACGCCTTCATGCGGCGTGTAACGCCGGACGGAATGCTGCGCCGCGTGGACTGGATTTATGGCTACCGCAAGGGCGCCGGCGCCCGGCGTCGGCTCTTGCCTTAGTCGGTGGCCAACGCGACGCAATCGCGTTTACAAGACATTTCTCGGACAATTCGTCCGTCCGACTGGAACTTAGCGGCGTGGCGAGGGTCTATTGTATACGTTGCCGGGTTTGTGCTTAAGTTCTGTCCTTATCGAACACAGGAGACGCCTATGAAAAAGGTTCTGCTCACAATTGGCGCAGTCGCGCTCGCAGGAACAGTTGCTGGCTGCAGCCCGCGCGAAGAGCGTGTGGCTGCTGGCGCCGGTATTGGCGCGGCAACGGGCGCCATCATTGGCGGCTTGGCCGGTGGTGGTCGCGGCGCTCTGGCCGGAGCGGCCATTGGCGGCGTCGGCGGCGCGATCGTGGCCGACACGACCCGCCCGCGGTATCGCTGCTGGTACAATTCGTACGGCCAGCGCGTCTGCCGCCGTTACTAGAGCGCGTTGACATTCAAGATTCCCCAGGACTCTCAAATCTGATTCAAGCTCCTTTTCGGATAGGAGCGTTGAATGTCGGCGGTTCGCCTGTCTCTTCGGGACGATCAATGGGAGCGGATGGCTCTGCACTTACCAGGGAA
>CANMLK010000211.1 GCA_947498445.1 Beijerinckiaceae bacterium
AGGCTGAGCTCAAAATGCCATCAATCAGCGAGCCGGATAAGATCATCGTGCTTCTGCACGGCATCCGAACAAAGGCGCATTGGGCCGAGATGGTTGCAAACGTCCTGGAGACGGAACTTGGCGTTCGCGTTCAGCCAATCAAGTAAGGCTTTTTTGACGTCATCCGCTTTCTTTTTCCATTCTGGACACGTCGCGAACCTGTGCGCAAGATCATTCAAGAATACAGGGATTTGAGGTTGAGATATCCTCAAGCTAGCATTTCAGTCATTGCTCACAGCTTCGGCACTTACGCTTTGACCAAGGCTCTGGAAGAGCCAGACCTTGTATTTGATCGTGTTATTTTTTGTGGCTCGATCGCGCCCGAAAGCTTCCGCGTGACCAGATATCGTGCGCAACTCGGGCGAGACCCGATCCTGAACGATTGCGGCACTCATGACATCTTGCCAGTCCTCGCTAAGTCAAGCAGCTGGGGCTATGGCGCGACGGGTACGTTTGGCTTTGGCGCGGTCGGCATTCGCGACCGCTTCAGCAAGTTCTCGCATAGCACATACTTCAAACGGGAGTTCGTCCGGGATTACTGGGCGCCTTTCCTTCGGGACGGAACAATCATCGGAACGGATTGGGAAATCGACCCGAAACGGACGGCCCCGCCTTACTGGCAGTCGCTGATTGCCGCTATTCCGGTGCGCTGGATCGCGGTCCTTGGTCCATTGGGGATATTAGGCGTTATTGCGAACATGGCCGCAGGCGATGCGGCTCGCGTAAGGTTGGAGAATGCGTATGTTAGCCATTACGTCGGCTTGTCCCAACTCTATTTGCGCTTCGCATTTGAAAACAAGTCTCTCTACAACACAACCTTCACCATCGACCGAATGGACCTTGCGGCGCCCGGTGAGAGTTACAAACTGCTCAACCTTGAAGGCATCATCAATTGTAACGGCTCCGTCCCTACCGACCTCCGCATTTTTGTCGAGGCTGGCCGAACTTCGTACTGCGACTACTCATTCTTGACAGCTTCCTGGGGGATGCAGGAGCTCTACAAGCAACTTGAGAAGCATTTCGCCAGTCAGAATCTCTTCAATACGCTGCCCGATCCGACGAAAGTCGTTTTAGACGGAGCTCTTCTCGAACAAGTCAAGACCACCGCCAGCCAGCGTTTCGAATGGCGCCCGGGAGAATGGCGTCTGAAGGTTCAGTACCGAGCCCTCGACCAGACTGGCGCTGCCGAATACACGTTTCCGATCAACGATGCGGTGGTTGCGTCGCTGAAGAAGTTGATCGACCATTACCCGACTGGATTTGGCGTCTTCCCTCCTTGGCGCTATTTTACGCCAACAGGGCAGCAGCCGATGCAGCAGATCACCATTCGAAAATCGACAGACCCTTCCTGATAGACATCGCCAGAAGCAACCTAGCCCGCAAGCTAGTAATGCAGGCGCGTCGGACCTTTGCCTTCGCGTCCCGGAGCCACATATTCAACTCATGCGGCCTTTCCGCCTATGGGACGAAATCATGCCTTGGTCGCTCACGCTTGGACGCATCGCCGGTACGGCGGTCCGCATTCACGTCACCTTCCTGCTCTTGCTCGCATGGATCGGCTTCTCTGCCTTCCAGAGCGGCGGCTCGCAGGCGGCGGTCAGCGGCGTTGTGTTCATCGTGCTGCTGTTCGCCTGCGTGCTCGCGCATGAGTTTGGCCACATCATGATGGCGCGCCGTTTCGGCATCGCGACGCCGGACGTGACGCTGCTGCCCATCGGCGGCGTCGCAGCGCTTGAGCGCATGCCCGATAAGCCGCGCGAGCAATTGCTCGTCGCCATCGCAGGCCCGGCGGTCAATGTCGTCATCGCCGCCGTCTTGCTGCTTTGGCTCGCAATCTCGGCTGAACCGGACAGCGTTGCGCGCGGCATGAGCCGGGTTGAAGACCCCAATGTCAGCCTTATCGCGCGGCTGGCTGCGGCCAATGTTGTGCTCTTTGCGTTCAACCTCATTCCCGCTTTTCCGATGGATGGCGGGCGCGTGTTGAACGCTGTGCTCGCCATGCGCATGGACAAGAATCGCGCGCTGCAGATTTCCGCGCGCATTGGTCAGGTGATGGCCTTCGTGTTCGGTTTCCTTGGCCTCGTCAACGGCGCCCCGTTGCTCGTCTTTGTTGCGATCTTCATCTATCTCGCAGCCTCAGCCGAAGCGCAGTCGGGCACGCTTGAAAATATGACGAGCGGCCTGCACGTCGCCGATGCGATGGAGACGCGCTTTGCTGTCGTCCCGGTGGACGCAACGATTGGCGACGCCGTCAACATTTTGCTTGCCACTGGCCAGCATGAGTTTCCCGTCGTGGACGCTTTCCGCAAGCCCGTGGGTTTGCTCACGCGCGATGCGCTGATCGCCGCGCTGCGCGCCTCGGGCGACGCCGCGCCGATTACGCAGGCTCTGCAAGAGGCGCCGCCAAGCCTTCGCCGCCGCGACAAGCTCGATGACGGCGTGCGCGAAATGAACCGCCTGCGCGCTCCCGCCATCAGCGTTGTGGACGAGGACGGTGCGGTCGTCGGCCTGCTCACCATGCAGAACGTCGCCGAAATGCTGATGATCCGCAGCGCTAGCCCGGATTGGCGTTTTGGGCGGGTGGGATAAGCTGAACCTTCCTCGCATTGCTGCGTTGTCGCTTACCCACCACAAGGGGAGCCAGCGATGCGCTTACTATTTGGAATCATTGTCGGCGCTGCATTGATGGTCGGCAGCGTGTGGATCATCGATCGGCAAAACGTCGGCGGCCTTGAAGGGCCGTTGGTCAACTGGGAGCGGGTCGAGAGGGGGTGGAGCAACCTGCGCGATGCGACGGGCAACCAGCTTCGCCGCATCACCGGCTGAAGACGCTCACGCGCCTTTTTGCAGTTGCTCCGCCACGAACGGCGCGAAATAGGTGAGGATTCCGTCGCAGCCCGCGCGCTTGAAGGCGATGAGACTTTCAAACATCGCCTTGTCGCGATCCAGCCAGCCGCGCTCGACCGCCGCCATAATCATCGAATATTCGCCCGACACCTGATAGGCGAATGTCGGCGCGCCGAATTCGTCCTTCACGCGCCGGCAGATGTCGAGATACGGCATGCCGGGTTTCACCATCACCATGTCGGCGCCCTGTTCGAGGTCAAGCGCGACTTCGCGCAGCGCTTCGTCCGAATTGGCTGAGTCCATCTGGTAGGTGCGCTTGTCGCCGCGCAGGAAGCCCCCCGAGCCGACCGCCTCGCGGAACGGGCCGTAGAAGGCCGACGCGTACTTGGCCGCGTAGGACATGATCTGCACGCCCTCAAAGCCATTGGCGTCCAGCGCCTGCCGTATGGCGCCGATCCGCCCGTCCATCATGTCGGACGGCGCGACGATGTGGCAGCCGGCGCGCGCCTGATTCAGCGCCTGCTTCACCAGCGCTTCGACGGTTTCGTCGTTGATGATCTCATCGCCGCGCATCAGCCCGTCGTGACCGTGGCTGGTGTAGGGGTCGAGTGCGACGTCAGTCATGATGCCGATCTCGGGAGCTGCTTTCGCAATGGCGCGGCAAGCGCGGCAGACAAGATTGTTCTCGTTGAAGGCTTCCGTGCCCGTTTCATCGCGCAGCGACGCATCCGTGTTGGGAAACAGCGCGAGTGCGGGAATGCCAAGGGCCTGAGCGCGGACAGCCTCCTTCGCGGCCTCGTCGATGGTGAGTCGCTCGACGCCCGGCATGGAGCCGACAGGCTCGCGGCGGTTTTCCCCGTCGATGATGAAGATCGGCCAGATCAGGTCATTGGTTGTCAGGACATTCTCGCGCACGAGGCGCCGCGTCCATTCGGACTGACGCAGGCGCCGGGGCCGATGCGTAAGGTCGAGACTCGCCATGTTTCCGACACTCCTGTATTCCATCGCTCGATAGCATGATCGGGCCAAAAAGTCGGCTCGTCAGGCGCACGGCGCCACTTGCACGCCAACAAGGCAGATTTCCGCTAAATGACCCCGCGAGACATCCATAAATCGGACGGACTCGACAGCGAGGTCATCCTCGTCGGGCCAGAAGCCGAGCGCAAGCGCCGCGCGGCGACCCGCTGGGGCGTCATGCTGGTCGTTTACATGCGGGCCCTCGCGGTGTTGTGGCTGTCCTTCGGCGTGCTTCATTGGGCGGAAATTCTGAGTCCGCACGACATTCCATTCGAAGCTTTGCCGTTCCGGATTTCCGTCACCATCGCATCCTTGGCCGTCGCCGATCTCGTCGCTGCGGTCGGGCTTTGGCTTGTGGCGCCTTGGGGCGGGGCGCTTTGGCTCGCAACGGCGGCGGGCGAATTGATGGCGGGCGCTTTCGTTGGCGGCGGCTTCGCGCGCGGTCCCGTCATGGTCGCGACCTACGTGCTTCTGATCGCGCTTTACTTCGCGCTCACATGGCTCGCCGCACAAGAGCGCGAGCGCCCCTGAGCACTGCGCAAGCGCGCCCGAAAAAGGCCACGGCGCAGTTTTGGTGAATGAAAGTTTACGCCATTCTATCAAGTATTTATTCACCGCGCTGGCGATTGTGAAGGTAAATGCGAAATTCATCGTGTTGCTTAAACTGGCTTTTATCCGCTGTCGGTAATTTGACCCTACAAGACGGCCGCAGAGCCAGGGCGACACGGGGTGAGTGCAATGAACACGGTGACGAAGATGGAAGCCAACGTAGTGCGCAACGACAAGCTCGACGCAGTGCGTCCTGTCTATCTGGAGGCTCTCACGCTCGTTGAGCGTTTGCATCGCCGCCTGCTCGATGTGATCAAGGATGAGTTTGACCGCAAGGGCCACACTGACATTAACGCCGTTCAGGCGCTGCTTCTTTACAACATCGGCGATAAGGAATTGACCGCCGGCGAGCTTCGCACCCGCGGTTATTATCTGGGCTCGAATGTTTCCTACAACGTCAAGAAGCTTGTCGAGATGGGCTATCTCCATCACGCCCGCTCGCGTGTCGACCGCCGGGCGGTCCGCATCAGCCTCACGCCCAAGGGCAAGCAAATTCACGACGCAGTTTCAGCTGTTTACGAGAAGCACGTCAGCACGGTCGAGCAGATCGGCGGAATTCCGGCTGAGGATTTCGAGCGCGTCAACAATGCTTTGGGCCGCCTGGAGCGCTTCTGGACCGATCAGATCCGCTACAAGCTCTGAGACGCGGCTTTCGCGCCATAGGATGTTGCAAAAGGGGCGCACTGCGTCCCTTTTTTGCATTGCAGCAAGCCTCACGACAGCCTGACCGGCGCCCTGCCACAAAATGGCCGTGCTGTTCGTTCTCTCTCACGCACAATGATGTTATGCGTCCTCAAGGGTTCGTTTACCATTGGTGAACGGTGTGAAGGGCATGGTTTTGTCTGGCGGCGTCTTCTGATCAGGAGGCCTGCCAAAAGCGTCCCTCAGGGGACGACGCCACGACGACTGGAGCTGAATGTGACCGGATTTACCAAACCGATTTCTCGCCGGACCTTCGCCAAAGGCCTCGCACTCGGGTTTGGCGGCGTCGCCGCCGCACCGGCGGCGCTTGCGCAAGACGCTCTTTTCGGCAATCAGGCCGAATGGGGTCAGCGCTTTGATACCGACGGCCGGTTGCGCGTGCCGCGCGCAGTGACGCCGCTACTGTCGCCGCAGTCCGTGCAAAGCACGGAAATGGCGATCACTGAGTACCGCCGCATGGCCGCACAGGGCGGTTGGCGCGAAGTGCCCGGCGGCGCGACCCTGAAGCTGGGCGTGCGCGGCCCCACCGTGGTGGCCCTTCGCCAGAGGCTCATTTACACCGGCGATCTCGACGCTGGCGCGAGCGCATCTCCGACGTTCGATTCATTTGTCGAGGCGGGTGTTCGTCGTTTCCAGACCCGCCATGGCATCAATGCGACCGGCATCGTCGCCAAGCAGACATATCAAGCGCTTAACGTGCCAGTGCAGGAACGCCTGCGCCAGCTTGAACTCAATCTCGTTCGCCTGCGCGCCTTCGCTGGCAATCTTGGCGCGCGCCATGTGACGATGAACATCCCCGCCGCCGCCATCGAGACGGTGGAGAACGGGCAGATTGTGACCCATCACACGGCAGGCGTCGGCAAGATCGATCGTCAGTCGCCGGTTATGCAGGCCCGCGCGACCGCTGTGAACTTCAATCCCTTCTGGACCGTCCCCGCATCGATCATCCGCAAGGATCTGATCCCCAAGATGCAGAAGGACCCCAATTATCTGACGGAAAACAAGATCCGCATCATCACGCGCGCGGGTCAGGAAATCCAGCCGAGCCAGGTCAACTGGAACTCGATGGAAGCTACCAATTACATGTTCCGGCAGGACCCGGGCGGCGACGTCAACTCGCTGGGCTTTGTGCGTATCGACATCGCCAATCCCCATGGCGTCTATATGCACGACACTCCGGCCAAGGGTATTTTCGGCGATGACTACCGCTTCGTATCCTCGGGCTGCGTGCGCGTGCAGAACGTGCGCGACTTCGTGAACTGGCTGCTCAAGGAAAACGGCGACTGGAATCGCGACCGCATCGACGAAACGATTCGTGGCGGCCAGCGGGTCGATGTGCGGCTTGCGCCAGCGGTCAACGTCTATTGGGTCTACGTGACCGGATGGGCGTCGGATAATGTCGTTCAGTTCCGCGAGGATATTTATCGCCGCGACGGCTTTGGCGGGGCGGGCCCCGCAGTCGTCGCTTCCGGCTCAGCGGACGACGATTTGCTGCCGCCGTCGCGCTGATCAGCCCAAAAGATCGAGAGCGCCCGTTCGGCATCGCCGGGCGGGCGTTTTGCTTTTTCGCTACCGAGCGTCGCAGGGAATGCACCGTTGGCTAGAGCGCGTTGACATTCATCGTGTCCAAATATGCGCGCTGACGA
>CANMLK010000212.1 GCA_947498445.1 Beijerinckiaceae bacterium
TTGTGCAGAACGACGGCCCGATGCTCGAAGCTCTGAAGCGGCTGGACGGCGGCACAATCCATCTTCCCAACCGGACCAAGGATCAGCCTGACCGTGATCGGCTGGCGCTGCGCTACGAGCGGTTTAAGGCGGCGGCTTAGCGCCGTACCATAGACGCCCAAAGCTACTGCAATTTCAACCCTCCGTTTCGATCTCGGCACTCCTCGCTTCACGAGAGGGATACGAAAGTTACGGACTTTTTGCGCGGAATAACCGTTCAATATCAGTCGCTTAAAGCTCCGTACTCAAATCGCAAAGTCAGGAGCTTTGGAGACAACGGGGCTGGGAGAGACCAAAATGGCGTTTCTGGCGCTTGCGGCGGTCAGGAGCTTTGTCTGGAGAAGCCCGCGTTTCCTCGGCTTTTCAACGGTCCCGAATGGGCGGGGAGACTCTTGGGACGGTAGGGATTGGCGGAGACGGAGGGATTCGAACCCTCGATAGGGCTTTACAACCCTATAACGGTTTAGCAAACCGCCGCCTTCAGCCTCTCGGCCACATCTCCGTCTCGTCGGCGCTTGGCCTTTTGGGCGGCGCGCGGCGGTTCGCTCATATGCCCGAGCGCCGGGCTGCTGGCAAGGGTCTGGAGCGCTCAAACGGCATTTGCGTTGAACCTGACCTTGGGTATTGTGCGTCACTAGACGTTTGGCTTTGGCTGATCAAAGTGCAGGAATTTCATGTCGCGTTTTCGCTGGGCGTTGGGCCTGGTCCCCCTGGGGGCGCTTTTTGCCGCTTCTATTGTGATCGAAACCCCGGAAGTAGAGAATAAAGTTAAGGCCGCTGCGATGGCCGTCACCGACGCTGCGCGCTCCAGCGTGCGGGTCGAGGGGCGCGATGTTTCTCTCGCGGTCACCGGCGTCGACGCTGCGGGCGCCGAAAAGCTGAGGGGCGTGATGGCCGGTGCGGTCGGCATACGGCGCATCAATGACAAGATCGAGATCGCGCCTGCGCCCGTTGCGCCCCCTGCGCCAGTAGCGCCTCCTGCGCCTTTAGCGGCGGCCCCGGTTGCGCCTGCTCCTCCAGTCGTCGCTGCGGTTGTGGAGCCGCCACCGCCGCCACTGCCGCCACCGCCACCGCCCAAGCCTGCGCTACCAGAGGCAAATCCGTTCACCTTGTCGGTAGAGCGCACCGCAGCAGGTTTATCGACAACTGGTTTCGCGCCCAGCGAGGAAGCCAGGCAGTCGTTCATGACGGGTTTGCAGACGGCTGCGGCGCCCGGCACAGTGACCGGTTCGCTGGAGCTTGCGTCGGGCCTCCCATCATCGGTGGATTACCAGAGCGCCGCACGGTTTCTGGCTGTTCAGGCGTCTCGCTTGTCCTCAGGGTGGGCAGGTATGACCGGTGACATGTTCTCCATCACGGGCGAAACGCCGGACGTGTCCGGGCTCGCTGCGCTTCGCGCTGCGACAGGTGGCGTCCTGCCCGGCGGGCTGAAGCTCGCGGTCGTTGACGTGCGCGCAGCGCCGCCGCCGCCGCCTCCGGTAATGAAACCTTATTCCTTCAGCGCCTTGCGCGACGGGAACGGTCTGACCCTCTCCGGAGCCGCGCCTTCGGGCGTAGCGCGGGCGAGTCTCGTCGAGGCCGCGCGGCTTGCCGGCGCGCCGGTCGTTGATCGCTTGACCGTGAATTCGGGTGAACCGGCCGGGTTTGGCGCCATCGCGACGCATGGCTTGGCGCAGCTCAGCAAGCTGGCGCGGGGTCGCTTCACACTGACGGACAACGTCTACGCGCTCGAAGGCGACGCGCCTGATTTCGCGACGCAAGATGGCGTGCAGGCCGCGCTCCGTGCTTTGCCGCAAGGCGCTGTCGCTGGCGCGATGAACTTGACTCCGCCGGTCATTTCGCCGTTCGGATTTTCGATAACGCGCGAGGCGGGAGCCATCGTTCTGCGTGGCGTCTTTCCAGATGAGGCATCGCGCGCGCAGGCCCTCGAAAAGCTGCGCGCGCTTTATCCTGGCACGCAGATCCGCACTGAAGCGCGGATTGCGCGCGGCGCCCCTGCGGGCTTCGCCGGGGTCGTCAGCACAGCGGTTGAGGCCTTCTCGAAGCTCACCTCGGGCGGCGTAGCCTTCAGCGGCGATGCGCTGTCCGTGACCGGCGTGACCGGGTCTACGCTGGCGAGTGTGATGAAGGCGCTTTCCGGACTGTTGCCGCAAGGCATGAGGCTTGACGTAGCCGGCCTCCAGGCGGCCCCCGAGCCGCCACCGCCACCGCCTGTAGCGACTGCGCCCGTATTGCCGCCTGTCGTAGTCGCTCCGGCGCCAGTAGCGCCTGTGCAAGCTGCGCCCGCGCCAGTGACGCCTGTCGCAGCCGCGCCTGCCGCGACGCCGACCTGCACAGCAGACGCTGGCGGCGTCATTGTGCGGGCGAACGTGTACTTTGATTCCGGCAAATCAACGCCGAAGGCCGAAGCCGCATCCGAACTTGCCCGGATCACGCGCATTCTGCAGGCCTGCACGGACGCAAATGCGCTCGCCTCCGGGCATACAGACGGCGTAGGCAACCGATCGCCCAACTTACGGCTTTCGACCCTGCGGGCGCGCACAGTCGCGCGCATGCTGGTCAACAGCGGAGCGCCCGCACGGCGTGTCGCCACCACCTCCTACGCGTGGGACAGCCCGGCGATGTCGCCTGAATCCTCCGACAGTGATCGCGCGCGCAACCGCCGCGTGGAAATTCTCGTGCGGAAGGGGGCAAACTGATGTCCTTCCTGATTGGTCATTACATCGTCTGGATATTCGTGGCGTTTTTGCTGGGCGTCGTCGTCGCATGGATTGCGGCCGGGAAAGGGCGCGGGGCTGACAAGACCAGCTCCTATTGGCTGGTGTTGGCGGTCATTGCCTTCGCCATTTTTGTGGCGTTCACCCATGCCGTTCCGGGCCGCATCGGGCACGGTCTTGAAGTCGCGCTCTTGCTGCTGGTGAGCTATCTTATTGGCTGCCTCATCGGCGAGCCGTTCCGCCGGATGTTCGAGGAGCCGACTGAGACAGCGCAAGTTGCTGCTGCGCCAGCGGTCGGCGGGCCCGCGATCCCGCAGCAGATGGTCGGCGCCGTGAGCCAGATACCCGCGCAAGCGCGGGAGCAAGTGCGGGAATATGCGCGCGATGCGGCTCCGTCCGCAGCGTCCGCAACGTCTTCCGCCTTGCAATCTGCCGCCGAACCGCCTGTCTCCGACGATCACAAGCCAGTGCTGTTCGCCGGGCCTCCGCCGCAGGGCTCCGACGACCTCAAGCTGATCTGGGGCGTTGGGCCAAAGCTTGAGATATTGCTCAACCAATTGGGCGTCTATCGTTTCGATCAGATCGCCAGCTGGAACGACTTGAACCTGCGCTGGATCGATCAAAGCCTGGAGGCGTTCAAGGGCCGCGCCGTGCGCGACCGCTGGATCGAGCAGTCCAAAAAGCTTGCGGGCGGCTGGCGCCCCGATAGCCAGGTGGGCGAAAAATTCGAGGGCTGAAATCTGTCAGCTTTCACACCGCGTGATGAAGTCCGCGATCACCTTGATCGTGGGCTCATCCAGCAGCAGGGGCGCGTGGCCTTGTCCCGCCACTGTGTGCGTCTCAAAGCGGGGATGGCGCTTGCCCATTTCCGTAAGTGTCGTCGACGATAGCAAATCCGAGTTCTCGCCGCGCAGGCACAGGGTCGGGACGTTGCCGAGCCCCTCGAACTGCGGCCACGCGCTGGGCAGGGGCGCTTCAAGGTCCATGCCTTCCAGCGTCTTCATCAGGCGTGTGTCATAGCGCGGCGTAAACTTGCCCTTGGTTTCCTCGAAGGTCAGCTGCGCATAGGCCAACCAATCGTCTTCACTCAACGATGTAAACTGGCCGCCCATGACGCGCTTGGCGAGGTCAACAGCATCGGCCCACGAATGAGGGGCGGGGAGTTTGCCGATATAGCCGCGAATGCGCGCCAGCCCCTGCGCCTCGATGACAGGGCCAATATCGTTGAGGATGGCGGCCTTGATGACGCCGGGCCGCGTAGCAGCGGTCATCATCGTGTGAATGCCGCCGCGCGATGTGCCCAGAAAGATTGCGTGCTCAACGCCCAGCGCATCCATGCAGGCGAGCATGTCAGCGTTTTCCACGCGCAATTCGTAGTTCTGCCAGTTCGTATCGCGGTCAGATAATCCGCGCCCGCGATAATCGAGCGCCACGACGCGGCGTGGTTGGGTTGCTGCGCCCTGCGCCAGCGTGCGGGCGATCACGTCAAAGTCGGCGGCTGTTCGGGAGAGGCCCGGCAGGCAAAGCACTGGCGTTCCCGGCATGCGCGACGAGCCGTAATCACGCGCATGAAGTTTCAGGCCGTCTGGCGCCGAAAGGAAGCGGCTTTCAATCGCAAGCTCTTCGATCATGTCCGTCTCCGATGCCTTGCGGAAGAGTAACCATGCAGGATGTGAAGGCAAGCCGACTCCCGGAACGCCAGCCTCGCGACGTTCACTCCTAAGGAGTGCATGTCGACATCAATCGAGCTTGGTCAACTTCTGCGCATGGTCCACGACTTGTTGGTCGAAGGCCGCGGTGCGCGCGACGATCCTGTCCATTTCTTCCCCGGTGACAGGATCAACTTCAACCTGCAGCCTCGCGGCGTCCGCAGCGAAATCCTTGTCACGCATCGTCGCTTCGAACGCGCGGCGCAGCGCGTTCAAGCGGTCCTGCGGAACGCCAGGAGGCGCAATCAGCGGCCACGCTGCGGCTTGGGGAATGAACAGGAGCTCCATGGCCTTTCGGTCGAGATCGTTTCTCGCGAAATCCATGATGTTTGGCACATCCGGCAAGTCACTCGCCTTCTCAAGCGCCATTTGTACGATAACCCAGATCTTCTTCTCATCCAGCCATTGCCGTGAACGGCTCTTCACGCTGCCCCATGACCATCCAAAGCGGCCTTCGACTTCACTGGTCTCCATCGCCATGAGTATGTTGTTGCCGCCCGGATAACCTGTCACGACCTTGATTTTCGCGCCGGTCAGCTCCTTCAGGACCATTGGAAATCGCCCCGTGTCATCCACTCCGCTGGTTGCGCCGAGCACAATCTGGCGCTCCTGCAAGTCTGACAGCGAGTTGAAGGGCGTCGTGTGCCAGACAGCGCCAACAGATACTTCCCGGCTGGTGGAGCCGATCGTCGAGAATCGTTTCGGGTCGTACCGAGCCTTGTCGGGAGCAAAGAGAGGTTCGATGGCGTAAGCTCGGCTCACGATACCAGCGACCGACCCATCTTTTGGCGCTGCCGAGTAAAGATACAAAATCGCGCTGATGCTCCCGGCTCCGGGCATGTTCTGAGGAACAAGCAGCGGGGTTCCAGGAATGTGCTTGCCCATGTGTCGTGTGAGCAACCTCACTGTGGTGTCATAGCCGCCGCCAGGCGCATAGCCGGCGATGACGGTTACGTTCTTGCCCTTGTAGAAATCTTGAGCGTCATTTGCTTGCGAGCCGAAGGCGAACGCTGAAGCGCAGATGAGAGCGGTTACATGGATTATCGATTTCATCACGCTCTCCCGTTGCCGCTCGTGCTGTGTCTTAGTCCCTGATGTCCTGCAGGAGCCAGTCGGTGGGGATCTGGTGTCCAAGACCTTGTTCTTTGGCGAGCTCGTAGATACTCCCTGCCAGCGCCCAGAACTGGGCTCCCTGCAGGTTGCCTCGCTCGGAGTATGAGGTCTGATCGGGTGAGGTTCGCCCGCGCCCCGTTCCATTCACGAAATCGGCGTATGTTATGGTCCGTTCCGGCGAAAATGACGCCCGGTTTCCACGATGCCCTTTGGTCTTCCGCGTGAAGCCCGTGTCGATATCTGGCCGTGCCGCATAGGTGATGTACTCATCATCTATACCGAAGTCCTCGGCGCCCCACGGAGTGGTTGCGTTGCCGAACCGGAAGTACAGGTCGATCTTGTCAAGAACGGCTTTGTCGCGAATACCGCCGCCATTTCCGGGGGCGACCAGATGCGCGCCCTTCTCGATCAGGTTTCCATCCAGAACGGATACGGCCGAGTCAGTGAGCGCTGCGACGATGTCTGCGTCGCGGTATATCTGTTTGGGATCATCGCACACCTTCACTTCGATGCCGTACTTGTCGGCGACGGAAGCGCCGAAACGCTCGCGGTTCGCTTTTGTAGGACTGTAGACTTGCAGTCGCTTGAGCGCGGGGCGGACATACATGAAGGCTTCCATGCACGTCGTCGACATACCGCCCGATCCAAGCATGCCAACAACTTCAGCGTTCTCCTTGGCGAGATACTTGACGCCAATGCCGGCGTCTGCGCCGACACGCGTTAGCTGCGCGTGACCATCGTTCATCAGAGCTAGCGGTTCTCCGGTTTCGCTGCTTGTCAGAAAGATCAGTCCGCAATAGGTGCCCGGCTCGATGCAATACCATTCCTGCGTACGAGCGCCGATGTACTCCTGCTCGAACATGATGTCGGACTTCATCCGGATGGCGAAATATCCGCTGGTCGAACCACCCTCGACACTGCTGAACTGATAGACTTTGCCGGGCTTGGATGTAGGGATCTGCATGTCGATCTTGGGGCGGCACACAGCGTCCGTACTCACGAGCTGGCGGTATGCCATATCCATGCAATCGATGGCTTTCCCCATCGTGAGCACTTTGGCGACATCACCATTGTTGATGACCAGCATAACTTTTTCCGCCCTGTGGATATGTTCTTGTTGCCTAGCAGCCTGTCGGACTGGATTCAAAGACTTGGACCCGCTGCGCGTTTTTGCTGGTTCGGGGGCGTTGCAAGCGCCTGTCGGCTCCCGGATGGCCTGGCGGGGGCCGCGTTTGGCG
>CANMLK010000213.1 GCA_947498445.1 Beijerinckiaceae bacterium
ACTCCGTTGCCTCCCGCTCAGATCGCGGGGAAGAGGTTCAAACATGGGTCAGTTCTCGATGGAAAAACCTTCGCTTACCGGGTCAGTTCTCAGTGGAAATCAACACCCAGGGGAAAGCCAGCCCGCTGGATGGCGGGCTGGAGCAAGCATGCTCCACCCGTAGGATGTGATAATATAGGACGAAATACTTTTTTATAGGAAAATATTCTTTAGAGCTAAATTCAGAAAATCCACAACAAAGCCAAATGAGCGTAAGCCTCTGAAATAAGACCACTCAGACCCTTGGGAGCCGGAAGTTTTCTAGGCGAGCATGACATTGTTCGTCTGGAGGATGTATACAGTAGCTTGTAATGAGAGATCGTCCGGCAAGGAGGTGCCGGTCGCCGCGACCTAAGAAGATCCCTTTGCTCTGTTCTTGCCTATGACTCCCCCGACTGGTTGCGTCCATTTCTTACAGAGCCTGAGGTCATATTGCGGCGCATCCTTAACAGTCCTCTTTCGGCAATGGAGCAGGTCGCTATTGGCTGGCTTATCGTTCGTCTGCCGGCATGGGCCAGCCCGGACCGTTTGACGGCGATCGGCATTGCCGGCGCCGTCATTACATTCGTGGGATATTTTCTTGGCGCGGCTTCCGTGCATTTCTTATGGCTCGCTAACCTTGGTCTGGTCATCCACTGGTTTGGCGATTCCCTCGATGGCAGCGTCGCCCGCCATCGACAGATAGAACGGCCGCGCTACGGGTTCTTTATCGATCAGAATCTGGACGTTCTGGGAAACCTGCTGATTGGCGGCGGCCTTGCGTTGTCGCCTTTTGTAAGAGCCGAGACGGCTTTTTGCTCGCTGTTCGGCTACCAGATGCTGGCCATCTATTCGCTCACCCGCATGGTGGTGGACAAGTCCTTCCGCGTGACGATCCTCCAACTCGGGCCGACGGAGATCCGCGCGCTCCTGATTCTGATGAATCTCCTCATTCTCGCCTTCGGCGCTCCGGTTTGGACGATCGCAGGTGTGACCTTTACCTGGTGTGACGTGGCAGTTGGCCTCCTCGCACTGGGATTTCTGTGCGCGTTTCTTTATCTGGTCGCTATCAATGCGAAACGGCTGCGTGATGAGGACGAGAAACCTCGGTAGCAGCCCGCCTAGCGCGTTTTCCTGGGGGCCATTTTTTCGCCCTTGGCGACAATCTTTCGCATCAGTCGCACCTGTCTGGCGAGGAAGAAGGGCGCGTACAGGCTATGCGTCCAGCCAAAAAGGCTGATCAGGAGCGAGGGCGCGAGAACAAAGCGCCCCTTCAATGCCTGTGCGATCATTTTTCGCGCGACTTTCTGTGGCCTCATCGATCCCCCGCTTGAGGCCACAACAGCTGTAATTTCGGGGCGAGCCCCGGTTTCCCGAGCCAATTGCGGTGTGTGTGTGTCTGGAGGAAAAGCGACGCTGCACGTGACGCCGTGAGGGGCCAGTTCGATGCGCAGTGCTTCGCCCAACCCTCGTACGGCGAATTTGCTCGCGCCGTAAGCCGAATACCCGGCAATCCCCACAAAGGCTGCGGCTGAGGATACAAGCACGATCCGCCCGTAGCCTTGCGCCACCATGTGATTCGCTACAGGCGCGACGAGGTTTAGCGTGCCAAAATAATTGAGGTCGATCTGACGACGGTGTGCGTCGATCCCCTGCGTCACAAACAGGCCTGGCTCGGCATCTCCCGCGCTGGTGATCAGCCATTCGATCGTCTCTCCGTCCTGGATGATCTGGTCCACTGCCTTCGCGCACGCGATTTCGTCAACAACATCAAGCGAGAAAGTGAGAACCTCCGGCGCACCGTGTTTCAGGACAAGCTCTCGCGCTTCTTCAAGGCGCTGAACGTTGCGCGCGATGAGCGCAAGCCTGTAGCCGCGCGCCGCCAACTCACAGGCGCACGCAAATCCAATCCCGCTTGAGCCGCCCGAGATGATCGCGATACCCTTTTTCAGCGCGGCGTTCATGTGCGCGCCGCCCGGCTCGGTGCGGGGACGATCGGCGCAAGTTCGTCATCCAGAAAATACCAAGAGTCTAGATTGCGAAACACGACGGGCTCGATTTGATCGTTCAGGAATGCGACATCCGAAAGAAGCCCTTCGTTCGTTTCCGAGAGGGCGAACGGCGCGGAAATATGCAGTTGAAAGCGGCATGCCTCGATGCGCTCGCAATGGAAGATGACGAATTGCGCGCCAGTGCTGCGCGCAAGCCTTGCTGCGATCGCCAGATTGCCCTGCGCGTGTGGAGGTCGACCGAAAAGCGGCGCCAGCGTGCACCCGGCCCTGGCTTCGTCAACAAAAATGGCCACGGTTGCGTTCTGGCGCAAAAGCTCGATGGACCGTCGTACGCCACGCAGGTCAGGCGTCAGTAGCTCAAAACCCATTTTGCGCCGTACGGCCTCGGCGATCCGGCGTTCTGCGCCATTTTCTGGGGGTGCGTAGAATGAGGAAACGGGCCATCCCGCCTGCCTGAGCGCCGGGCCAAATATTTCCCAATTGCCCGTATGCAGAACGAGGCCGATGACGGGCGCCTTGCCCGCAAGCGCGTGCGCGCTGTCCACCATGTTCAAACGAACGCGTCCCTTGGCGAAAATCTTATCAAGTACGGAGAATTCGGCCATGACGCGGCCAATGTTATTGAGGAACACGTTGACGGAGCGGTTTATCTGCGCGTCCGTCGCATCCGGACGATGAAACTTGAGATTTTTGCGCGCCGCTGAAATCACATGGCGACGGCTCGTTCGCACCACACACTGCACCAGAATGACGCCTACCAACGAGGCGAACGAAACCGGCGTCATACGTAGCGCATGGTGTAGGGCGAGGCGCCATGCGTCCGCCAGCTTTTCAGACAGCCGGCTCAATGATTGGCTCGCGCCGTGCGGGGGATGAGGCGGGCAGGGACGCCGCCGGCGGGACGCAGTGTCAGGTGGCAGAACGGGTCCGCCCGATAATCGGTCTGCGGCTCCACCCGAAAGCGGCGCGCCAGTGTTGCGAGGCAAAGGATGGATTCATCCAGCCCGAAATTCAGTCCGGCGCAGATGCGCGGCCCGACAGCGAACGGGATATAGGCGAACGGATTGACCTGCTTGCCTTCCATGAAGCGCTCGGGCGCGAAATGATTGGGCTGTTCCCACAAATCTTCAGCCCTCTGCAGGAGCCATGGCGAGATGATGATGAGCGCGCCTTTCTGGACAGACACGTCGCCTATCTGATCGGCTTCGCGCGCCTGCCTGGGAAGCAGCGGGACGGGGGGATAAAGGCGTAGCGTTTCCATGATGACGGCGCGGCACCATTTGAGCTGGCCCACTTGCTCGAGGCCGATCGGGGCGTCTCCGCATACGCTTTTGATCTCCTCCAGAAGGCGCTTTTCGGCCCAGGGGGCGTTTGCAAGAAGATACCATGCCCAGGTGAGCGCGGTAGCCGTCGTCTCATGCCCGGCCATGAAGATCGTGGCGGCCTCATTGCGCAGGGCGGCCGCATCGAGGGCGTCGCTGCCCTCTCCAAGCTTGCGACGGATCATCAGATCAAGCAGCGAGCCTGCCTCGCCGGCGCCTTCCATATGCGCGCGCACGACCTCGTCGACGACGCCGTGAACCATGTCTATCGCGCGTTTGCGTCCGCGCCCCAGAACAATCGGCCAGCCTTCATCGGCCCCCAGAAAATAGCCGAGGTTGAACGAGTCGACCCCCTGTTGATAGGCTGTGAAACCCTCGATGACCCGACTGGCCGCTTCTGCGCCAAGCGCACTCCCGAAAACAGTTCTGGAAATGATTTCCGCCGTAAGCGTCGCCATCTCGCTGAGCATGACGATTTCGCGATCCGGGCCGATGGCGTCCCAGCGTTTGACGGTCGCTTCGGCGACTTGCGTCATCGTCGGCGCAAATTCCTTCATTCTGCGCTTGTGAATGACATCGGCAATCAGAGGCCGCCGTCTTTTCCAGGTCTCGCCATCGCTGATGAACAGGCCGTCGCCGAGCAGGGGCGCGAGCGCGCGGCGCATTTGCGGACTTTTACGCTCAAAATTCGCGTTCCGGGTGATCATGACGTAGCGCACATGCTCCGGCGTGTTTACCACGACGACCTGGCGCCGAAGGATACGAAACTCGTCGATACAGGAGCGGTAATATTTCTGCGGCCAAACAGCCAAAAGACTGCGATGCGCCCTCAGGACAATCTCGATGAGTCCAAGGTCGTGTGTCAGCGGTTTGGGGTACGGCGGAATGAAGAAATCGTCCCCGCGCTCCTCAATGATGGGTTGCGGCGCATACAGGCGGGGCCAGCGCATGATTTGATATGACTCCGTCTCAGCGGCAACAGCTTGTGCTTACTCTTAATGTCTGCGGCGGCCATGCGGAAGCAAAAAGGCGCAAGCGCGCCCTTGCACCCTTAATCAGAGAGCCCTTGCACCCTTCACCCGAGAAACGAGCTCCCTCAGGAGCGTCCCAGCCGAAGCGGAGAGGGGGGCGGCGAATCCACTCCAAGGTCCGCAAGGGGGAGACGATTCAAGCCTGCAAGCGGCGCGGAGCAGAGGTGGCGCCGCAGCCGATCTATAGATGAGAATGCGTCCTTACACTGGGAATGCATATGATCCAGATCATATGCAATGTTACGGCGTTTGCGGCTTGAACCCTGTTCCATCGAGTTGCAATCGCGACGCGCCTTGCCGCCAACTCACCACATCACGCAGCCGCCGTTGGGATGGATGATCTGCCCTGTGATGTATGCGGCGCGGTCGCTAACCAAAAAATCCACGACGCTTGCGACCTCTTCCGGTTTGCCCATTCGTCCCATCGGCACCCGTTCGCCACGCTGGGACTTGTGCCGCGCCCATTGTTCGTCGTTCATGGCTTTTCGAATGAGCGGGGTTTCAATAGGGCCGGGCCCGACGCTGTTGCAGCGGATGTTGTAGGGTGCAAACTCCAGCGCAATTGATTTGGTGAGAGAGTAAATGCCTGCCTTCGCCGCGGCGTATCCGGAGCCGTGCACATGGCCCACGATGGAATAGTCGGAGCCGCTCGTGACGATAGCTCCTTCCTTGCGGTTGCACATCTGGGGAAGGAACGCTTGTGTGCACAGGAAGACGCCTTTGATATGTGTGTGAATGACCGAATCCCAGTCGGCTTCGCTCCAGTCCTCGAAAGGCTTTTTCGGACTGATGCCCGCGTTGCAAAAAAGGGCATGGACCTCGCCAACCGAGCCCGCGACTTCCTGTGTCATGCGCGCGACGGAGCTCGCGACGGACACGTCCACCGCGACGGGAAACGCCTGTCCGCCATTGGTCTTTATCTCGTCGGCAGCGAGCACCGCCGCTTCGTAGTTTCGATCTGCGATGACGACCTGCATGTGGGCGGCCATTCGTCTGGCCGTCGCAAGTCCAATTCCGCTGGCGGCTCCTGTAATCAGGATCGTCTTCAATGAAGGTCTCCTCAGAACAGGCCTGCGCCGCCAGTGACGCGAATATCCTGACCGGTGATGTAGCTGCTATCGTCGCTGATCAGGAAGGCGATTGTTTCAGCGATGTCCTGCGGTTTGCCGATGCGCCCCAGAGGAATTTTTGCGCCTTTCGCGAGGACTTCGGCGTCGCTCGCATGACCGCGCGGCATAGGCGTGTCGGTGACGCCCGGCGACACCACGTTAACGCGGACGCCATCGCGGGCGGTTTCCAGCGCCAGCGTGCGCGCAAGGCCAAGAATTCCGCCTTTTGTCGCTGCGTAGTGCGCTCCCGCGACTGAGCCGCTGCGTGCAATCGATGACGAAATGAGCACGATGCTGCCATTGCCTTGCTTGCGCATCGCAGGAAGGACTGCCTGACATGCAAAGAAGGGCCCCTTCAGATTGACATCGAGATGCTGGTCGAACGTGGCCTCGTCTAGTTCCAGATAAGGGCGACGCACGAGGATGCCGGCGCACGTGACCAGGCCAACGATGGGATGGTGCGCCGCCTCCCTCTCGATGGCCTGTTTCTGGCTTTCGAAATCGCGAACATCCGCTTCGAGGAACAAGTGGTCGCCCGCGGGTAGTTCGTCGAAGCGTCCGCGCTGCCGATCTATGCCGATGATGCGGTAGTTTTGAGCTAGCAAACAGCGGGCTGTTTCATATCCGATCCCGCTGCCGACGCCCGTGATAATGATAGAACCCTTGCTGCCCCCAGGATTCATTTGGCCACCATGATGGCGCGTACACTCTCGATGACCGGTTTTGGCGTGTCGTAGAGTTTGGCGATCAGCGTCTGCACTTCTTCGCCTGTCATGGGGCTGATCTCGAGGCTCATCTTTTCGGCCTCGGCCAGAAGCGCGGCATCCCTGGACGCGTTCAGGAAAGCGCTGCGCAGCAATTGCACGCTTGCGGCGGGAAGTCCGGGCGGCGCAACGAAAGGTCGTCCCATCGGCAGCCAGCTAAGTGAGAAAAGCAATTGATCGAGGCGCGACTTATCTTTCATGAACTCCGTTACGAGCGGAACGCCAGGGATGGCCGGGTGCTTCTCCTGCGCAACTTGCACGAGGACGCGATACTTGCCCTCCCTGACTTGCTGTCCTTGAGATGACAGGAGGCTCGAGACGAACCAGCCTGCGCGTCCCTGCACTTCGCCGCCCTCTGTCGCGAGCTGAATCTGGGCGTTTCCCTTGTAGCCTTCCACGACCCTGAAGCGGGTACCCAGCAATTCGTTCATGACCCGGGCATAAACCGAATCTGATGTTGCGACGCCGCTGGCGCCGACAAGCATTTCCCTTTCAAACACGTCCTGAAACGTTTTGAATGGAGACGTATGCCAGGCGACGACAACCGGATA
>CANMLK010000214.1 GCA_947498445.1 Beijerinckiaceae bacterium
GCGTGTCTAACCCTTGCGTAAAGCTCCACTGTCTTCATCCCCCAGCCCCCGATCCAACGATCAAGGGCCTTTATCTGCCGTACTTTTAGTCCGGCGCGACCAAACAAATCGGCCGCTTCTGTGAGGGATTATTGCTCCGGCTTTTACAAAAGGGCATGATGCCGACGTCCCACGATGCGACGTAGTCAGGCAGAAGGCTGTAATCGCGGCCACCGATCCAGTGAATGTTGGGAAGCTGGGGGAGCGATTCCCGGTCGATCTTCACGACCGGCCCGATCATGACGAAGTTCCATTCAGGCCTTGCCCTCGCCATTCTCGCGACGAGATCGAGGTCCATTCGCTCGTCGATAGCACCGAAGAATCCAAGCCGCTGCAGGGTGATGTGAGCGATATCCGCAGGGCGAGGAGGGGCCAGCCGCACCTTTCCAAAATGATTGGCGTCAATACTGCTTGGAAATGGATGGATGTTGCGATGATGAAGCTTCTTTGCTTCATACAACGAGCGGCCCCCGGTAAAAACAACGTCGGCCTGCTTGAACAATTCGCGTTCATAGGCGCCCGGTAACGGATGCGCCATGTGAGCTGACCTTTTGCCCACGTGAGCGGCATATCGAGCTTTAGTCCGGCGCCCATGAGGGCGATGATTACAACGAACTCGGTCACCGGTTCCGTAAGCTGCGGGTAATTTTGGAAAAGCGGCGGCTCACCTGGAAAGGGCAACGCGAAGACCAGGGCGCCGAGCGCCCCCAGAACGAGAATATAGGCATCCATTCGGGGCTAACGGAAAAGGCGCAGGGCTGGTTCGACCGGTATCCACTATTGTTGGCGGGCAGGTCGCATATCGCCACTCCGATTTCGTCATCATGGACGAATTTGGATACGAGGCTGACAGCTTGTTCATGAACTAAGTTAGCGTCGTGCGCGTTCGTGAAGCACGTCTTTTCTGCTTAAGTAAAGTCGTGAAATATTCAACATTGCAACACGACCATAAGCCCGCTGCTGATCCCCATCAGGTCGAACGGCTGACGTGTGTCAATTGTCCGCTAGCGGCCTTAGCGGGAACGCTAATTAGTCCTTTGGGTTTAGTTCTCTCCTATTTTGGCGTGGATGAGGAGACCCGCTAAGAAAACGATCCTTGCATTGGCCGCATTGCTGGCCGGGACTACCTTCACTTATGCGCAGAGCAGCACGACGGGCGAGACCACGACCAGCGGCGCAGGGAGCTTCTATATCGTACAGGATGCGAGCACCAAGCGTTGCACCGTCACCCGTGAACGGCCCACGACAAAGACCATGACGATCGTGGGGAGCGACGGCGCCGTCTACAAGACTGAGCAGCAAGCGCGCTCGGCGCTGAAAACAACCAAGGTCTGCGTCACGGACTAAATTATTCGGTGGGGTGTCGCGAGCGCGTCGCCTCACGCCTTAACGACCCGGCACAGCCAACGCCCGACATGCGAAGCGCCTGTTCAGATCAAAATAAAATCGCTTAGGAGAGGCGTCCAAGCGGCCATGCCAACAAATGTGATGGTGCCAACGGAGGAGGGGCTGTCGACCGTCATCACCAGATCCCCGCCTTCGGAAGCCCAGGAAATTTGGTCTTCCCAGTTAACGTTATTGTCAATATCGATCTTGAGCTTGTTACTGTCAGACGAGCGGAAATAGGAGACGGAGGGATTTCCGAACTGGCCCACGAACATGAAGGCGTCAGCGCCGTGGGTCCTGTTGACCCACGGGAAATTTGCGTCACCGACGAGCTGATCGTCCTGCGCGTTAGCATCACCGGGCAGCGTGTTGTCTCCGCCGACCGGGATGTCGCTTATGTAATACGCATCGCCGACGAGCTCATTGTTTTGCGCGCCCGCGTCGCCGATCAGCGTGTTGTCTCCGCCGACCGGGATGTCGCTTGTGTAAAATGCGTCGCCGACGAGCTGATTGTCCTGCGCACCCGCATCACCGGGCAGCGTGTTGTCTCCGCCAACCGGGATGTCGCTTATGTAATACGCATCGCCGAAGAGCTCATTGTTTTGCGCGCCCGCGCCGCCGGTCAGCGTGTCATTCTCGCTGACCGCGTTGACGCTCAAGCCGCCCCCGTAGGCGTATTCGCCCATGCCATAGATCGTCTGCGGATACGTTGCCGAAATGCCGATGATGTGGTCCGGGAACCCGGTCCCGTAGACAATCTCATCGCTGCTCTCGATCCAGTTGAGCGGCGGGGGAGGCGAAAGAAACTCGGGCAACTTGTCCCAGGCCGCTGCCGGCGACTTGGCCCCTGGTATTTTGGAAACGGCAGGAATTGGACTGGGATTAGTCATGGGCGTTTCTCAAAGGAGTAGAGTAGCTCATGCGAGAAATGATCATAGCGCCAAGAGGAACGCAAATCTTTTCCGAAAAGCTAATGTTGGGAAGCTGGCGAAGCCACCTCGATCAACTCGCGGGCCTGGCGACCTGACGTAACGCAAATGCGCCGGAGTATGATCACCTCAATTGCCAAACAGGTTCTGGGAACGGCCGGCCGCCGGGGGGTAAATGGGTGGATCGGATCTTAGCCTATCCCAACTTTTCAAATAAAAATCAAATACTTAAGCGCAAGGTTATGGTGCCCAGGAAAGGACTCGAACCTTCACGACTGTTAGGTCACTGGCACCTGAAGCCAGCGCGTCTACCAATTCCGCCACCTGGGCACGGGCGTCGTCATACGAGGCGCCCTACAGTGTGTCAATCGCGAATGGGTGGCGCCCGCGTCGATTGGCGGTCTGTACAGGCTTCGCCTGCTTCATTATTGACTGCGAGGACGCCCGGCGAGGCTAACGTTCGGCGCCGGCATAATCGGATTCCTTCAGATGACAGAGACCCAGGTTCCCCACGGTCGGCTCGCGGTTGTTTTTGGCGGCGGCGGTTTTCTCGGACGTTATGTCGTACGCTCCCTCGCCCAGCGCGGCTGGCGCGTGCGCGTCGCCTGCCGTCGGCCCAACCTTGCAGGCCATTTGCAGCCGCTGGGGCGCGTCGGGCAGATCCACGCCATGCAGGCGAACCTGCGCTATCCTGACTCCGTTTCAGCGGCCGTGCGGGGCGCGGATGCGGTCGTCAATCTGGTTGGCATCCTTGCCGAAGGTGGACGCCAGAACTTCGAGGCCGTGCATACATTTGGCGCTCGCATTGTGGCGCGCGAGGCGAAGGCGGCGGGGGTCGTGTCGCTGGTGCATGTGTCGGCTATTGGCGCAGACGCTGAGTCCGACTCGCTTTACGCGCGCACCAAGGCGGCGGGCGAGGCGGCGGTTCGCGAACATTTCCCAGAGGCGGTGATTGTGCGCCCGTCGATCCTGTTCGGGCCCGAGGATGATTTCTTCAACCGCTTTGCGGCCATGGCGCGCGTGGCGCCCGCGTTGCCGCTGATCGGCGGCGGGCACACGAAATTCCAGCCGGTTTATGCGGCTGACGTCGGCGAAGCGATCGTGAACGCGATTGAAACCGGCAAGCGCGCGATTACTTATGAATTTGGCGGGCCGGAAGTGGCGACATTCCGGCAATTGCTTGAATTCATCCTGCGGGAAACGGACCGCAAGCGACTGCTTCTGTCATTGCCCTTCCCCGCGGCGCGCGGCGTCGCGTTTGGAACAGAGATCGCCAACAAGCTGACGTTTGGCCTGCTGCCGTCCATGATGATGCTGACGCGCGATCAGGTAGCTCTGCTGCAGCACGATAATGTCGTGTCAGACGCGGCGCGCGCTGAAGGCCGCACCATCGAAGCGCTCGGCGTCACGCCAGACAGCTACGAGTCGATTGTGCCGGCTTACCTCTGGCGCTTCCGCCCCACGGGTCAGTTTGGGCAAAAGGGCGATCCAAAATCAGCGAGCGATGTCTCCGTTGGTCCGTAACGGCGGGCTGAAACCCGTTACCCGCTTGTGGACGCGCGCCATATAGGCGACGCCAAACAGCGGCGTCAGCAAATTGAGCAGCGGCACGCTCAGGAACAGGGCGATCGGCAAGCCCGCAAAGAAAAGATACGGCGCGTGCGCGCGGCGCAGCGCCTGCGCTTCGGGCATGGGGCGATATCGCATGGCCGCCAGCCCGAAAAATTCGCGTCCCATCAGATAGGCGTTGGCGGCGATGAACGCGATGGCGTTGACGCCCGGCACGAGCAGAAGCATCAGCGCGCCAAGATTCACGGCCAGCGTGAGGAGCGCAAAACGGGCGGCGAGCCCAATGGCCTGACCTGTCGGCAACGCATTGCCCACGGGCCAGACCGGCGCGCTCGATTTCTCCACCTGCTCGGCCAATTCATCGAGATAAAACCCGCCGACAAGCGCGGAAATCGGCGCGACAAGAAAGATCATCGCGACAAAGAGGCTGAGCCCTGCAAGCACGGCGACGGTCGTCGCGATCCATGCGTTCTCGATGGCGATGAAATAGGTGAGCAATCGTTCCAGGCCAAACCACGCGAGGACAAGAATGCCAATCGTGAGGCCAAGAGACTTGAACAGCACGCGCCGAAATGCAGGTGAAAACACCTGTCTGAAAGCGGCGAGCGCGTCCTGTATCATCGCGTCCTCATAACGAACGAAGCACGACACAAACCGAAAAGCCCTCCATGGTTGCATCCATGAAGGGCTTTCCCCGAAAATAGATTGTTCGCCGTTCTGGCGAGTTCAGTGTTTTACATGCGCGAATCGCCTCGCCCACGTCCACGCTCATCCCCACGATGGTGGTGATACCCGCGGTCGTACTGCCCGCCGCGTCCGCCGCGCATGCCTTCACGATTCATGCCTTCACGATTCATGCCTTCACGATTCATGCGCTCGCCACGCATGCCCTCGCGATTCATGCCTTGATGATGCATGCCTTGATGATGCATGCCCTGATGATGCATGCCCTGACGATGGAAGCGTTCGCCGCCGCGGGCGCCGTCGCCCATGCCGCGACCTTCGCCGCCCATCATGCCGCCCATGCCGCCGCCGCGCATGCCCTCGCCGCCCATGCCGCCGCCCATGCCGCCGCCCATTGCATGCACAAGGCGCAGCCGACGCTTCTGATCGTCGGTTAGCGATCCGTAGAGCGGCGCTGCAGCGTCAGCCAGCTTGGTCAAGGCCGCGCCACGCGTGCTCGACATTTCGCCCATGCGCTTCATCCGCTCAACAGGGTTTGTAGGGGCAGCTTCAGTCGCCATGCGCACGCGCCAATCCTGGCGAAGCTTGACAGATTCGCGAATGGCCGCCTCCAGCGGACCCCATTGCCGTTCCTGCTCGGGCGTCAACAAAAGCGCAGCCTTGGCGGCGGCGAGTCGCGCCGAGAACATGGCTTGCCGGTCCTGATCCGAGAGACGGTTCATCTGGCCGCGTCGGTCGTCACGCCCTGCGCCTCGCTCCAAGCCCTCGCCGCCGCGGCGACGATCGCCATAGCGGTCCTCAGGGCGGCCTTCGCCACGTCGCCAGTCGCGGTCATCTCCACCGCGACCCATGCGGCCCATCCCTTCGCCGCGTCCCATGCCTTCGCCGCGTCCCATGCCCTCGCCGCGTCCCATGCCGGGGCCGCGTGTGCCAGAGTCGGCGTCGGGTTGTAAGGGCTGGGCGGGCTGGATCTGGGGTGGCTGTGTTTGGGGTGGCGTCGGCGCGGGCGTCTGGGCGATCGCGGTGGCGCCGAGAAGGGCGGCTCCAAGCGCTGCAGTAAGCGCGAAAGCGCGTGAATATCTTTTTGACATTTTGATCTCCTCAAGCCCGCCCAATAAGCAAGAGGATGCTATGTGGCACCTTAAACCAGATCAAATTAAGGTTTGTTCATATAAATGTAATGTGACAGCGCGCGCCTTACTCTGCAGCTTCGCCGCGTGCGGTCTCGACGCGCAAATCTTCGGGACGCGGCATCGAGATGATGTTGTACCCGCCATCCACGAAATGGATCTCGCCGGTGACGCCGCCCGAGAGATCGGACAGCAGATAAAGCCCCGCGCCGCCCACGTCGTCGATGTCGAGGCCGCGCCGCAGCGGCGAATGCTGTTTCTGGAAATTGAACATCGAGCGCGCATCGCCAATGCCCGCGCCTGCAAGCGTGCGAATGGGCCCCGCCGAAATCGCGTTGACGCGCACGCCTTGCGGCCCAAGATCAGCCGCGAGATAGCGCACGCTGGCCTCCAGCGCAGCCTTCGCCACGCCCATCACGTTATAGTTCGGCATGACGCGGGTGGAGCCGCCGTAGGTCAGCGTCAGCAACGAACCGCCATTCTTCATCAAGGGCGCAGCGCGCTGGGCAAGTTCCGTGAAGGAGAACGCCGAGATCACCATCGTGCGGGTGAAGTTATCGCGCGTCGTCGCGTCGACGTATCTGCCCTTCAATTCGTTCCGGTCTGAAAAACCGATGGCGTGAACGACAAAATCCAGCGCGCCCCATTCGCGCTGGATGCGGGCGAACACCGCATCAACCGAGGCAAGGTCCTCGACATCACATGGCGCGACGAGCGACGAGCCGAGGCTTTCGGCCAGCGGCTTTACGCGCTTTCCGAGCGCTTCGCCCTGATAGGTGAACGCAAGCTCCGCGCCCTGCGCGGCGACGGCCTTGGCGATCCCCCACGCGATCGAGTGATCGTTGGCGACACCCATGATCAAGCCGCGCTTGCCCTGCATCAGTCCAGTCGACATCGCGTCGCGTACTCCAGATTGCGATCGTGTCACCGTAACAGCGCGCACGCCGACCGCAGAATAACAAAATGTGACGAAATTTGAGCAGC
>CANMLK010000215.1 GCA_947498445.1 Beijerinckiaceae bacterium
AAGGAGCTTGAATCAGATTTGAGAGTCCTGGGGAATCTTGAATGTCAACGCGCTCTAATCGGCGAACAGCAAATCCTTCACCAGCGTCTCAAGTGACCTGACGGCCTGCAGCGCTTCGACGAGCCGATCGCGCTCCAGTTTCGAAAGCCTCGAAACCTCGACGGTGTTTGTCGGGACCCTGCCCGTTCCAATATCGATCGCCTGCTGGCGCGCGATCAGCGTGAGAAATAGCCCGTGCGCGTCGATCAACCGTTTAAGATCCTGATCGCCGCCCAGCCCAAGCGCCCGGAGCTTTTCCAACCGCTCGCGCGTCGAATAGTCGGTGATGTGATGGTGGATCGCCAGCGCCCGCGCCGCGCAGACGATGCCAAAGAGACCGGACTTTTTAAGATCAACACGGCCATCGAAAATACGGATACGCCCGAACAGGCCAAGGGATGAATCCGTCGGCGGCGCAGTATCCACCAGCAGTTTTGCAAACGCGTTGCGTCCCTTTGCGGCGTCATACGCCTCCGCACGAAGCCGGTTAGCCAGAGACAGGTCGCCAGCAGCGCCGCGCAAATCGAAAAACGTGTCGACGCTCAACAGGTCCGCTGGCTTCGAGCGTTCGACCCATCCCCCAACTCGGTCGCGCCAATCCTCCAGCGAGCCGCGCCATGGGCGGTTTCTCGCCATCACGCCGCCCTTGCACAACGGCACGCCAGCCTCGTGCAGCATGTCGTTCATGCGCCCGGCCATGGCTTCAAACCATGAGTCTTCGGCCCCGCCGGGGACGCCGCGCTCGAAGACGATGGCGTTGTCCTGATCCATGGCGAGCAAGCTCTCGCCGCGACCGGCCGAGCCCAGCACCAGCACGGCGTAACCGCACGGCGCGGGGCCCAGTCCGCTGCGATGCATCTGGTCAGCCGCCAGCGCAGCGGCCCGTGCCGTCAGTCCCGCAACCTCATGGGAGATGACTTGCGCAAGGCCGCGTCCGTCCATGCCGTCCGCAAGAAGCCCGGCGCTGACGCGCGGCAGCTTTGCCCATGCGCCGGCCAGCGTGCGCCCGTCAATGGCCGCGCCAACCTCGTCACCAAGCGCCAGCGCCTCGGAGGTGCGCGATTTGAGAAGATCGCGGGCCGATAGCGCCCCGATGACCTCGCCGCTGTCGTCCGTGACGGCAAGATGGCGGATGCGAAGCCGGTTCATGCGCGCAGCCGCTGCATAGAGAAACGTCTGCGTCGCAACAGCTTCGAGCGGCCTGCTGGCAAAACCGCCCACCGGCTCGGCCCCGGCGCCTGCTGCATTCGCGTTGAAAGCCCGCAGGATGTCGCGCTCGGTCACGATGGCGCAGTCGGATGCTTGCGCTGGCTGCCCATCCGCCGAGACGAACAGCGAGGAAACGCGCGCGTTCATCATCACAGAGAGCGCAGCTTGCACGCTCTGCCCCGCCGCGATGAAGCGCGCGGGACGCGACGCGAGATCGCCCGCCCTGTGCCGGTACGCGAAGGAGTCCACGCGCTCAGCGTGCGCTGCTGCGACAGGGCGCGTCGCGACTTCCACCCAGCCTGCGCGGTGTTGCTCGTCGAGAACCTGCGTCAGCGCGGAAGAAGCGCGCATCGCCTCCCCAAAGGTCCGCACGCCAACATCGCGAAGCTTCGTCGCCAATGCTTCAAAAATACGCGCTGTCGTGATGGCGTCGCCAAGCGCGCTATGGCGGGGCCCGGGCACGACGCCAAGCCATACGGACAAGGTCTCTAGGCTGTACCCCGGCAGATTGGGGTTGGCGATCTGCGCCAGCAGGCGGGTGTCGAGCGCGGCAGGCGGTGTGAAAGACAACTCGCACCGGGCGCATTCGCGCGCCAGCACGGCCAGATCGAAGCCGATCGTATGTCCGATCCAGAGCCGTCCGTTCGTGGCCTCGACAAAGCGCGGCCATGCGTCCGGAAACAGCGGCGCGTCGGCGACAGCGGCGTCATCGATACCGTGCACGTCGCTGGCGGATTTGGGTATCGCTTCGCCCGGATTGACCCGCAGAGCAAAACCGTCGGCGGCAAGCAAACCCAGATCGATGCGCAGCGCGCCAAACTCGAGCACGCGCGCCCGGTTCGTATCGAGGCCCGTCGTTTCCGTATCGATGACCACCGCATCAAGCGCAACAAGCGGCGTGGAGACATCTGGCACCAACGGACCCTCCCAAATCTTGGCGCCAGACTCCCGGATTCATTGCGCTGCGTCGTTGATCCCGCGCAAGCGCAGCGCTGCGAACGGCAGCTACTTGGCGAAAACCTGGCTCATGTCCGCGAAGGATTTGAACTCCAGCGCATTGCCCGAGGGGTCGAGGAAAAACATCGTCGCCTGCTCGCCGACCTCGCCCTTGAAGCGCACATAGGGCTCAATGACAAAATCGATCTTGGCCCCTTTCAGCCTGGCGGCCAGCGCCTCCCATTGAACCAAGGGCAGAATGGCGCCGAAATGACGCACGGGCACCTGATGGTCGTCCACGGCGCTGGTGGCTTTATGGCCGCATTCTTCCGGCGCCAGATGCGCCACCAACTGGTGGCCGTAAAAGTCAAAATCGACCCACGCCTCGGAGCACCGCCCCTCCCGGCAGCCTAAAAGATCGCCATAAAACGTGCGCGCCTCCGCAATATCCTTCACCGGAAAAGCAAGGTGGAATAGAGGGATAGCGGAAGTCATTAAAGTCTCCTTTGAAGCCAAGCGCTGTCGCCAATACGCGCCAGACGGGCGGCTTTGAGACGCGCGAAATCTTCGCCCGCGTGATGGGACGAACGCGTCAGCGGCGTGGCTGACACCAGCAGGAAGCCCTTGGCCATCGCCACCGCCTCGTAGGCCTTGAATTCGTCCGGCGTCACAAACCCCATCACGGGATGGTGCTTTTTCGTCGGCTGCAGATATTGGCCTATGGTGAGGAAGTCGACGTCCGCCGAGCGCAAATCGTCCATCAGCTGGAGCACTTCGTTCCGCTCCTCGCCCAGCCCCACCATGATGCCGGACTTGGTGAAGATGGTCGGATCAAGCTCCTTCACGCGCTGCAATAGCCGGATGGAGTGGAAGTAACGCGCGCCGGGGCGCACCTTCAGATATTTCGACGGCACGGTTTCAAGGTTGTGGTTGAATACATCCGGCCGCGCAGCGACCACCACTTCCAGCGCGCCGGGCTTGCGCAAGAAATCGGGCGTGAGGATTTCAATCGTCGTCTGCGGCGCGTGCACGCGCAGCGCGCGGATCGTGCGGGCGAAATGCACGGCCCCGCCGTCAGCCAGGTCATCGCGATCAACGGACGTGATGACGACATGCGAAAGGCCCAGCTTGGCGACAGAATCGGCCACATGATTGGGCTCGCTCGCGTCGAGCGCACCTGGTATGCCGGTCTTCACGTTACAGAACGCGCACGCGCGGGTGCAGGTGTCGCCCATGATCATGAACGTCGCGTGCTTCTTCTCCCAGCACTCGCCAATATTGGGGCAGCCAGCCTCCTCGCACACGGTGACGAGCTTGTGCTCCTTCACGATGGCGCGCGTGGCGGCGTATTGCGGCGAGCCGGGCGCCTTGACGCGAATCCAGTCCGGCTTGCGCGCTATGGCCTGATCCGGCCGGTGCGCCTTTTCAGGATGGCGCAAGGCGGCTTTAGCGTCCGCGCCTTCGCGGGCGTTGCGGGGATCGTTGTTCAGCGTGTCGATAACGACGGCCATGGTGAAGTCTCGCAGGACGCAATGCGCCGGACCAACGGTATCTAGGCTTGGCGCAGTCGCTGCGCAATCGGCGCCGGCGTATATCTGCCCTGCGCGGCAGTAAGTCGCCTATCGTGCTTTGAACTCAGACGTGGCGACCCAAATCACGTGCCGTCGCCCGCTCTTGCCTCGATGGGCGGCGACCTTCACTTCCTCGACGTCAAAACCACCGCGCTTGAGGCGCTTGGCGAAGGCTGGCGCGGGCCCTTCGGACCACACGGCGAGCACGCCGCCCGGTCTCAGCGCGCGCCGCGCTGTGGCAATGCCTGCCGCCCCGTACAGGCCATCGTTGGCCGCCTGCGTCATCGCTTCGGGGCCGTTGTCTACATCCAGCAAAATGGCGTCCCACCGCCCTTCCCTGATCGCCCGATCGACATCGACGACTTCGACCGACACGCGCGGGTCCTCCATCGATCCCGCGAACAGGTCAGCCATCGGCCCCCGCGCCCACGCCACAACGGCGGGCAACAGCTCTGCGACGACAATGCGGGCCTTTGGGCCCAGCACGCCAAGCGCGGCGCGCAGCGTGAAGCCCATGCCAAGGCCGCCGATGAGAATGCTGGGAGCGGGCGTGTGGGCCAGACGCGCGCAGGTCAGCGTGGCAAGCGCCTCTTCCGATGCGCTGAGACGGCTGTTCATCAACTCCGCCCCGCCGAGCCGGATGGAAAATTCATCCCCCCGGCGGGCAAGTTTCAAGACGCCCCCGTCAGGCAGCGCCGTCTGGTCGAGATGCACCCACGGAATCACGCGACGATGCTCGCAAACGCAATCACTTCGGCGTCAGCGCCGCGCGCGTCTTTTCCACGATGTCTGCGGGCGTCATGTAAAGCTCCGCGACAAACTTCTGCATGGCGCCGCCTTCAAGAACGTCGACGTCGATCTGGAGCTTGTCGGCCTCCCTGCGCAATTCAGCGTCGTTCAACGTGTCAACGAACGCCTTGCGCAGACTGGCGACGCGGTCCTCCGGAATGCCGGGTGAAGCGATGTACGGGCGACCGAAACGAAGCTGCGAATAAACGAGATCGAGGATGCGGCGCTGCTCGTCTGTCTTGGCGAATTGCTGAGCGACTGGGACGCCCAGCTTTGTCATTTCCGCATGCGCCTCAGGCACCTCCTGCACGAGGATGTTGACGAGGTTGTCAGTGAGCCAGTTGCGACGGCGGCTCTGCAGCGTGGACCATGCGTAGCCGCAAGCCCCCTGCACTTCGCCGCTCTCGATGGCGAGCGAAATCTCGTTCGTGCCGGGATAGCCGTTCACGACCTTGAACTTGGCGCCAAGCACATTGCGCAGCAGCGTCGGGAAGTCGAGCGTCGAGCCGCCGCCGGCGCTGGCGCCAAGCACGACTTCGGTATTGAGAACGTCAGCGAACGTCTGCGCTTTCGCATCCTTGCGCGTGAGGCAGACGTAGGCTTCCGAGTTCGCGCTGCCGATGTAGGTGAACTTCGCCGCGTCGTACTCGACCTTGTTGGTGCGCGCGCCCAGCAGCGGGTCCGTGATCGCGCCCGCGAACACAGCTCCAATGACCGTGCCGTCTTTTGGTGCGACCGTATAAATGTGCTGCGCCAGACGGATGGAGCCTGCTCCCGGCATGTTGGACACGACGATGTTCGGCGCTCCCGGCATATGGCGCTGCATATGCCGTCCGATCATGCGGGCGTAGAGATCGAACCCGCCGCCAGCCGAACTGCCGACGATGATCGTGACGGTCTTGCCCTTGTAGAATTCGGCCGGCGTTTGGGCGAAGGCCGACGCTGCGGCGAAGGCGGCGAGAACACCGGCGGCTGCCGATCGAAGTAGGTTTGTCGTCTTCATATTCTCTCCTGCTTCACTCGTCAGCGCCGCGTCCTGTGGCTCAGGTGTGGATCACCCGGCCATACGCATCCATCACGCTCTCGTGCATCATTTCAGACAGCGTGGGATGCGGGAAGACCGTGTGGATCAGCTCTTCTTCTGTTGTCTCGCAGTTCATCGCCACGACATAGCCCTGTATCAGTTCCGTTACCTCAGCGCCCACCATATGCGCGCCCAGCAGCTTGCCTGTCTTAGCGTCGAAGATCGTCTTCACGAGGCCTTCCGGCTCGCCAAGCGCGATGGCCTTGCCGTTGCCCGCGAACGGGAAGCGCCCGACCTTGATCGCGATGCCCTGCTCTTTCGCCTTCGCCTCGGTGAGGCCGACGCTGGCGACTTGCGGATGGCAATAGGTGCAGCCGGGGATCATGGTCTTTTCCATGGCGTGCGGATGCAGGCCCTTGATGGACTCCACGCACAGCACGCCCTCATGCTCGGCCTTGTGGGCCAGCATCGGCGGGCCCGCGACGTCGCCGATGGCGTAAACGCCCGGCACGTTCGTCTTGCCCAGACCATCGGTGACAATCGCGCCGCGATCCAGCTTCACGCCCAGCTTTTCAAGGCCAAGGCCTTCAGTGTTGCAGACAACGCCTACGGCGGAAATCATCCGCTCGGCCTCAAGAGTCTGCTTGGCGCCCTTGTCGTCCTCCAGCGTGCAGACGACGGAATTGGCCTTCTTCTCGACCTTCGTCACCTTGGTGGAGGTGAGGATTTTCATGCCCTGCTTCTCGAAACGCTTGCGCGCGTGCGCAGAAATCTCGGCGTCTTCCACCGGCATGATCTGCGGCAGCACTTCGACCACCGTCACCTCGACGCCCATGGTGCGATAGAAGCTCGCGAACTCGATGCCGATGGCGCCCGAGCCCATGACGATGAGCGACTTGGGGAACGCGGGCGGAACCATCGCCTCAAAATAAGTCCAGATCAGCTTGCCGTCGGGCTCGATGCCCGGCAGCACGCGCGGGCGCGCGCCAGTGGCCACGATGATGTGCTTAGCCTGATACGTCCCCGGCCCCATCACGCCCTTTGGGATCGGGTTTTGCGGCTGCACCGCAGGCTTCTTCGTTTCGCTGACGAAGACTTCGCCAACCTTGGAAATC
>CANMLK010000216.1 GCA_947498445.1 Beijerinckiaceae bacterium
GGCGCGATTGTCGTATATCCGTAGCTGGCGAAGAGGCGGCATGTTTGGCGCAGATAGTCGTTTACGCCGTACATCTCCTGACCAAGGACAATCGCGCCCTTTGCCGTCCCTTCTGGATGGGCGATGAATGCATCAAGCTCGTGTCCGTCTTTCGCACGAATACGTATCATCTCTGCTTGAGCGCCCATCCGCCATACCCTTTTTTATTAGACGCTATTTTGCGACGCCCATTGCGCTTTTCGAAGTTAGTAAGACAGTCTGCTTTTGGCACGCACCGCCAGGCTTTTTATTTGAGATTGAAGGAAAGCTTATGCTTTGGACGTGATTTGTGACTTTACTTGCCCGCCAACGCCCGCAGGATCGCGCGAGCCAATGACCAAAGCGCAACGGCCCCGATAAAGAGCAGCCCGACCCGCATCAGCGGGTTACCCTTCGCCGTCTCGGCCGCGCCAAATTCGTACACGGCAAAGCCCGCCAACAGGAGGGCGAGCGCAGTCAAAATCCAGTATATCGTCCGACCAAGAATTTGCATGCGGCCGCGAACCGTCTCATGGGAAGATGCGGCCATCGCGACCGAATCCATAGGTAATCATGGCCATAGTTGCAGCATCTGTCCATGAGGCCAACAGCCCCTCGTCAGCATGGGAGGTCCCGCTGCGAGGGTGCTGGCTCAGGAAATCTTGGCCGCCTGGAAGTGGCTGGCGCCGCGCGGCTTGGCGGCGTCCCGGGGCGCAGCATCGATGCGCTTATCGAGACCGCGGCGCGTGTGATAGGTCTTGATCTGCAGAAGCTCCAGATCGTCCTCACCGCAGCTTTCAAACCAGTAGCGCGCTCCCGCCGGGATCAGAATGCCCTCGTGGACGCCAAACTCGCCGCGCACGACATCGCCTGCGGCGTAGAAGCGCGCGCGTCCCTTGATCACCATCCAGGTGATGTCGACGCCGGCATGGAAATGAAGATTGTTCTCGCCACCCTGCCCGAGGCAATGGATGGCGGCGGCGCCTTTGTCGGTGGTGATCAGCTTAACAATCGCCTTTCGCCGCGTGTAAGTCTCCGGCGACTTGAAGCTGAAAGTCTGTACCGCCGCCTCAGCCGCATCGTGCTCGATTGCAGTCGAATTGACCGTTTCGTTCATTTTGTGTCCTCAAGTCCATAGGCCGGGAAAGTGCGACCGCTCGCCCAAATTTGCAAGTCTCAGAGAGCTGAGCGCACCCTGCGCATCATCGCAGGCGACATGCTTTACCGCCAAAACTGCACGCTCCATAACAAAAACTGATCGAAGAAATCCGGACCAGCGTGGCACGAAGCTTGCCATGACCATTCTGGCGACATTCAGGCCCTTGGAGGACCGGTCATGTACGGATGGGAAAAATACCTCAGCGAACGCGACAAGAAGCACGATGCACTCTGGGGCAAGAAGGAGCTTTACGGCTTCGGTAAAAAGCCCGCGCTGCTCCTTATCGACATGTATTACAGCGTGCTGGGCTTGAAGCGTGAAGACATTTTCGAGTCGATGAAAATGTGGCCCGGCAGCACGGGCCTTGAAGGATGGGCCGCCATCGACAAGGCGGCCGAATTGCTTGCCGTAGCGCGCGAGAATGGCGTGCCGGTCGTGCATATCAAAGGCCTGCAGAACGGCATGAAGCCCTGGGTTCACAGAAACCGGGAAGCCTCAACGCTGCCGCCGGAAATTCAGCAGAAGGGCACGGAAATCGTCGACGAGCTCGCGCCAATCGCGGGAGAAGTCGTGATCGAAAAGTCGGCGCCGAGCGCCTTCCAGGGCACGCCCCTGATGTTCCACCTCAACAGCCTTGGCATCGATACGCTGATCGTCTGCGGCGAAACCACGAGCGGCTGCGTGCGCGCGTCGGTGGTCGATGGGGCAACGTCTCGCTTCCGCATGGGCGTCGTTTCGGAAGGTGTGTTTGATCGCACCGAGGCCTCGCACTTCATGAACCATTACGACATGCACCAGAAGTATGCGGATGTGGTGTCGCTCGAAATGGCCAAGAACTATCTGCGCGGCAACTCCATTGAGCGCAGCTCAGCGACCGCTGCCGCAGCCGAGTAACCTCAAATGGCGCTGCGACTTTCGTCATCTTCGCAGCGCCAATAGAAATAAATAGTTACCAAGAAACTTTCAACCATTGGGGTGTCAAATGAAGACGACGCGACGGACTTTCTTGACAGGACTTGCTGCTACAGGCGCCGCGCCATTGATCTCTTTTCCCGCCAAGGCGCAGGAAAAGACTCTTAGAGTTCGCTTTTATGACGATCTCGCTGGCTTTGATCCCGCGACCATCTTTCGCGTCGAAAACGAAAACATTGCTTTCAATATTTTCAGCGGATTAACAACTTACGACAGCAAGACAGGAAAGATTTTACCCGACCTGGCCGAGTCCTGGGAAACCAAGGATAACATCACCTGGATCTTCAAGCTGCGCCGCGGTGTGCAGTGGCAGAAGGGCTTCGGCGAGTTTACGGCTGCTGACGTAGTCTACAGCTACAACCGAATTCTGGACCCTGCGACGGCCTCGCCCTACCGGAACGAGTTTACGGATGTGAAGAGCGTTCAGGCGCCGGACGATTACACTGTCGTCATTACACTCAACTCGCCGGACGGAAACTTCCTTCATCAAGTCGCCAACTATCATCAGGGGCAAATCGTCAACAAGAAGGCGATCGAGGCCGCGGGCAAGCAGGTTCGCTGGCAGCCGGTCGGCACTGGCCCCTTCTACCTCGACACGGTCGACGTTACCTCGCGCATCGTACTGAAGAGGCATGAGACGTACTTTCGGGGTCCGGCGCCGATCAGCACAATCATTTTCCAGATCATCAAGGACGAGGCGACTGGAACCATTGCGCTGCGCCGCGGCGAGGTCGATCTGGTGATGCGTTCGAACCGCGAAGAGAACATCGAGATCCTTCGCAAAGAAGGGTTCCTGATGAACGCGACTGACGACTACGCATCTGCCCACAAGGTGTTCAACCTCTCGGTCAAGACGCTTTCGGACGTGCGCGTACGTAGAGCGATTGCGCATGCTCTGGATTTTGACACCATCATCAAGGCGACGTCGCCCATTCTGCAAAATGCGACGTACACCCTTCTGATGCCGTGGATGGATGGCTACACAAAGGACATTCCGCGCTACCCGTTCAACCCCGGCCTGGCCAAGAAACTGCTGGCGGAGGCAGGTTATCCCAGAGGCTTGAGTTTCAAGAATCTCAGCACATCCGCGCAAGGCGTTACGGAGTTTCAGCAGTTTGAAATCGACTATCTCAGTCAGGTCGGAATCAAGATGGAAATGGAGCTCGTCGACACCCCGACGTTCAACCAGCGCCGCAATCGCGGTGATTTCGAAGTCACCACGCGGCTCCTGCCTGCTGTAAACCCAGACACGATCCTGTTCAGTTTTCTGGACCCGGCCAACATCTCGCCAAAGGGCCTCAACGGCGCTCGCTACGATAATCCTGTCGCAATCGAAACGCTGCGAGCGGCAAAAGCCGAGATCGATCCAGCCAAGCGGAAGGCGCTCTACGCCAAGGTGCAACAGATCGCCATGACCGATCTTCCCTACCTCCCGCAATATGCAAACGGCGTTATCTGGCCAAGCAAGAAGAACGTAACGGGTGTGCAGCCGAACAACCTGGCGCAGGTCAACTTCTTTGAAGTCGATATCAAGTAGCGGGCAAACGCCATGTTCACTTATAGCCTCAATCGCCTCCTCCAACTTGTCGTGACGACGCTCGGCGTCGTCACGCTCGTGTTCTTCACGCTCCGGCTTATCCCCGGCGACGCGGCCTCAGCTATGGCGGGAGATACACTGTCTGGAGAGGCGCTTGATCGTCTGCGCGAACAGATGGGCCTTAACAAGCCCATCTGGGTTCAATACATAGAGTACCTGCAAAATCTGATCACTTTGAATTTTGGCGAAACAATCACGACCGGCCTTTCGATCGGGGGGCTATTGTCGAAAGCTATTCCTATCACCCTTGCAATCGCAGTCGCCACAATTGTGCTGACGATCATCATATCGATACCGCTGGGCACGCTGGCCGCCTACCTTGCGCACAAAGGGCACAAGACTCTCGACAACATCATAACCGGCGGCGCCATGCTGGTGGATTTGATGCCCTCCTTCTGGACGGCCTTGGTGTTCTTGCTCTTGTTCTCTCTCACTCTCGGTCTCTTTCCGGCGAGCGGCACCGTAAGTCTCGATGATCCAGCGGCCTTCCTGCACAGGATCGCCCTTCCTGTTCTCGTTCTGTCTGTTACGCAAATCGCTACGATGGCGCGCATTACCCGCACCGCTGTGCTTGAGATATTGAGCGAAGATTATATTCGCACGGCGCGGTCGATGGGCTGGTCCGAGCTGCGCGTGCTGTTCCGTCATGCTCTCAAGAATGCAGCGCTCCCGATCGTCACGGTCGTGGGTCTCAGCTTCGGCAGTTTGCTCAACGGAACGATCATCGTGGAATTTATCTTCACCATCCCCGGCCTCGGAAGCTTGCTCGTGAACGGCATCAACAGCCGGGATTATCAACTCGTTCAGACGCTGATCGTCTTCTATGCATTGTTCTTTGTATCCGTGAACTTCTTCACCGACCTCGTCTACAAAAGGCTTGATCCCCGCGTACAGTTCTGATTTCAGCGCGTCCCGTCGAATCCAGGAACATGACCAGGAACAGATAACATGGCGATCACTTTCACCACTCCAGCGCGCGCCAGCTTTTTGTTGCGGATGCCAAAGTTACCGGGACTGAAGTTTCTCGCGGGAAACAAGAAAGCCCGTCTGGCGCTGATTATTCTGGTGCCCATTCTCCTGCTGACGGCCTTTGCCAGTTACCTCCCGCTTCAGGGGCCGCTGCAGACGAACCTTCGCGCGATGATGCAGGAACCTTCGTTCCTGCATCCGTTTGGAACCGACCGCATGGGCCGTGACGTGCTTGTGCGCACGCTTGCCGGCGTTCAGGTATCGCTTTTCGTCGGCTTCAGCGTCGCGATCATTGCGCTGGTGTTTGGCGTGGTGCTTGGCACGATAGCAGGCTTTTTTGGGCGCACGGTCGACCGCGCCATCATGAGCGTTGTCGATATCTTTCTTGCTTTTCCTTCGCTCCTGCTCGCCATCGGTCTTGTCTCCGTTGTTGGCACTGGGCTTGTTCCAGTTATTCTCGCCATCGCCATTGCTGACGTGCCGCGGTTCATCCGGTTACAGCGTTCGCTTGTCTTGAGCCCTCGCTCACGGGCCTATATTGATGCAGCGCGCACCGTGAAGGCGTCTCAATGGTGGCTGATGTCCCGTCACATTGTGCCCAACACAATCGCGCCCTTACTCGTGGCGGCCAGCATCGCTGCGGCTAATGCGATCCTGGTGGAAGCGAGCCTCAGCTTCCTTGGACTTGGAATCATGCCGCCGTCGCCTTCGCTTGGAAACATCATCCGCGACGGACAGCTTTATCTGCAACAGGCATGGTGGATTTCCACGATGCCGGGCGTAGTCATTCTCGCCATTGCGTTGAGCCTGCATTTCCTGTCGGACGGGATACGCGAAGCGCTCGATCCTCGTGCGCGGAAATAGTCCGCTGACCGTAACTCACCCACGCGGAGACGCAGTCATGAACTTTATGCAGCCGATCACAGATACGGTTCTGCAAGTACACGATTTGCACACGCACTTTCTCACCGAAAGCGCCGTCGTCAAGGCCGTCAATGGAGTCTCCTTCAGCCTCAAGCCGGGAGAGCGCGTCGCGATTGTCGGCGAAAGCGGTTCGGGCAAGAGCGCGATGGCGATGTCGCTCATTCAGCTTCTCGCGTATCCTGGCAAGGTTGTCAGCGGCGAAGTCATCATCGGTGGTCGCGACATCACCAAGTTGAGCGAGTCGGAACTGAACGGCATTCGCGGCAGCGAAGTTGGCACGATTTTTCAGGATCCGATGTCTTCGCTCGACCCCGTCATGCGCGTCAGCGAACAGATGATCCCGCCGATCATGCGCCATCTTGGAATGACCCGCAAAGAAGCGCGCGACATTGCAATAGGCTGGCTGGACAGGGTCGGCATTCCAGACGCCGCAGGTCGTATCGACGCCTATCCGTTCGAGATGAGCGGCGGCATGCGTCAGCGCGTGATGATCGCAATGGCTCTGTCCTGCAATCCGCGCCTGATCATCGCGGATGAGCCGACAACAGCTATCGACGTTACAATTCAGGCGCAGATCGTCGAATTACTCAAGAACCTCACCGCCGAGACCGGCGCGGCGATGCTCTTCATCACCCACGATCTCGGACTTGTGGCGCGTTTCGCCAACAAGGTCGGCGTCATGTACGCGGGCAAGATCGTCGAGTTTGGCTCTGCAGCAGATGTCTTTGCGCACCCGCGCCATCCCTACACGCAGAGCTTGCTGCGCACCATTCCCAACGCCGCGGGGGCTGAACGCGAGCGTCTGCTGCAAATTACTGGCTTTCCGCCTGACATGCGCAATCCTCCTGTGGGCTGCGCATTCCGGGAGCGATGCGCCGCCGCGCAGGATCGCTGCGCCGTCAGCACGCCGGACCTGACATACAGGGGCGTGGATCACTCGGCAGCATGCTTCCTGCCCAATGGGCTTGATGACGCGCCGGCCCCGCCCAAGCCCGTCATGCGCGCCGCTCGCTTGACCAATGAAGCTGGGCC
>CANMLK010000217.1 GCA_947498445.1 Beijerinckiaceae bacterium
CTCAAAAACGCCGTTGCGGCGCAAAAGCCGACGACCGCATCGGTCGGCACATTCGACATGCGGCGCGACAGCACCGAATAGGCCGACCAGAAAAGGGCGGCTGCGAACGCCAGCGCGTATCCCAGCGCATGTTCGGGCCGCGCGGACAAATCTGCGTTGATTGACAACGTCGCGACGCCCGCGAAGCCGATCAGCGCGCCTGCGATGTGAAAGACGCGGAGCCGTTCGCCCGGAAGCAGACTGGAGAACAGCACGATCAGCAGCGGCCAGAGATAATTGACCAGCGAGGCCTCGGCCGGGGGCGCGAGCCGCAGGGCGGCAAAGTACAGCGCGTGGTAGCCGAAGAGGCCGATGATGCCGTGCGCCCACACATGGAAGGGCTGGCGCAACGCCCGCGCGCGGCCGGGTTGGCGAATCCACAGCAGCATGGCTGCGCCAGCGCCAAGGCCAAAGCACATGGCGTTCATCTGGAATGCTGGAATTGGCCCCGCTGCCGCAGTGAGGGCGGCGAGCAGGCTCCACAGGATGATGGCCGTGAAGCCGATGAGCGTGGCGACCGCTGGGGATAACTTGGGGGCCATGGCGACTTGTCCCCGTGCGCAGCGGCGCCGTCAATGGCGTCGCATCGGGGCGTTGCGCGGGACGCTTTGCGACGGCCGCGCACGCTTGCTAAAAGGGTTTTTGGCCGGGATGGCCCAGGGAGAGACGCATGGCCGGAACGATCGTCGAAAACGTGAGCCTTCAGGAGCTCAAGCAGGGGCTTGCGGACGGCTCCATCGTCCTCATCGATATTCGCGAGCAGAATGAGTGGGATGTCGGCCACATTCCCGGCGCGACGCTTCACCCTCTCTCGGCGTTTGACCCCGCCGCATTACCGGCGTCGAGCGCGGGAAAGCGCGTTGTGCTGCACTGTCGCTCGGGACGGCGCACGCTGGCGGCGCTGGAGGCCGCCCAAGGGGCGGGACGGGACGACATCCGCGCGCACTTTGGCGGCGGCATGCTGGAATGGCAGGGCGCGGGCGAGACTGTGGTCTGAGCCCGGAAGGGCGCGCCGATTCGTGGACACGGCCGCGACCACCGTACGAAAATCTATCCGAATTGCGACTCAAGCGGCGGCGGGCGCGGTTTTTTGCGCTTTGCTGACCGGCTAAAAGCTTCCCGCGCCGGCCACCACAATTGTCCGAAAGATACCGCTGGCTGGAAACTTCTTCTGTTTTCCAATTGCTTGGCCGTGAAGTGGGTTGCGCCATAGCGTTCGGGGTGTGGTCGCTCACGCTCATTTGAAACGGTCGAAACGTTTGGGCGCAACATTTTCCGCTAAGGTCGCGCACCGCAAGATTGGCGGGAGGAGGATCACAGTATGGGATTTGGGACCAAGGCAGCTGGCGCGCTTGCGCTTGCACTCGTCATCGGCGCTGGCGCGGCGTTGGCGCAGGGGGACGTGATTTCTCAGCGCAAGGCGGCGATGAAGGCGATCGGCGACGGCAACCGCGCTCCCGCAGCGATGTTGCGCGGTGAAGCGCCTTTCGATTTGTCGGCCGTGCAGGCCCAATTGAAGGTTATTGAGTCGAATGCGACTTCTGCGCTGAAGCTCTTCCCGGATAACAGCAAGACTGGCGGCGACACAGCGGCGCTGCCGAAAATCTGGGAAACCAAGGCGGATTTCGACGCGAAAATGACGAGCTTCGTGGCCGCCGCCAAATCGGCGCAGGCCAAGATCACCGATGAAGCTTCATTCAAGCAGGAATTTCCGGCTCTTCTGAAGAATTGCGGGGGTTGCCACACCGACTATCGCGCGCGCCGCAGCTGATGCATAGAGGAGCCGCCGGTTATCTGACAGGCGGCTCCTTGTCCAGGCGCTTCGGAGGCAGCTCCGCCCATGCGTAAGTTTGCGCTGCTCGTCGTTGTTCTCGCTATCGCCGGGTTTGGCGTGTTCTGGTTTATCAGCGCGCCGCAGCGGGTTGTTATAGCCAATGACGCGGCGTTTAACGCGCCGGGAGATGTGGCGCGGGGCAAGGATATCTTTTTTGCGGGCGGCTGCGCCTCGTGCCACGCGACGCCTAATCAGGCTGATCGTTTGCGGCTGGGCGGCGGCCTTGAAATGAAGTCGCCGTTCGGCTCGTTCTACGCGCCCAACATCTCGCCCCATCCGCGCGACGGCATTGGAAACTGGACGAACGCTGATCTCGCCAATGCGATGATGCGCGGCGTATCGCCAGATGGAGCGCATTATTATCCGGCGTTCCCTTACACCAGCTATGCCGGCATGCAGGCCGATGATGCGCGCCACCTCATGGCTTATGTCCGAACGCTGCAACCTGTAGAGGGCCGCGCGCGCGACCACGGGTTGGGGTTTCCCTTCAATATCCGCCGTACGCTTGGCGTCTGGAAGTGGATGTTCTTTGACACCGCACAGGTGAAAACGGACCCGGCGCGCAGCGCATCGTGGAATCGCGGTCAATATCTGACCGAAACCCTGGGGCATTGCGCGGAATGCCATTCGCCGCGCAACGCGCTGGGCGCACTCGTCGACTCACAACGCTATGCAGGCGGTCCAGAAGCGCACGGTGATGGATGGGTGCCCAACATCACGCCGCGCTCGCTGAAAGACTGGACCCGCGGCGAGTGGGTGCAATTGCTTCAGATGGGCCTTACCGCTGAAGGCGATTCGGTAGGCGGCAGCATGGGGTCGGTGGTCAAGAACATCGCCGAGCTTCCCAAGGCTGACGCCGAAGCGATGGCTGATTATCTGATGACGTTGCCCGCGCGCCAGGGGCCGCCGCGCCCGAAGAAATAGGCTCTCTCGTCAGCGGGCCAAAAGCGACCCCTTTGCAAGTACGCCCATCTCGCCGAAACTGGAGCGAGGATGATTCGGGCTGGGGACAGCGATGGCGGAAAACGCGACGCCGAAGTAAACATCGGAGTTGAGCAGCGCCGAATTGCTCGAACACGATGGCCTCGAGTTCGACGCGATTGAAGCTGCTGTGTTTAAAACGCCGCGGGGACGCTGGTTCCTGCGCGAATACGCCCGCCGGGTGCGGGCTCAGGACCATGATCGCATCGAATCCGCGCTGGCGCGCATCGAAACGCGCCTGAGCGAGTCCGCCAGTGTGTATCCCGCGCCTGACGCTGCAGTGACCGTCCCGCATCAATTGGTCCATCTGGCTGAATCGCTTCGCGCGCGTGGAGTCGACGAACAGACGTGCGCACATATCGAGGCCCAGGCGCACGCGCTGATGGACGCTGCGAGCCGCCGCGACCTGGCAGGCGCGGTGGAAGCGCTCGAAAAAGGCTTCCGGGAACAACGCAAAATGCCTGCTGCGTGAATGCTTTCTACAATCCCGCCGTCGCGCGTCTCCCGCTCCGCTTGCCGCTCCACGCCACGTGGGTATGTTGCGGCCAAGTTGGAACGGGAGCCGCATATGGATTTGGGCATTAGAGGTCGCAAGGCGATTGTCTGCGCATCGAGCCGGGGCCTTGGGCGCGCCTGCGCCATCGCGCTGGCCGAGGCTGGCTGCGATGTCGTTATCAACGGCATGGACGCCGCGCGCGTTGCTGCTGTGGCCGAGGAAATCGCCAAAGCCACCGGCGCCAAAGTGATCGGCGTTGCGGCCAATGTGGGCACGGAAGAGGGGCGTGCGAAACTGATCGCCGCGTGTCCTGACCCGGACATCCTCGTCAACAACAACGCCGGGCCGCCGCCGAAGGATTTTCGCCAGCTGACGCGCGACGACATGATCGCGGGCGTCGACGCCAACATGATGTCGCCGGTTCTGCTCACGCAGAAAGTTATCGACGGCATGGTGGAGCGCAATTTCGGGCGCATCATCAACATCACGTCGGGCTCGGTGAAGATGCCGCTTATCGGCCTCGATCTGTCGTCGGGCGCTCGCGCTGGCCTCACCGCGTTTTTCGCCGGGGTTGCCCGCCAGGTCGCCGCCTCCAACGTGACGATCAACAATCTGTTGCCGGGCCCCTTCGAGACGGACCGCCTCAGGTCGGCGGCGACCTCGCAGGCGAAAATGCGCGGCGTGAGCTATGAGGAGCTGCAGGAGCAGCGCAAGGCGGGTATTCCGGCCAGGCGCTTTGGGCAACCTGAGGAGTTCGGCAAGCTCTGCGCCTTTGTCGCCAGCGCCCACACGGGCTACATCACGGGTCAGAATTTCCTGATCGACGGCGGGGCGTATCCCAGCGCATTCTGATGCGCCATCAGGCGAAGCAGAGAGCAAGGCAAGCAATGAACGCGGGTTGGAAGGATCGAGACGTGTTCGCTGGTCCCGCCATTCGATGAACAGCTCCAGGACGATGCTTGGAATCAGCTTCAAGATCGCGTCGGTCTTTCTGTTCACAATGATGCTGACGCTGGGAAAGGCCTACAGCTCATACCCGGTTGCGCAGATCGTATTCTTCCGCTCAGCGTTCGCGCTGGCGCCTGTGCTGGTGTGGCTTCTTGTCCGCGGTGATTTTCCACGCGCATTGCATACAAAACGGTTCGGCGGCCACTTGCTGCGCTCGCTTGCCGGCATCGGAAGCATGTTCTGCATCTTCACCGCCTACGCGCTGCTGCCTCTGGCCGATGCGACCGCTATTGGCTACGCCTCGCCTCTCATGATCGTCGTGCTCGCATCCATCTTTCTGGGCGAGCGGGCGCCGCCATTGCGTTGGGCGGCGGTGTGCGTCGGCTTTCTTGGCGTTCTCGTAATGCTTTGGGAGCATCTGAGCCAAAGCGCGCCGGGTGGGCCTCCCCGTTCTGCTGCGGGCGCGGGTTTCATGTTGATGGCTGCGTTTCTCATCGCCATCGCCATGATCCAGACGCGCCGCCTGACGAAGACCGAGGATACCGGCGCGATCACGTTCTATTTCCAGGCGACGACGACGGTGGCGAGTTTTGGCGTGCTGGTCGCTGCTGCATTCTGGCCGGATGGCGTGCCGGGCGCCGCGCTTATCCAGGCCCAGGTCTGGAAGGCGCCTGCGGGCGTCGACTGGGCGCCGCTTATCCTGATCGGGGTGCTTGGCGGCGTCGGGCAGATCTTCATGACACAGGGCTATCGCTACGCAGAACCGTCTGTGTTGGCGACGTTTGATTATTCGTCGATCCTGTTCGCTATAGTGATCGGTTTTGTGTTCTTCAGCGAGACCCCTTCTTCGGCAGTCATACTTGGCTCAGTCATCGTGATTTTCGCTGGATTGACAGTTGTTTGGCAGGAAAGTCGGGCCGTTTCGCGGCCCGCTGCCGCACAATAGTGTTCGTTATTCCAAACAAAATCGGGTAGTCTGCCAAACGCACGCAGCGGCGGCGTTGAGGCGATCATGGGCGTTGAAGGTCGGGACCGGGTCAAGACATTGGAGGCTGGCGCACACGCGGTGACCGGCCAACTTGGCCGCACGGTTCAGCGCCTTCGCAAGGCCTACAGCCTGTCGCTGTCCGAACTTTCAGAGCAATCGGGCGTTGCCAAATCGATCATCAGCCAGATCGAGCGCAACGAGACAAATCCGACGCTCGCGACGATCTGGCGGCTTTCGCAGGCGCTTGACGTTTCAATCGAGCGGGTGCTGCAGACGGCCGAAGACGAGCCTTTCCTCGCCAAGACCAGTCGCGGCGACACGCCGATCCTTGTATCGGACGATGGCAAGTGCAGGCTGGCGATCATCGGCTGGATCAAGACAGTCGAATGGCTTCAATGGTACGATTTTCAGGCTGATCCCGGCGGCGTTCTTGAATCCGAGCCGCATCAGCGCGGGTCCGTGGAATGTCTTTCAGTCCTCGACGGGGAATTGGAAGTTGAGGTTGCGGGCGCGCTGGAGACTGCGCGGGCGGGGGACACGTTGCGGTATCGTTGCGACAAGCCGCACATCATTCGCAATCGTTCCAAAACTCCCGCGCACGCCACGATGGTGGTTATTCTCAAAGCGGCGGCGATGGAATAGCGTGTTCGTCAGTGAAGCTTTGGCGGCCGACAAAGCTTGGCGCGTAAGCGCCCTAGACGCAGGGGATACTGGAGGCGTATCACCTTTTGCTTCGCGCCCCGGGGTTCACACGCCATGAACATCACGCCATGAACATCACGTCATGACCACGGAAATAACAGGCGCAAGCATGCCAGCGGAGCCAGAGGTTTCGAGCGACCGCTCGGGTGACGCCGTCATATTGCGTCTTGCAGGCCGCTGGACCATCGTCGCAAGCGCTGCATTGGAAGTGGCGGCAGCCGAGATTGAGGAGCAAGCGGCGCAGTTTGGCTCCGCGATCATTGATCTTGCAACCATTGAAGCCATCGACACCGCAGGCGCCTGGATCATTGATCGCGCGCGCATGCGGCTGGAAAAGGCCGGCGTTAAAGTAGAAGTGCGCTGGGCGGACGCCCGGCAGCAGACCCTGCTCAAGGAAGCGCAGTGGCGCAGCTTTGAGGAGCGCGGTCCTCATGCAAAGCCACAGGGGATGATTGATCTGCTGGCGGATCTGGGAAAAAGCATTTCCACGGCGACCAGGGATTTTGTTGCCGGCGTGGCGTTTCTTGGCGAGGTGATGTCTTCGTTCGCGCGCGTCATCACGCGACCCGCGCGCCTGCGGCCAACGTCGATCACATTTTATGTCGAGCAGTTCGCCTTTCGCGCGGTGCCGATCATTTTGCTGATCAACTTCCTTGTGGGCTGCATCGTTGCGCAGCAGGG
>CANMLK010000218.1 GCA_947498445.1 Beijerinckiaceae bacterium
GTTGCCGCCCACCTGCGCCTATCGCCTGGTTGCCGAAGGGCGCGACCTTTACTGGTGGCATCACCTTGTGTCGGGATCGCGCGACACCGTGCATCAGGCCGGAATATCAGTGCGCGGCCGCGTGGCGGCGGGCGAGGACGATGTGCCGTTCGAGGAAGTGCTGGAGTTTATCGTCGACTGGCCGGGAAAGATTCCAAAGAAGGCTGTCCAACCCCCGGCGCGCGTGGCGCCAGCCAAGGCGCCCCCGAAACCGGGGCGCTAGTTCGTCAGACAATACGATTGAGCCGCTCGATCTCCGCAGCGATCCTGTCCGCATCTGCAATGCGCACCATGCGTCCATCAATGTCGATGCCGATGCTCTTCAGCCGTGCGAAGGAGCGCGACAGCGTCTCCTGCTTCAGGCCCAGCGAGGCGGCGATGACGCCCTTCGTGTAAGGCAGCCGCGCCTCCGCGCTTGTTGCATGCGCGGGAACGAGCGACAGCAGAAAGCGCAACACGCGCTGGTCTGCAGTCTGCGCCTTCAGCGCTTCGATCTCGTCCATCAGCGCCCAGATTTTTGCCGATGATTCGTGGAGAATCGACAGCGCCAGCTCCGGCACCTCGCGCGCCGCTTGCGCCACCACATGGGCGGGCAGGCGCACGATGCGCGTCGGGCTTGCGGCTTCCGCAGTCGTTGTGTGCTTGTCGCCCAGCACAGCAACGGACTCGGCAAATGTTTCGCCCCGGCCGAAGATGTGGATCAGCGTTTCCTCGCCGTTGGCCGACAGGCGCGTCAGCTTCACGAAGCCTTCCAGAACGACCATGACCCATTTTGCCTGATCGCCCTGACGAACGATCGTGTCGCCCTTCACGTAGCGGTCAAAGCGAATGCTGCCAGCAAGCTTGGCGAACGTCTCGTCGGACAACGGGGCGAACAGCGGCAGGGTGCGCAAAAGCGCCAGATCCTTGGCCTGCGGCGTCATACTGATCCCCCAATTTCCCGGCGCGAACATTCGCACGCGAGCGCTCGAGTCATCAAATGCGGCCTGCGTCGCGCAGCATCTTCATCGTCGTGACATAGGCGAGCCGCGCCCGCTCGCCCGCTGGCAAATGCGCATGACGCGCGGAGGGCGCCTCAACGCTGATGGCCACATCTGGCGCCAGCGCCTGCAAAAGCTCAGTCAACCAGAGACTGCCTTCGCCCGGCAGCAACCGCGCCGTGCGCGATTCCTTGCGCAATTCATCGATGCTGCGATCGTCGGTAGGCCTTGGCGGCGCATCGCAAAAATGCACCAGCGGCACAAGGGCCGGATCAATGCGCCGCGCATCCTCCGGCGATCCGCCAGAGCGCGACAGATGCAGCACGTCGATGAGCAATTTGCCGTTGGGCCGCGCCGCTTCACGCGCCAGCGCCGCCGCCTCCCCAAGCGAGCGGCAACCCGAATACGGATTGAACTCGACCAACGCCTCCATGCCATATCGCGCCGCAAGATCGCACACGCCGCCAAACGTCTGTATGCGCCGCGCAACATCGTCATCCTCAATAGGGCAGACCAGATAACGCGCGCCAATCTTTGCGGAGAACGCCACGACGGCGGCGAATTCTTCAGGCTTTGTGTCGACCTTCAAGGGAAAGACGCCGATTTCCAGCACCTTCATCGCCGTCTCATGCAGCGCCTTGAGCAACGCGGCTTCCTTGGCTGCGTCCCCCACAATGGCCTCGTCACTGGCCAGCAAAGGCTGCAACCGCAGGCCTACGGACGAAAAGCCCCCCTCATGCGCCGCGTAAATCTGGCCCACAGGCCCCGCATCAAGAATGGTCAGCGCAGCAAGCGAAATGGCGCTCATAACGTCCTCAAAAGGTTCAATTCACGCCGAACCTACAGGGCGAGGGCAGGGGAGGGAAGGGCGGTGGTGGAATGTAAAGTTGTAACATCAATGATCTTGGACAGGTGCGCGAGTAAGCGTAGTTGATGGTCGGTAGATATCGGTGTGTTCAAGGGAGATGCTTTGCCTCAGAGATTTGTGGGCTTTTTCGCAGTTCGGACCCGCTCAAGAGCCTGCCGAATATGAGGCTGATTACATAGTTGAGAGTATCGCTCCGTTCGAAACTCTGCGCTTCGGACTCCGCCCATTCGGGCCGCCAGATACCCCGTAAAAAAGCCAAGCTGCTGGAAGTATTCAGCGAATTCTTGAGCGATACGTTCAAGCGTTCCCAACTCGTAGACGAATTGTTTCTTGCGGAATAGCTCGGGGTCGCCCCTTCCAGTGGTGAACGCTAAATATTCTGCCTGTGAGGCCCATACAATGTGGTCAGGAATGCCTACAGAAACGCCATAGCATCCATGAGCTAAGTCGTTTCGTTCTTTTTCAAGCGATGAGCGGCGGGCCATATAACCCGCGAAGAGTTCAAGGTCTTGGCTATCGAGGACGGCCGTGGCGGCTGCGCTAATAGCGTCGTGTTGAGCGCGGCTGCTGCGCAATGATCCGAATACCGCAGCAGCGGCTGGGATGTTCGTCCCCATAAGCTCAGCTAAGAGTCGGGCGCATTGAACTTCGACGTCCGCCCAGGAAGTAATGATGCGCGCGACAATGGCGGCTGCTGCGGGCCTATCCTCAATGTACCCGACGCCGAAGGTGGCCTTTGCTTTCGGGTAAGCTTTCCATAGTGGTTTACGTGATGCCGCGGAGACTTCCACCCGAAGCGGACGGCTGCCATCGATGCTTTCTGTTGACCGCACATTCTGAACTTCACCGGTCGTGTAAAAGTCATCGTGTGCGCAACGCGGACAAGGAATGCTAAGCTCCCCGTCAACAATCATTTTCGGAGGAGCCTTCCCTTCTGTCTTGTCGTCTAGAACATAGACGAGTTGCTGGCAGCCTTTGCATTTTACAGCATAATACCATGACCCCTGCTTGACTGGATCACGGCGGTAAAGTCGATAAACCATATCAGAAGCGTCCAATTATAATAAAGCTCGCGATTTTATGCTAAGTCGGATGTCGAATGTGGCGGCGATTTTTTAAAGAACGAAAACGGGAGGCTTAGACGTGCCTCAGTCGTTCAAATGCGAAGGCTTCCACTGTCATCCTCAAGCGAAATGGCGCTCATAACGTCCCCAGAAGGTTCAATTCGCGCCAAACCTACAGGCAGCGGCCGGGGGAGGGAAGGGCGGCGATGGAATGAAAATTCCTAAGTACGGAATTTATTCCTTGACACCGTGACGCTGGTTCGCTAGAAGAACGGCATGCTCCAGAAGTGTGAGGGGCGGCGGAATTGCCCCCAACTGTGCGCCGCCCTCTCGCCCCGGACGCCAGTCACCCCACCCAAGGCTCTCATGCCCTTATCTCTCCCAGAAGCCCGCGCGCTGTATGACAGCGGCGCGCCGGTGACGCATGTCGCTGCGGCGTTGGGCCTCAAGGCCGATGCGTTTCGCAAGTTGCGGCTGCTGCACAACTGGCCGCTGCGTCCCTCGCCCATCGTGCGGCGGGCGGGTGCAGCGGCAGCGGCGAAAACCAACGCCGCGAAAACCAAGCCGCTGAAAACCAATTCGACTAAAGCAAAGCCGCGCAAAAAGAGCGCGCTGAAACAAAAGCCAGCATCGCTTGCTGCGTCGGCGCCAGATGCCGGGGCGACGCTGATACACGCGCTGGACGCGCATTTGCCTGAAGCAAACCCGCCGCCAGTGAACTTGCCAAAAGTCCGCCAGCAGGTAGCCGAAGCTACCCAGCGCGAGCTGGCGAAAGTCCACAAGACCCTCGCATCCGGCACGACAGAAGACGTGGAACGCAACGCGCGGCTTCTTGCGAGCCTTGTGAAATCTCTTGCCGAATTGCGCCGCCTTGAAGCGCTCGATCCGCTCGGCGGCGCACAAGCGGCCGCTGTGGAAGGACAGGATGACCAACGCCCGCCACCCGATCTCGACACTCTGCGCGATGAGCTTGCGCGCGCTCTTGAGCGAATGTCTGGCGAGCCCGGCGGCGCGGGTGCAGGCGGATGAATTTTTCGCAAGCCTGACAGCGCGCGAACTCGAAACGCTGCTCGCCTCGTGGAGTTTTAACGCCCGGAGCGATCAGTGGCCCCCCGCGTCCGCCACCGATGATGAGGCCTGGTCTGTCTGGCTCGTCATGGGCGGACGCGGGGCTGGCAAAACGCGCACCGGCGCGCAATGGGTGCGCGGACTTGCTCTTGGCGAACCTGATTTTGCCGCTCGCCCGGTGGGCCGCATCGCGTTGATCGGCGAAACGGCGGCCGATGTGCGCGATGTAATGATTGAAGGCGTGTCCGGCATTCTCGCCGTCCACGCCCGCAGCGAACGTCCCACATGGGAGCCCTCGCGGCGTCGGCTTGAATGGCCCAACGGCGCCATCGCGCAGGCGTTCTCGGCGGAAGATCCCGAGAGTTTGCGCGGACCACAGTTTGAATGCGCCTGGCTCGATGAATTCGCCAAATGGCGCCACGCTCAGGAGACTTTCGACATGCTGCAATTTGGATTGCGTCTGGGCGAGCGACCGCGCCAGCTCGTCACCACCACGCCGCGCTCCGCGCCCGCGCTGAAGAGACTGATGGAAAATCCACGCACCATCATCGCTCGCGCAACGACCTTCGCCAACGCGCGCAATCTGGCGCCCGCGTTCATCGAGACGATTGTCGGGCGCTATGCCGGCACACGGCTTGGTAGGCAGGAACTGGAAGGCGAAATCATCGCTGACAGCGAAGGCGCGCTGTGGTCGCGTGACATGCTGGAAGCCTACCGCGAGGACAAGGCGCCGCCGCTTGTGCGCGTCGTTGTCGCGATTGATCCGCCCGCGTCCTCATCTGGCCGCGCCGATCGCTGCGGCATCGTCGCCGCTGGCATGGATGCTGAAGGCGTTGTGCACGTGCTTGAAGATTGCACGCTGGGCGCGGCGCGCCCCGCCGCGTGGGCCCGCGCCGCTGTCGCATGTCACCAAAAGCATGAGGCTGACATGATCGTCGCCGAGGTCAACCAGGGCGGCGAAATGGTCGCCGCCGTCATCCACGAAGCCGACGCTTCGATGATTGTGAAACAGGTGCGCGCCACGCGCGGCAAATACCTGCGCGCTGCGCCCGTCGCGCAATTGTACGAGCAGGGCAGGGTGCGCCATGCAGGCGCTTTCCCCGCGCTTGAAGATGAAATGTGCGCCTTCAGCGCCGCGGGCCTTGCGGGCGGGCGCTCGCCCGAAAGGCTTGATGCGCTGGTGTGGCGATCACCGCGCTGGCGCTCACCTCGCGCGGCGCGCCGCCCAAAGTGCGCCGCGTCTAGTTTCTTCAGACCCAAAAGAGCAGGAACATCATGCCCTCATTCCTCTCCCGCCTTCTGGGCGCGGGGACGCCTTCGCGCGTCGCCTCGCCTGAAACGAAAGCCTCCCGCGCAGGAGCGTTGATCGCGGTCCATGCGTTGCGTCAGCCGCGCTGGTCAAACCGCACGGGCGAAGAGCTGACGCGACAGGGCTATGAGCGAAACGCCATCGTCTATCGCTGCGTTCGCCTCATCGCCGAAAACGCCGCCAGCGTGCCCTGGCTTGTGTATGAAAACGGCGCGGACGATGAGATGCATCCGCTCGCGCGCCTCATGGCGCGGCCTAATCCTAATGAGGCGGGGCCGGCGTTTCTTGAAAACCTGTTCAGCAATCTCGCGCTGTTCGGCAACGCATATATCGAAGCGGTGTCCGTCGATGAAAACCCGCGCGAACTCTACAGCCTTCGGCCTGATCGCATGACTGTTGCGCCGGGACCGCGCGGTTGGCCTGCCGCTTTTGAATATCGTATCGGCGCCGATGTCGTGCGCTATTCTGTGGAGCTTGAAGGCCGTTCGCCAATCCTGCATCTGAAAGTCTTTCATCCGCTGGATGATCACTACGGCTTCGCGCCGATTTGCGCTGCGCAGACTTCGCTTGATGTTCACAACGCTGCGTCCGGTTGGACGAAGGCGCTGCTCGACAATTCCGCGCGTCCCTCTGGCGCATTGGTTTATGCGGGCTCTGATGGCGCGCTCTCTGATGAACAATTTGAACGTCTGAAGGCAGAACTCGACGAAAATTTCTCAGGCGCGCGCAACGCTGGTCGACCGCTGCTTTTGGAAGGCGGCCTGGACTGGAAGCCTCTCTCGCTGTCGCCAAAAGACATGGACTTTGCGCAGGCCAAGCATGATGCCGCGCGCGAAATTGCGCTCGCCTTCGGCGTGCCGCCGCTGCTTCTGGGACTGCGCGGCGACAACACCTACGCCAATTATGCGGAGGCCAACCGCGCCTTCTGGCGCCAGACAATTATCCCCCTGGTGCAGCGCACGCAAAAAAGCTTTGAGGCGTGGCTGTCGAATGAATGGCCGGACATTTCGCTCGCCGCTGATCTCGATAAACTTGATGCGCTTGCTGGCGAACGTGAAGCAGAATGGCGTCGCATCGGCGCCGCCAGTTTTCTAACTGATGACGAGAAGCGCGCGGCGATTGGCTATGGCCCGGCGGAGGCGCCGCGATGACAGAATTCGCCACGCAATTCATCGAGCGCGGCGACATTGCTCATCTTGCGCTCTTTCTTTGGGCCATTGCCGCATTGAGCTTTCTTGGATTCGTCATGCGCGAACTTGGCTGTGCAAACCGGCGCTTTGACGCCTTCGTGCGCGAACT
>CANMLK010000219.1 GCA_947498445.1 Beijerinckiaceae bacterium
GACAATTGTCCACCCTTCACCCCGACGAACAAAGGCCCCTCGGCGGGCAGCGGATAGGGGCACAGGCGCAGATAATCCTCGATGGCCGTCCTCACCGGGGCGATGAGAGGTGCGCTGCGTGTTTTCTGGCCTTTTCCCACAATCGTCAGAACATCCAGGCCGGGGGAAATTTCGTGTCTTCGGATGCCGAGGGCCTCTGAAATGCGCAGACCCGCGCCGTAGAGCAGGCAAAGGACAGCCGCATCGCGCGCGGTCACCCATGCCTCCTGCCCATCGCCGTCCAGTACATCGCCGCCGGTTACCCGCACTGCCGCGTCGAAGGAGAGGGGTTTTGGCAGGCTGCGGTGAATTTTTGGGGCCCGGACGCCATTGAACGGGGCGAGCTTGGCTTTTCCGTTTCGCTCCAGATGGCGCGCGAAGGACCGCATGGCCGCCAGCGCGCGCATGACGGTGCGGCTGCCGCAGTCTTGCGCTCTCTTGTGCGCCATGAAGGCCCGGATGTCGGCAGGCTTGAGAGTGTCCAGCCGCTCAAGCGTGGCAGGTCCTTTGGACGCCAGGAAGCCCAGGAACTGCCGGACGTCGCGGCAATAGGCTTCCACAGTCAATGGCGAGCAACGCCGCTCAGATGTGAGAAAGCGCGCCCAGCCAATGAGTTGGGCCGCCACGTCGGCGTGAAGATCGGGAAAGGCGTTTGGGGCCTGCGCCTGCGTGTTCATGGCCACAACTCTAGGCCATGAACGTCAATGAGCCCTGAAGGGCTGGCCGCGGCGTCGTCAGCCAGTCTTGATCTGATCGATGGCCGTGCCCAGCAATTCGTCCATGGTGCGACGAATCTGGTGGTCAGATTGCTGAACGCCAGCGGCGTCGAAATCCTTGCGCACCTTGCGGAAGACATCGTCATCCCCGGCTTCCTCAAAGTCTGCCATCACAACGCTCTTGGCGTAGACATCCGCCTCGTCGCCGCTTTTGCCGAGTTTTTCGGCGGCCCAGAGGCCCAGGAGCTTGTTTCGGCGGGCGTTGGCCTTGAAGCGCAGCTCCTCGTCGTGAGCGAACTTCTTTTCGAAACCTTCTTCGCGCTTGTCGAAGCTGCTCATGCGAAAACTCTCCTTTTTCGGCGCGCCGCTGGGCGCTTGGCGGATATAAGCGGGACGGCGGCGGATTGGAAGGCGCCATGCGCCCTGTAGTAATTGTACGTCGGGCTGCGATCGGATAGGTTGCCGGGGCGGTCGTTTACAGGTATCGGCAGTCGTCCGGCCCGCCGGGCGTCTTCGCGCTTTCTGCACACAGGCCTCAGTCACCTACTTCTCCAGCACACGGTCGGCCCAAATGAACCGTCGGCGTAAAATTTACGAAGGCAAGGCCAAGGTCCTCTATGAGGGCCCGGAGCCTGGTACGCTCATTCAGCATTTCAAGGACGATGCGACGGCCTTCAATGCGAAGAAGCATGAGGTCATCGACGGCAAGGGTGTGCTTAACAACCGCATCAGCGAATACATTTTTCAGCACCTGAACGATATCGGCGTGCCGACGCATTTCATCCGCCGTCTCAACATGCGCGAGCAGTTGATCCGCGAAGTCGAGATCGTGCCGCTCGAAGTCGTCGTGCGCAACGTCGCTGCAGGCTCCCTGTCGCAGCGACTTGGCATTGAGGAAGGCACGGCTCTGCCGCGCTCCATCATCGAGTTCTATTACAAGAACGACGCGCTCAATGACCCGATGGTGTCGGAAGAGCACATCACGGCCTTCGGCTGGGCGACGCCGCAGGAAATCGACGACATCATGGGTCTTGCGATCCGTGTAAACGATTTCCTCTCGGGCCTGTTCCTGGGCGTCGGCATTCGTCTTGTGGACTTCAAGATGGAATGCGGGCGTCTGTGGGAAGGCGACATGATGCGAATCGTCGTCGCCGACGAGATCTCGCCGGATTCCTGCCGGTTGTGGGATATCAAGTCGTCCGACAAGCTCGACAAGGATCGCTTCCGGCGCGACATGGGTGGGCTCGTTGAAGCTTACAGCGAGGTTGCGCGGCGTCTTGGCATCATGAACGACAATGAGCCTGTGCGCACGAGCGGCCCCAAACTCGTGAAGTAACAATTTCCGGCGGTTCGCGTCGCGGCTTCGGTTGACTGGGGCGGCGCCGCGCATTGCGGTTCAGCTGATCCGCCGCCGTTCTGCTTCTGGAGACATATCTATGAAAGCCCGCGTTACCGTCACTCTCAAGAATGGCGTGCTCGATCCGCAAGGCAAGGCTATTGAAGGCGCGCTGCGTTCGCTGGGCGTAGAGGGCGTGGACAGCGTTCGTCAGGGCAAGATGTTCGAGGTCGAGTTGGCGACAAGCGATCCCGAACGCGCGAAGACGCTGTTGAAAGAGGCGTGCGAGCGCCTGCTTGCGAACACCGTCGTTGAAAACTACTCGATCGAACTTCTCTGAGGTCCCGTCCCATGCGCGCAGCAGTTCTGCTGTTTCCCGGATTGAATCGCGAGAACGACGCCATGCGCGCGCTGCAGCAGGCGGGCGGCGTGAAGCCGACGCTTGTGTGGCATTCCGATCATGATCTACCCAAGGGCACAGATCTTGTCGTCGTGCCCGGCGGCTTCAGTTATGGCGACTATCTGCGGTGCGGCGCCATTGCTGGGCGCGCCAACATCATGAACGCGGTGCGCGCGCATGCGGAGCGCGGCGGGCTAGTGCTGGGCATCTGTAACGGCTTCCAGATTTTGTGTGAAAGCGGGCTGTTGCCGGGCGTGCTGATGCGCAACAGCAATCTGCGCTTCATTTGCCGCATGCAGCATCTGCGCGTCGAGCGCAACGACACGCCCTTCACCAACGCCTACGCCAAGGGCCAGATCATTGAAGTCTGCGTCGCCCATGGCGAGGGCAATTATACGGCGGCCGCCGATACGCTGGCGCGGCTGGAAGGCGAGGGACGCGTTGCGTTTCGCTACAGCGATAGCGCTGGCTCCATCGGCGGCGACGCCAATTGCAATGGCTCGATGAATGACATTGCGGGCATTTATTCCGAGCGGTTCAACGTGCTCGGCATGATGCCGCATCCGGAAAATCTGATCGAGACGATCATGGGCGGAACGGACGGGCGCGGCCTGTTCGAAAGCCTCGCAGCGGCGACGGCCAAGGCCGCCTGACGCGACGACACGCAGGGACATCGAAGTGGCGCCCAACGAACCTGAAATGACCCCCGAACTTGTTGCCGAGCACGGCCTCAAGCCCGATGAATATTCGCGGATTCTGAAGCTCATCGGCCGTGAGCCGACGATTACGGAACTCGGCATTTTCTCGGCGATGTGGAACGAGCACTGCTCGTACAAATCTTCGCGCCTGCATCTGCGCAAATTGCCGACGAAGGCGCCCTGGGTCATTCAGGGGCCGGGTGAAAACGCGGGCGTCATCGACATTGGCGACGGGCAAGCCTGCGTGTTCAAGATGGAGAGCCACAACCACCCCTCGTTCATCGAGCCTTATCAGGGCGCCGCGACGGGCGTGGGCGGCATCCTGCGCGATGTGTTCACCATGGGCGCGCGCCCGGTGGCGTGTCTCAATCTGCTGCGCTTTGGCGCGCCCGAACATCCCAAGACCCGGCATCTGGTCAGCGGCGTGGTGGCGGGCATCGGCGGCTACGGCAATTCGTTCGGTGTGCCCACGGTGGGCGGCTCGGTAAATTTCCACACGCGCTACGATGGCAACATCCTCGTCAACGCAATGGCTGTCGGCATCGCGAAGACGGACGAAATCTTTTACGCTACGGCCACGGGCATTGGCCGTCCGATTGTTTATCTGGGCTCCAAGACTGGCCGTGACGGCATCCACGGCGCGACCATGGCGTCAGCGTCGTTTGAGGCCAATGCGGAAGAAAAGCGTCCGACCGTGCAGGTCGGCGATCCCTTTTCCGAAAAACTGCTCCTTGAAGCCTGCCTTGAAATCATGGCGAACGGCTGCGTCATCGCCATTCAGGACATGGGCGCCGCTGGCCTCACGTCATCTGCGGTGGAGATGGGCGCCAAAGGCGGCCTTGGAATCGAACTCGATCTCGACAAGGTGCCGTGCCGCGAAACAGGCATGAGCGCCTACGAGATGATGCTGTCGGAAAGCCAGGAGCGCATGCTCATGGTGCTGCGACCGGAAAAGGAACAGGAAGCCGAAGCTATCTTCAAGAAGTGGGGGCTCGATTTCGCGATCATCGGCAAGACGACCGATACAAAGCGATTCGTCATCAAGCATCAGGGCCTGGTGAAGGCCGACCTGCCCATCATGGAGCTTGGCGATGAAGCCCCGCTGTATGATCGCCCCCATGTCCCCACCCCGCCCAAGCCGGTCATTGACGCGGCCTCTCTGACGCCTCCTGCCACAACCCGCGATGCGCTCCTGCAGCTGATCGGATCGCCAGACTTGTGCTCGAAGCGATGGGTCTGGGAGCAGTACGATCATCTGATTCTCGGCAACACGGTTCAGCGTCCCGGCGGCGATTCAGCCGTGATCCGCATTGGCGAGGGCCCAAAGGGTCTCGCCATGACCACTGACGTGACGCAACGCTATTGCGAGGCCGATCCCGTGCAGGGTGGGCGGCAGGCCGTGGCGGAAGCCTGGCGTAATATCACCGCGTCCGGCGCAACTCCGCTGGCGCTGACGGACAATCTGAATTTCGGCAATCCCGAGCGGCCCGAGATCATGGGCCAATTGGTCGGGTGCCTGAAGGGCATCGGCGAGGCGGCGACCGCGCTCGACTTCCCCATCGTGTCCGGCAACGTGTCGCTTTACAACGAGACGCAGGGGCGCGGCATCCTGCCAACTCCGTCCATCGGCGGCGTCGGACTGATCGATGACGTGAAGAAGAGCGTTGGCGTTGCATTCCGCGGCGAGGGTCGGGCGCTTATTCTGGTTGGGCAGACGCAGGGCTGGCTTGGCCAGTCGATGTATCTGCGCGAGATCTGCGGCCGCGAAGAAGGCGCCCCGCCGCCGGTTGATCTGGCTGCTGAACGTCGCAACGGCGACGCGGTGCGCAAGCTCATCCTGTCCGGTCATGTCGAATCCTGCCACGACCTGTCCGACGGCGGCCTTTTGATTGCGCTGGCTGAGATGGCGATGGCGGGTGGGGTCGGCGCCCATCTCGACGCTGCTCCGGCTGGCGTCCCGGCGCATGGCTTGTGGTTTGGCGAGGATCAGGCGCGCTATATTCTCGCTTGCGTTGAGGGCGCCGCTGGCGACGTCCTGAAGGCGCTCGACGCGGCCGGGGTTCCCGCCCGGCGAATCGGCGTGACGGGCGGCGACGCATTGAAGGTGGACATCGACGCCTCCATATCAGTGTCGGAATTGTCCAAAGCGCACGAAGGCTGGCTTCCAGGCTTTATGGCCGCGTCGGCCAAGACTTGATCACCAATACTTGATCATTAACGCGAGGAACACCGCATGGCCATGCAGGCCGCAGACATCGAGCGCCTCATTATCGAGTCGCTGCCCGACGCAAAGGTTGAAATCCGTGACCTCGCGGGTGATGGCGACCATTACGCCGCGACCGTGATTTCCGAGGCGTTTCGCGGCAAAAACCGCGTGCAGCAGCATCAAATCGTCTACGCCGCCCTGAAGGGGCGGATGGGCGGGGAATTGCATGCGCTGGCGCTCACGACGTCCGCGCCCCAATAGCCATGCGCCAATAGCCACGCGCTCATGCACATAGTAAGATTTTTGAAGGACGGAACCTTGACCTCCGTCTTGAAAGGAACCGGCAGATGACAGACGTGCTTGCGCATATTGATCAGACCGTGAAGGCCAACGACGTCGTGCTGTTCATGAAGGGAACGCCGCAGTTTCCGATGTGCGGCTTCTCGGGCCAGCTCGTTCAGATTCTCGACTATCTTGGCGTGCAGTATGCTGGCGTGAACGTGCTCGATGACGAGGGCGTTCGCCAGGCCATCAAGGATTACGCCAACTGGCCGACCATTCCGCAGCTTTACGTGAAGGGCGAGTTCCTGGGCGGCTGCGACATCGTCCGCGAGATGTTCCAGTCTGGCGAATTGGCGCAGCACTTCACGACGGCGGGGGTGCCAACGCAGCCGGCGCAAAGCTAACTGCTTGCCATCTCAAGAACTTTGTGTTGGCTTCTAGAGTATTGTGCGGCTCACTGGTCGTGAGTTTTACTCCGTTGATCGGTGCGCCATGAGAACAGCAACATTGCTTCGTGTCGCCGCCGCTTTTCCTCTGGCGGTCGCCTTGTATTTTTCCGCACCGTCGGCAGATGCGGCAAGCGGACGTATGACGGTCAAGGTCGGCGACCAAACTCGCTCG
>CANMLK010000220.1 GCA_947498445.1 Beijerinckiaceae bacterium
GGTTATCCCGGGACGCGTGAAGCTGTGTTGGCTCTTGAGCGTGGTGAGGTCTCCGGGCGGGTCATGGACATGGAGAGCATCAGGGCCAATCGCCCTGACTGGCTGCGCGACATGAAGATCAACATTGTTGCGCAATTGGCGCCGAAGAAAATGCCGGAGGTGCCGTCCGAGGTGCCGCTCGTCCGCGATTTCGTGCCGAATGAGGAAGACAAGCGTGTTCTCGACCTCATCTTTCTGAGCACGGTCCTGGCGCGGCCCTACGTCGCGCCGCCGGCTTTGCCAGAAGACCGGAAGCGGTCGCTGCGTGCAGCTTTCATGGCGACGATTGCAGACGCCGATTTCCTGACGGAGACGAAGAAGGTCCAACTTACTATTGATCCAACGTCGGGCGATGAGATGGAGCAGGTCATTCGCGACGCGTACAACTTGCCTCCCTCAACGATCGAAAGGGTGCGCAAGGCGCTCACCACGCCTTGAGACTGAAACAGTGTCCGGAGTACGAATGAGCGACTTGAACGAAGATCATGCCGCCATAGCTGATGGCGCGGAGCGATTTGCGCTCGCTACGTTCGGACCGGAGCGCGCACGCGCGCTTGCTGACCGTGACGATGTCGCGCTGCGATCTGCTGGCGCCGAAGGCTGGCTTGCGCTTCTGGCGCCCGAGGCGAATGGCGGCGCGGGCCAGGGGCATTCTGCGGCGTGCGCTGTGGCTGAAAGCTTTGCGGGGCATCTTGCTCCGATGTCGTATGCGAACGTCGCCGCAACTGCGCCGCTGCTCGCTGAACTCGGTTTCGAACGGCTTGAGGACGCGCTGAATGGCCGTCTGCTTGTCGCATGCGCCATACGCGCGGCCGCTGACGATCGTGTACGCGTTAGTAGCGCGCAGGCTGGCTACAGGCTTGCCGGCTCGTGCCGGGGCGTCTTCTGGGGCGGTGCGGCAGACTATTTCCTCGTCGAGGCAAGCGACGCGGGACAACCCGTGCTGGCGCTCGTTTCGCGCAGCGCCTCAGGCGCTTCCGTCGTCGCGAGATCTACGGTCGATGGCCTTGGCGTTGCTGATGTCACTTTCAGCGATAGCAAGGTGGAATGCGCGCTCCACGGCGCGCCTGCCGTGCGCGCGCTTTTGTGGTTGCGATCCTCGCTCGCCGTGCTCAGCGCAGCCGAACTGATTGGAGTTTCAGAAACCGCGCTGAGGCTTACCCTGGAGCATCTCAAGACGCGTCAACAGTTCGGTCGTCCGCTGGGCTCATTTCAGGCGCTGCAATTCAAGGCTGTTGACGCCTATGCAGGGTTAGCGCTTGCGCGCGCGCTCACCAAGCAGGCCGCGCGATTGCTGGACAGCGATGCGACGGGCGCATTCGCCGCCGCCGCAGCCGCGCGGGCCAAGGCGGGGGACGCCGCAATTTTTCTGCATCGCGCTGCGGTGCAGATGCACGGCGCCATCGGCTTCAGCGAGGAACACACGATCGGGTTGTGTCTCAAGCGCGCGCTGTCGCTTAGCGTCGCATGGGGCAATTCCGGAGACTGGCGCGGCGCGATTGCGCTCGCTCCGGGGGGCGCAGAGGGTGTCGCGTTCCGCACTGACACTGCAGCGGATGCGGTGTTCCGCAAAGATGTGCGAACCTGGATTGATGCGGAGTTGCCGGACCGGCTACGCAGTCTGCCCACGCGCCCGTCCGTCGCCGACGCCCTCTGGTGGCACGGCAAGCTCTACGAGCGCGGCTGGATTGCGCCCAGCTGGCCGAAGGAATACGGCGGAATGGGCGCCAGCGTTGCGCAGATGATTATCCTTTACGAGGAGTTGGGCGCCGCCGGTGCGCCAGAGATCTCGGGGCAGGCGATCTATCACTTCGGCCCCATCCTGCAGATTTTTGGAACGCCAGGGCAAAAGGCGCGCTTCCTTCCCGAAATGCTTTCCGGCGCTGTCATGTGGTGCCAGGGCTATTCGGAGCCGGGCGCCGGCTCTGACCTTGCAAGTCTGCGTACGCGCGCCGTGCGGGACGGCGACCACTTCATCGTCAATGGTTCAAAGATATGGACCACCTGGGGCCAGCACGCGCATTGGATGTTCGCGCTTGTGCGTACGAACCCAGTTGTGAAGAAGCAGGAAGGCATCACCTTTCTGATGATAGACATGAGCAGTCACGGTGTGACGCGCCGACCGATCCGCACCATCGCCGGCGAGGAGGAGTTCGCGGAAATTTTCTTCGACGATGTTCGCGTGCCGATCGAGAACGTCGTGGGAGAAATCGACGGAGGCTGGAGAGTCGCAAACGCAGTTCTTGAGAAAGAGCGGCTGCATGGCGCGAATCCGATCCGATGCGCCCAAATGATCGCTCGTGTGAAGAGCGCCGCCGGCGCGTCGGGGCTGTTGCATGAGCCGAGCTTCGCCGATCGCTTCGCCCGTGCAGAAATCGATCATGTCGCGCTATCCGCCACGTTCGCACAGATTGTCGAGATCGCGGAAACGGGCGCCCGTTCGCGCGGGGACTTCGCCTTCGCCAAACTCGTTGCCGGCGAGTTGCAACAGCAATTGTGCGAGCTTCTTGCCGAAGCCTGCGGACCGATGGCGGCTGTCAGTGAGCCGCTGACATTTGGGGAAGATCGAATTACGCCTGGCGTTGCTTACATGCAAAACCGGCGCGTAACGATTTACGGAGGATCTTCGGAAGTGCAGCGGCTCTTGATCGCGCGTCGTGTGCTTGGCCTGACTACGCCAAGGTAAGTAATATTATAAAGCATTTAGGGATGCCGGTTGCGTCGTCCCTTTACCACCGTCAATAAGGCTTTGTGTAACATAACGTTACGCGCCTGAAAGCATTGGGAGGAATGTCATGTGTATCCTATGCGACTCACCAGTTTCGCCTTCATCGTCGCGATTTTCCTGCACGGCCAGTGAAGCTAATAACAACGTGGGTATCAACAGGCGCCGTCTTTTGATTGCTTTGGGCGCGAGCGTTGCGGCGATACCAGCCTTGTCGTTTCCGACAGGGCTGATAGCGCAGGCGCCCGATTCCAAGGCAGAGCTCTCTCGGCTGCAGCGGGGCGGACGCGTCCTTATTCGAAACGCCACGATCCTGAGCATGGACGCGAAGGTTGGCGATTTTGCTGCGGCTGACGTTCTGATTGACGGCGGAAAAATTCGCGAGGTTCGACCGGGGATCGAGGTGGACGCCAGCGTCGCGGTGGTTGATGCGCGAGACAAGCTTCTGCTTCCAGGATTCGTCGACACGCACCATCATTTTTATCAGGGATTGTTGCGAAATATTCTGCCCAATGGATTGCTGCAGCCCGACTATTCACGAGACATCAGCGATCGTCTGACAGCGGTCTACACTGCGGACGATGTCCATATCGGCACGCTGATATCAGCGCTTGGCATGATTGACATGGGGACAACCTGTGCGGTTGACACGTCGCAAGTCAATCATACGCCTGAACACAGTGAGGCGGGCATCAAGGCGTTGCAGGATTCTGGCATTCGAGGCGTCTACGCTTATTCTCGTGGCGCTGGCGACAAGCATAAGTATCCGCAGGATGTAGCGCGCCTGCACAAGGCCTACTTCAATTCACAGGATCAATTGCTGGCGATTGGTCTTGCCGGCACTTTGGTGAAGGCGCAGTTCGAGGCGGCGCGTGCTGCAGACGTCAGATTTTACTCCCATGGCGTTAATCATCGAACGGAAAAGGCGCTTATTGAACTCTCGCAGGCCGGTTTGCTTCGGGCGGGCGATGAATACATTCATTGCACTCAGCTCAGCGCAGAGTCCTGGAAGATCATCAAGGATAGCGGAGGCGTTGTCTCCTTGTCGCCGCCCATCGAAATGATGATGGGGCATGGGATGCCCGGAATTCAGGAGGCTCTCGACAATGGATTTCGGCCTAGCCTGAGTTCTGATGTCGGTGTGACCTTTGCGCAGGACCCCTTCACAGTTATGCGCTCGACCCTTTCGCTGCAACGGCTAATTGCTCTGCAGCGCGGACAGAAAGATCCAGACAATCAACCCAAATTGCTGACGGTGCGCGATGTATTGGAGTTTGCCACAATCGCCGGCGCAAACGCCCTTGGACTTGGGTCACGCACTGGTTCGATTACGCCGGGGAAAGATGCTGATCTAGTCATTCTCGACGCCTCTCGCCTCAATGTCTGGCCGCTGAACAACGCCGCCGGGTCTGTCGTCAACCTGATGAACCCCATGAACGTTGAAACCGTATTCATTGCCGGCAAAGTTATGAAATGGCGTGGTGCGCTTGTTGGTGTTGATGAACAGAAAATCAAAACGATGGCGGCAACGGCGCGCGACGGTGTCGTGAAACGCGCCGGCTTTCAATCAAGTCTCTTGTAAATCCGGGAAGTGAGAAGATCAGCTTTAAGGATCTTTTTTCGTGCGAGCTCGGCTCATTGATTGAGCCGCGCTCGCATAACTAAAATTCGCCAAAGTTAATCGGCGCGGTGCGTATTACCGACGATCGTTTGCGGGGCTACGGAACTGCATCAGATCTTCCACCTTCGCCATCATTTCTGGCGGTGTGGCCGCCAAATCCACGATGATTTTCTGCAGATCCTCGCCTGAGACATAATCGAGTTCGCGCTTTTGCTTTTCCGCTTCCGCGAGGAAAACGGCGTCTTTCACCATCGCATCAAACGCTTCCCGAAGCGCCTTGACCCGTGCTAGCGGCGTCTCGGGCGCTACAAAATAGGGGCGGCCTGCGAATCCCGTTGAGATCGCCAAAGTGAAATAGGCCTTTGCTTGCTCCAGTGTGAACTCTGGGCGAACGTGTTCGGCCTTGATGAAATCGAAGATCATCGGAATGTTCAGCTTTGTCATCTCGGGGTCCGGACGCAGCGCCATTTGCACGACCGGCTTTATCTCGCCCTTCGCCATTGTCGCAGAGGCCTGCTCCTTGAAAGACGCCCAAGACTGGCAGATCGCGTCAAGCTCGCCCCTTTCGATAGCCACATGGACGGGCGGCGTCGATGGATAACCCTTGATCAGCTTAAACCGCGCGCCGAGAATGTTGTTCAGCATTGCGGGGTAGATTTCTGTGGTGTTGGGGCCTGTGCCCCCAATCGCGAACTCTCGCTGGAAGACCTCACTGAACGACTGAACGCCTGTGCGCGTAGCGACCGCGCACACGCTCGGTTCCGAGGCCAGGCTACCGAGCCAGTGCAAACGCGCAGACTCATAACGTGGCCCCTTTTGCCCCATCAATTGTATCAGTGGCACCTCGCGTTGTGCACCGCCGATGACTGTCCCATCTTTGGCCGCTACGTTTGCGACATAATTAGCGCCGACTACGCCCCCAGCTCCTGGCATGATCTGCGTAATTAAACCAGGATGGCCCGGCACGAACCGTCCGAGATGTCGCGCGACCATGCGGGCGTAAAGATCATAGCCGCCGCCCGCGCCCGCGCCGACGATAATCTGGATCGTTTTGCTCTCGTAAAACCGGGCTATCTCCGGATCTGCCTGCGAAGGAACGATAAATCCAAAGTAAATCGCTCCTGCCAACGCGCCTGACCTGAAGTTGGACCACCCAGTCATATGCATCCTCCTCGTCGACCCAGCCGGTGCGGCTCCTGACGGTACTTCAAACTTACGCGCTTTTCAAAGACGCAAAACCTGCGCGGAAGATCGGCCATGCGGGTCGCAGCTCCGTGTCTGACCCACGCAGAGCTGGCGCCGCCAAAAGCGATGGCGAACGCGATCTTCGACGCAAGTCGTTTAAAAAAGCAGTTCCTGCTGCCGCCCTTCACGCGTTGGGATCGAGACGTCCGTCGCGCAGATGCACCTTCTTGTCGAGGCGGTCGAAAATCTTGTCGTCGTGGGTGACGACGAGGACGGCTGCTTGTCGTTCGAGAGCGGCTGTGCGCAGGAGTTCGATCACTGCGAGTGCACGTGCAGAATCCAGCGCGGCGGTTGGTTCATCTGCAAGAATGATGCGGGACTCGTTGGCGAGCGCGCGTGCGATTGCAACGCGCTGCGCTTCACCGCCGGAGAGTTGGGCGGGCATTGCGTCGCGTCGATGCGCCATTCTCAGGTAATCGAGAAGTTCGTAAGCGCGCCGCTGCGCCGCATCCGCCGGATCGCCAAGGAGCGTACGCACAATTGCGATGTTCTCCCATGCGTCTCAACCGGCAGAAACGCGACGTTGCCGTCACTGCTCCAGAGGCCCTTCGCTCGCAAATGAGCTCGCCACTGATAAATATGCTGCCGAGTGAGGTCGTGGCGGCGCGCGATGTCCGCCACCCTCGCGCCATCAAGGCCAACCTC
>CANMLK010000221.1 GCA_947498445.1 Beijerinckiaceae bacterium
GATTGGGTCGACGCCCAAGCCAACCTGCCTTCCCGGGCAAGGTGGTCACCCGAAAGGGGATGCGGCTCTTAGAGAGCAATCAAGCGGGTGGCGTCGACCCTCCGTAAAATGGAGGGTTTTTTGTTGAGCGTCTCAACCATCGCACCCGCAAAGATCGAGGCCTACCGCGCCACTCACTACCGTGTCTGTGCGCCAGGCAAAGCGTTCACGCTCCTCATCGGGATCCCGTCGGGGGAACTTAGCCAACTCTATCTCGCGACGGGAGCAAGCTGCGCCCTCTTTATCACGGCCGACAACCCCTTTGGGAAGATGCAGAGTGACGGTGAGAACCTCGCCGCGCATTCAATACTAGGCGAAGAACTGCGCGCCTTGACCAATCATATATACGACGGCCAGGGAGGGGATCCCACTGGTGTTTGGCCTGAGGAGCGCAGTTATCTTGCGCTTGGAATTGGCCGCCAGACTAGCGAGGACTTGGGAGAGTGCGCTCACCAGGATGCGGTTGTGTGGGCTGGGGACGATGCTATTCCGCAGCTATTGTGTCTTCGATGAGAAAGGGCTGACCCACCTAAGGGTTGGGGGATTTGAACCTGCTTGCCGTCCCCGGCACTTCGCCAAATCGGCTAAAAAGGAGAATTGAAATGAGCAACGTGCCAGTCCCCCATCTTGAGGCCCTCGGTTCCATTGCGCCGGGGCTACTCTATCCGCATCAAGCGGATGGGGTCGTCTTCTTGATTTCAAAAAAGCGCGCGATCCTCGGCGACGACATGGGCCTTGGAAAGACACGACAAGCCATCGTTGCTCTCAATGTCGCAGTTCCGAGCGGCGTAATTCTGATCGTTTGCCCGGCCTCTCTGAAACTGAACTGGAAACGTGAGATCCTGATGGTGGATCCCGCAGCGCGTATTGAGATAGTTGGTTATGACAGGGAGGCAGTCGAAAACCCGCGCTGGGTAATTGTAAACTACGATCTCCTGAGCAAGCATGCCAGCCGCCTGCATGACATTCCTTGGACCGGCGTGATCCTAGATGAAGCACACTTCATTAAGAATGCGAGTGCTCGGACGACACACTGCCTGAAACTCTTAGGGGTCAACGATCAGGCCAAGGCACCGCTCATCGGACCAAATTATGTGTTCCTTCTTACAGGAACGCCAATGACGAGCCGACCGCGAGATTTATTCAATCTGCTTCGCTGCGTGGGGCATCCAGCCGCGAGGAGTTTTTTGTCCTTCGCAAAGCGCTACTGCGAGGCATACCGCAACGACTTCGGCTGGGTAACGACGGGTGCATCAAACCTCGATGAGCTAAATCTTTTGATGAAGGAGATTATGCTCCGGCGAAAGAAAGACGAGGTCCTAGACCTTCCACCCAAGATACGATCATGGGTCCCGGTGGACATTTCAGCTGCGCCGGCTGCGCTCACAGCCGTTGAGAATTTTCTCCAGTGGTATCAAGCCACCGATCCAGCTGCTCCGAACGACACACAATTTCTGGCCCGCCTGACAAAGGTTCGCGTGGCTTTGCACAAAGCGAAGCACAAGGCCGTCGCAGAGCGGATCAAAGATGTCATCGCAACGGGAGACAAGGTTGTTGTCTTCACCTCGTTCAATGACGGGGTTGCCAAGCATGCTGCAACGCTCGGGAATGCTGCCGTTACCATAACGGGTTCGCAATCTGCGGAGCAGCGGATGGAAGCGGTCGATAGATTCCAGACCGATCCGAGCGTGAGTGTTGCCGTGTGTAATATTATTGCTGGTGGCGTCGGCATCACGCTCACGGCGGGCACGCATGTTATTTTTCAAGATCTCGATTGGGTTCCAGCCAATCACGCGCAAGCTGAAGACCGTTGTTACAGAATGGGCCAAACTAGGAAAGTTACGGTCGAGTACTTTCACGCTGAGGGATCACTGGATAGCTACATCGCTCGCCTACTCGAAACCAAGATTAAGCTGATCAATGCGGTGGAGTCGGATGACGTTCCGGATGCTTCTCTTCTGGCGGAACTGGCAAATAATCTTCGAACCCTGGCTCCGGCACTGATCGAAGAAGTCAGGATAGCCCGAGCGGGCGCTACAGTGGCGTCTGCCTCAGTTGAGCGCCTTCTTGCGGATACGCCCCGAGCTGAATCTGCGATATCTCAGATTGAGAGTACTGGTGTTTGGGAGTTTGGAAGTGACCGGGATAAATCGCAGACCTACCGGGTCACCTACGGTCGTGCAGGCCATCTTGATTGCACCTGCAAGGGATTTGAGTTCCGAGGTAACTGCAAGCATGTCCAACAAGTGCGGGCGACAACCGGGTGAAACAGGTCGAAATGACCGTCGGTCGCTAAAGCGTGGGGCACCCTTCAATCGGCGGGTGTCACATGCCGCGCTAATCGGCCAAGCGCAGGCTGTCCGAAGCAACGGTGACGAGTTTTAAACATGCACAAACGCCTTTCAGCTTCGCGCCTGAACAACTTCCTTGGCTGCTCCCACCATGCAGCACTTTGGCTCGCCGGTGTTGAGGAGCCGAGCGATGACAAACCGTCGCTAAAACTTGTTCGGGATAAGGGGTTCGAGCACGAGGCGGCCGTACTTAAGACATTAGAATCGTTGCATGGCCCCGCGACTGCCATCCGGACTACGGGACCAATTGACGTTCGCGTATCCGATACCCTTGCTGCGATCGCTCGGGGGGCGCCTCTGATCTATCAGGGTGCCTTCTCTAACGCCGGCTGGGTTGGCTTCCCCGATTTTCTGATCAGAACTGTCAAGGCTGACGGCCTCTGGCTGTACGAGCCTGAGGACGCAAAACTGGCGCGAAAAGCTAAGGCCGAGCATCTCCTTCAATTGGGAGTTTACGCGGCCCTACTTAGTGAGGCGACCGGATCGCTGATTGGATATGGCACGATCCACGTCGGCGTCGGCTCGCCAGAACGGTTCGATTTAAAACGCACACGATCGATCACAAAGCGGTTGATGAAAAAGTTTGAGGCGTTTGCTTCTCTCGATGAACGTAAGACGCGCCCTGTCCGAACTGCCGCTTGTGAGCAATGCCCCTTTCACCCTCGATGCGACGCTGAATGGCGGGCCGCGGATAGTCCAGTCTACGTCGCTGGCATTCGCGGTGATCAGATAATCAAGCTCGAGGCCGCTGGTGTTCATACTTTAAGCGAACTAGCGGTGCTCGATCCCGCATCTCAGATCGCAGGCATCAGCAAAGACACTATGGCCAAAATTGTCAGCCAGGCTCGCCTCCAGAAAAAAGGTTCGGAACAAGGAGCCCCTCTTGTGGAGATCCTTCCGGTCGAGGCCGGTCGGGGGTTCGCCTTACTCCCGAGCCGTCAGGACGGAGACATCTTCTTCGATATGGAAGGTGACCCGCTTTATCCCGAGGGACTGGAATATTTATTTGGTCTTTGGGGCCCAATGGGCTTCGATGGCAGCGATAAATTTTATCCGATCTGGGCGCATGACCGCTCGACAGAAAAAGTGGCGTTTGAAGAGTTTATACAATTTTTTCTCTCGCACTTCAGCCGCTACCCGAACGCGCGTATCTATCATTACGCCCCCTATGAAACTGCTGCTCTTAAGCGGCTCGCCATGCGCCACGCGACGATGGAGGCGGAACTCGATCATTTTCTTCGGACGAAACGCTTCGTGGATCTCTATCAAGTTGCTCGCCAGGCCATCCGCGCGTCATGCGAGGGGTACTCTCTGAAGGATCTAGAAAAGATTTACTGGGGCAAGCGCTCGGGGGACGTCACCAATGCCGGCGATAGCATCGTCGAGTACGAACGGTGGCGCGAAACGGGCGAACAAGCCATTCTAGATGGCATCGCTCATTACAATGAGGACGACTGCGTTTCGACGGCCAGAATGCGCGACTGGCTTGAGGGTTTGCGGCCGGCGGGCGCCGTCTACGGACTGTCCGACAACGAACCAGAAGAAGATGCTGAAGCGGCAGCGCGCGCGGAGATTCGCGAAGCCAACGAGGCGGAGCGCCAACGCCTAGCTACGGCGGTTCGTGCAGCCCCACTCTTAAACGAGGCAACGCGGAATCTGGTCGCTGAACTATTGTGGTTTCACCAGAGGTCACAAAAACCGCAATGGTGGGCTCTTTTTGATCGTCAGACTTGGAGCGATAGCGATCTTGCCGATGATCTCGAAAGCCTTGGTGGCTTATCACTGGATCCGGAGAGCCCCGTTTATCCAGACAAGCAATCTCTGGTGGCGACTTATCGTTTCGAACCGCAAGAAACTAAACTGAAGATCGGCGACAGCTGTAAGTTGGCACTCACTTTGGAATATGCCGGCACCATTTCAGACCTGGACACCGATATCGGAAAGGTCGCCGTTCGGCGTGGTGCGAAGAACGGCCCATGGCCAAGTAATTGCTCTTTGATTCCAGGAAAACTGATTGGGCAGGAAGTTCTCATTGATTCCGTGACTGCTTTCGCGCGTCGGATCGCGGCCGGTGATACCGCCAACGATCAAGCTTTGATTGGGCTGCTTGAGCGGCAGCTCCCCCGGCTAAAGGGGCGCCCTATAGGAGAGCCTATTGTCCCCACAGGCGCTGATCTGCTCAATGCCGCGAAGAATGCGATTACGCGGCTGGACAGCAGCCACGTCGTTGTTCAAGGGCCACCGGGTACAGGAAAAACCTATACGACTTCACATGTAATCCTGAGCCTGCTGAAAGCAGGTAAGCGTGTTGCGGTTTCTTCAAATTCTCATAAGGCGATCAATAATCTTTTGTTTGCCGTTGAAGAGCGCGCAATCGAAGATGGTTTCAATTTTCAAGGCGCCAAGAAGGGGACCACAGGAAGCAGTGAAACGATTTTTTCTGGTCGGTTCGTCAAGACCGTCTTCAAAAGTGAAGCAGTCAACCCTAATCACAAGCTCGTTGGGGCAACAGCATTCCACCTCGCGCGAGCTGATGAGCTCGGCACCTACGATTACCTTTTCATCGACGAAGCCGGTCAGGTGTCTTTAGGTAATCTCGTCGCCATAGCCGGTTGTGCAAGGAATATCGTTCTCGTTGGCGACCAGATGCAGCTGCCTCAGCCGGTACAGGGTGTTCACCCAGGGGAATCTGGGCTCTCGTGCCTGGACTATTTGATGCAAGACCATGCCACAGTGTCGCCAGAGCGGGGGATTCTTTTGAACATCTCATGGCGCATGCACCCGGCAATCTGCGGGTTTATTTCTGATGTTTTTTATGATGGCAGGCTGACTTCGCATCCAGAGGCTGCGGAGCGCCGCCTTGTGCTTAAACCCGGTGCCCATCCAATGCTTCGTGCCGTAGGGCTGTCGGTGATGGAGATCAGTCATAAGGGCTGCACGCAAAGCAGCAGCGAAGAGGCTTTGGCCGTAGCAGAACTCATTCAGTCTCTACTCGCGCAATCGATACGGGATAAGGCCGGTGCCGTGCGGAAGTTTGAACTTAACGACGTGCTCGTGGTCGCGCCGTTCAACGCCCAGGTAAACTTATTGCGCCGGCGGTTGCCGGAAGGAACACGCATCGGGACTGTCGACAAATTTCAAGGGCAAGAGGCCGCGGTCGCAATCATTTCAATGGCGACGTCCAATGGTGCAGACGCACCGCGAGGCTCAGAGTTCCTTTTCAACATCAATCGACTAAATGTAGCTATCAGCCGAGCTCAGTGCCTCGCCATACTGGTGCGTGGAAAAGACCTATTGGAAATGGCACCCAGCAGTATAGCCGACCTTCAAAGGCTCGAAGGTTTTGCGCGGGCGGATGAAATTCCACCAGCATATTGAAACAAAGAGATTGCGAACCCGTGGCCCATTTCTTTCTTAAGGATGCTTCAACTAACAATCTTCCCTCATGTTCAAAACTGGCTCCCTATCCCCGACACGCCCGCGCCTGCGCCCTCACAACCCCATAATCGCCCAGCATCTGCTCTACGGCAGAACCAGCCGGGAGCTTGCCGACCTCGCCGGCGGCGCGCGCCAGAAACTCCCGGCTGTAGGTTGGAACCGGCAGACAGGTGACGGCATCAGAACGAGCCGTTGCGCATCCGGTCAATAAGCTCGTCCCTATCGCGAGGCCGGCGAGCCGCAGCTTCAAGTTGATCACGTTGCACCTCGATGGTTTTGCGCATTTGCTCAACGCGCTCTGCGTTGCGTCCGGCCTGGCGCGCCCCGAATAGGACAGCGCCAACTGCGCCCAGAATTGCAGCCAATCC
>CANMLK010000222.1 GCA_947498445.1 Beijerinckiaceae bacterium
ATGCGGTCCGTCCAGCCGCCAAAATAACCTGCGGCGACGCCAGATAATCCACCGAATGCAAAAACAATAGCGACAGAGGAAACGGCGATCGCAAGATCGAGGCGCGCCGCAACGACAACACGGCTGAAAATGTCGCGACCAAGCTGATCCGTGCCGAACCAGTTGCTGGCGGACGGGGGTTTGAGCGCATGCGACGTGTTGCTCGCAAGCGGATCATGCGGCACGAGCCACGGACCGATCGTCGCGCACAGAACAAAGAAGAGAAACATCAGGAACGCAAAACCGGTGACCGGATTTTCACGCAACACATAGAGCGTGTGGTTGAACACGGATCGCAGGCCGCTCACGCGAACAGGCTGAACCGCAGATGGATCTTCAGCAAGAGAAGTCATCCTTCCACCTTCATGCGAGGATCGACGACGCCGTAGAGCAGGTCGATAGCGAGGTTCACAAGGACATAAAGGATCGCCATCACCAGCACGAATCCCTGAACGGGAGCGTAGTCGGACGCGAGCAACGCTTCCACCGCGTAGGAGCCGACGCCGGGCCAGGCGAATACTTTTTCAACAAGCACGTTGGCGCCCAGCAGGAACGAAAACACCATTCCCAGCGTCGTGATTACAGGCAAGAGCGCGTTGCGGAACGCGTAACGCATGACCACCGTGCCGCCGGACAAGCCCGCAGCGCGGGCGGTGCGCACGAAATCTGACGCCAGCACAGTAAGCATCGACGCGCGCGTGATGCGGGCGATGGGAGCGAGAGAGAAAACAGCGAGCGTAATCGTTGGCAGCGCCAATTGCGCAAGCGCCGCGCGGAATGTTTCCCATTCACGCGAGACAAGAGAGTCGATGAGAAAAAATCCTGTCCACTCTGGCGGCGGCGAATGAAAAACGTCCAGCCTTCCAAGCGGAGCGGGGGCCCAGCCCAGCAGAAAGTAGAACACATACACAAACAATAGGCCGGTAAAAAACACCGGTAGCGATACGCCTGCTGTGGTGAATATCCGTGTGAAATGGTCGATCCAGGAATCGTTGCGCATAGCCGCGAGGATTCCCAGCGGCACGGCGATCAGGAGCGACAGTATCAAGGCAGCAAGCGTGAGTTCCGCTGACGCAGGCAAGCGCGCGGCCAGCTCAGTCACGACCGGGCGACCCGTGGTCAGCGACGCGCCGAGATCCCCGCGCGCAAGGTTTGCCACATAGCTGGCAAATTGCACGGGGATGGGTTGATCGAGGCCGAGCTTCTTGCGAACTTCCTCAACCGCTTGCGCCGAGGCCGCCGGACCAGCGAAATACGCCGCTGTGTCGCCGGGCAACACCCGCGTGAGCAGAAACGTGACGATGATCACTCCGATAATACTCGGTATGGCGAGCATCATGCGTTTGGCGATCATCGTCAGCATGTCGTGCGTTCCTTCAGTTGGTCGCCAGCTTCATCAACCCTTGGTCAAGGCGCGATAATCAAGGCGACGATGGAACCAGTATTGATATCCGTCGACGTTCTTTTGCATTGCAACGTTCACGTAAGGCTGGAACATCGGAATGCGTGGAACATCGGTGTATGCGAGGTCGACGAATTCCTTAACGCTCTTCTCATATGCGGCCGTGTCATTATTGGCGGCGGCGACGCGTGCGGCTTCGATGTATCCGTCCATTTGCTTTGACTGATAGCTCATTGTGTTGAAGACGGAGTTCTGTCCGTCGTAACACCAGAAGAAGAAGTACTCGGGATAATCGAGCCAGCCTGAGAACACGTTGGTGAACAGGGGCATCGTCTTCTTGTTCAATTCCGTGCGCCAGTTGGCGCCAGGGATTTTGTTGATCGTCGTCTTGATGCCGATCAGGGCAAGGCTTTCCTGCACGAGGATGCAGAGCGGCTCATTGATGCCCGCAAAACCCAAATCGAAGGACAGCGTCGTCTCGAAGCCGTTGGGATAACCGGCTTCAGCCAGCAATTGCCGCGCCTTCGCGATGTCCGTGTTGTATTGATGCGGGTGCGGCCATTTGGCTTCCAGCGGCGCGCCGGCCTTGGCGGCGTACATGGGTTCGGCAAGCCCAAAGAGCACAGCGTCCATGATCTTCTGATAGGGCAGCGCGTAAGCGACGGCCTGGCGCACCTTGACGTTGTCGAAGGGCGCGATTTTCACGTTCATGCCGATGTACTGGATGCCGTTGGAGTACGGCGTCGAGATGATGCGGAGCTTGTCGTTGCCCTTGAGTTCGGAGAAGTCCTTGTTGGGCAAATCGTAGGAGATGTCGGCGTCTCCACGCTCCAGGAGTGCGCGGCGGTTTCCGGCCGAAGGGATCATGCGCCAGATGATGCGGCGCACCTTGGGCATCGGGCCCGAGGTCCACTGGTCATTTCGGTCAAGAACGACCTCAGTGCCGGGCGTCCACCGCGTCACCTTGTAGGCCCCACTGCCTGCGGTGTTGAGCTTGGTGTATTCCAGCCCCCAGGGGTCTTGCTGTGTTGCGTTCTTTTTCACCAACTCGGAATTGACGACGCAAGGCACGATCACGGCAAGATCGGGGATGGTCAGTTTGTCCTTGCGGATGAAGTCGACGCGGATCGTATTGTCATCGACCACGACGAACTGCTCGGGCTTTTCAAGCGAGCCGGCCTTCATCTGGAATGTCGGAAACCCGCCGACGGAGACTGCGCGGTCGAGCGACCATTTCACGTCTTTGGCTGTGACGGGCGTTCCGTCCTGAAATTTCGCGTTCTTGCGTATTTTGAATGTCGCGGACATGTCGCCGACGTTCATGTCCTCGGCGAGTTCTGGCTTGAACTTGTCGCGGTCGTAATAAGGCACGCCGCCGGGGCCGGACTTCATCTCGTGGCTGATGAGGCGGTCGTAGCAGTTCCAGGAAACTTCGTAGCCGGGCACGTTGGTGCCCACGCCGTGAATGTCGAGGTTATTGGGGCCGCTTTCAGATACGATAAGCAACGTCTCCTGACGCGACTGCGCCTTAGACGGAGACCAGACGGCGGGAGCTGACACGCTTGCAGCGACCGCTGCGCCGGTTTTCAGGAATGATCTGCGATCCATAAGAAGAACCCCCACTACTTGTATGCGTTCGGAAAATATTGCATACAATATTGCGATTCTGTATGCCTCAATTTTGGGGTCGGTGCGCAAATTTTATGCTGCAGCGTGACTGACAAAGGAGCAGTTTTTGGGCCAACCTCTTCGCATGGATGATGGTGATTCTTCCCGTATGACGCGTGGCGAAATGCTTTCGAGCACGCTCGCCACAGAAATTTTCGACGGGGTATTGCCTCCGGGCACGCGGCTTGATGAGCAGGGACTGGCGGAGCGTTACGGCGTGTCCCGCACGCCTGTTCGAGAAGCCCTGCGTCAGTTAGCGACCAGCGGACTGATTGAGATGCGGCCCCGCCGCGGGGCGGTGGTCGCCAGTGTGACGAGGGAGCGGCTCAGCGAACTCTTCGTGGCCATGGGCGAAATCGAGGCGACCTGCGCCCGGCTGTCGGCCATCAGCATGAACCCGCTGGAACGTCGGCGGCTACACGCGCTTCATCAGCGGATGGGTGAACTCGTAGCGCAGTCTCTGGAAGAAGATTATGCGCAGGCCAATCGCGCATTTCATCTGACGATTTACGAAGGCGCCCATAACCCTGTGCTGCTCGACATCGCTATTGGACTTCGCCGCAGGCTCGATCCGTTCCGGCGCGCGCAATTTCGCGCACCGGGGCGTCTCGTGCGCTCGCACGCCGAACACGATAGTATCGTGGAGGCGATCCTGTCAGGCAATTCTACCGACGCGCACACAGCGATGCTGGATCACGTCCACTCTGTCGAAGACGCGTTCGACCAAATCAAGTTCGAGAGTTTGGCAAACGCGGGCTGAGGTGGAGAAGGTAAGCGCGAGCTTAGAGAGACAGTGTTCGGCTGGGCGCCGAGCAGCACTTGCAGCGCTTACCCTTTCCATGGACCTGATCATTCGCTGAAAACATTGCCGACTTCATCGAGGCGCATTCGTGGTTATTCGCTTTTGGGCATTACCTCGACGCCCGGCCTGTAGTTTCCTTGCATGAATTGAGCGACGCCTTGATCCATCCAGTTTTTGTTTTTCTGTTCCAATGTAAGCTGGCGCTCCCTTGCGTTGAGCCAATGCCAGGAATCGTCAAAACTCATCGCCCGCAGATCGACGCCTTTGAAGAGTTCCTTGGTTGCTCTAAGCGCTCGGGGATCCTTGCGTTTTAGTACGTCTGCTATTTGAAGGGTCCGCTGTTCAAGCTCGGCTCTCGGAACGGACATCGTTGTGAAACCAAGTTCCGTTGCACGGCGTCCGTCAAACTTTTCGCCTGTCATACTGTAATAGAGCGCCTGACGGGGTAGCATGAGCCCTGATACAACTTTTGCAACGAGGCCCGCCGGCAGGCAAGTTGATTTCGGAAATGCCGAAAGTTGCTTCATCAGCCGCGATAGCGACATCTGCCGAGGCGACCACCGTGAATGCGCCGCCGAAACACCATCCGTTGATCATCGCAATAGTGGGTTTGGCGTAGTTGTAAAGTTTCTGGTGACGCCATCCGTGCGATATGCGGCGAATCTCCTCCCGATCGCGGGCAGAATCCTTGTTTGCGTCAAAATACTCCTTCAAATCCTGACCCGCAGAAAACGCGTCACCTTCGCCGGTGAGGACGAGAACCTGGGTCTCATCGTCAAACTCAAGCTCATCCAGGACGTGATACATCTCACGATGAAGGGTGGGGTTCATAGCGTTTTTCTTGTGGGGCCTGTTGAACCGGACGGTTGTAACGCCATCCGCTTTGCTCACCAGAATCGTTTCGTAATTGCCGGTCATGCATATCTCCGCATGTTGAGGAACGATATCTACCCGAGACGCAGAGTCCGAGACGCCTATTGGTTACGCGCTTTGATCATGGCTTCGATCAGCGACTGATCCATTTTTGCGATGTCCACGAAAACGGATTCCAGTTCCTTCCCGGGAACGAAGTTTATGGCAACCTTCAGCTTCTGCGCTTCATCGAGAAATGCTTTGTGTTTTGCCGTGGCTTCGAATGCGCTGCGCAGAACTTCAACGCGATCCGCTGGCATCCCGGGAGGCGCAATGTACGGACGGCCGATCCGATGCGGACTCGCGAGGAGGGTCAGCAAAGCTCTCTGGTCCTCCGTCTTTGCGAACTCGACCAGAAGGGGCGTGTCAGAAAGGTTCGAGTGTCGTTTCACAGCATTCTGAACGAGTACCCTCAATTTTCCCTGGCTGAGCCAATCGCCCCGCGTCGAAATGAGTGTCGTCCAGCCGACACCGCAAACGCCATCCAGTTCTCCGCGCTCCATGGCAAGAAAAATGTCCGTTGTGCCGGGATAGCCCGGGATCACCTTCATCTTGGTTTCCAAGACGCTGTTCACGACCTTCGGTTCCGTCACAGGGGGAGCGCCGGATCCAGTGGCTCCAAACGTCGCTTCGATATTGAACAAATCTTGGAACGACATGATCTTGGACTCATGCCAGACGGCGCACGTCGTCATCTCGGAATTCAGGGCGCCGATCCAGGAATACTGCGACGGGTCGAATCGGACGCCCGCTCCCCGGAAAATTGCTTCGAAAGGGATAAACGTCTCTACAGAGGCAATTTCCGTCCCATCTTTCGGAGCGACGTTGAAGATGTAATTAGCGAGCGTGAGGCTGCCCGCGCCCGGCATATTAGTTACGATCACCTTGGGAGCGCCGGGAATGTGCTGCGGCAGATGCCTCGCCAGCACTCGCGCATAGATATCGTATCCCCCTCCCGGCGGAAAGCCGACGATCACTTTGATTGTTTTCTCGGCGTAGAACGAATCCTGCGCCTTGGTGTTTCCGGCGAACCAGAAAATCAGTGGCGCGACGCCTATGGCGGTGCGAATCGCGTTTCGGATAAAACTCGAGAACGACATCGATTCCTCCTGCAGCGTTTTCTCGGCGCCGTCTTTGGCGCCGGATGTGTGTAGTATCGCGGCGTCTTCTTGTTAAAAACTGGCGGAAAATTTCGACAGGTTGCGGTTTATTTATATTTTCGCAGCACATGACGTGCGATCGCAGCTTTCATAACTTCCGTAGCGCCCTCCGTAATACAATAGCTGCGTTGCTGGCGCCAGAATTTCTCGATGGGCAAATCTTTTGTCAGGCCGATGCCGCC
>CANMLK010000223.1 GCA_947498445.1 Beijerinckiaceae bacterium
AACCTGCTGCCGCGAGCGGAGCGAAACGCTAATGCACTCCGATAATGTGCGTGCGCATGCTCGCGATCTATAGCAACATGCCGGGCTTAATGGCGGCTGGATATTTGCCGCCGCGATTCGGCTTCGCTGCCCAGCCGGCGCTTGCCGGCTTCCATGAACTCCTTGGACCAGGTGTAATAGAGGCTCTGTGCGATCCCTTCCTTGCGGCAAAGTTCGGCGATGCTGTCTTCGCCGCGCAGGCTGTCCAGAACGATCAGGATTTTATCTTCCGCTGAGAAATGCGTCGGGTCGCACGGCGTATGTCCTTCATCACCTGCTCGGCAGGCTTTTTGGCGCTTGAGGTTCTAGGGCTCATCTTGGTTCCTTCGTCATGACGACGAGACCAAAACTCTCCTTAAATCACAACCGAGAATCTGGGACAGAGGTGCTGGCGGGGAACATGATGAGACACATCTGACGCCTGAAGGCGCAAAAGCATGCTCCCGCGCTTTGAGCCGCCTTCGACAAACAAAGCGTGGCAGCCTCGTCGGCCGCGCGGCTTGATCAAAACGCGAAGGCGGCATAGCTTTCAAACAGCGGCGTCCGTTCCGCGAATTTCAACATCGAACGGGACATCCCCTATATTTTGCCTGTGGGCGATTCCGCCTGCCTGAAATTACATCGCCCATAACTGTTCTGCAACGCAAATGACCGTTCTGAAGCGCAAGATTGCCGCCATTCTCGCCGCCGACATCGCCGGCTACAGCCGCCTTGTCTCCGAGGACGAGGAGGATACGCTGCTGCGCCTCGCCAGCTATCGCGAGGTCTTCGAGGATTTCGTGCGCAAATCGGGCGGGCGCGTCTGCAACACGGCGGGCGATTCGTTGCTGGTGGAATTTCCCAGCGCTGTCGAATGCACGCGCTGCGCCATCGATATTCAGGAGAGCCTGCGCACCCGCAACATGGGCTTTGCGCCCAGCCGGCAGATGCTGTTCCGCATCGGCATCACCATCGGCGATGTCGTGGAACGCGACGGCGATCTGCTGGGCGATGGCGTCAATATCGCCGCGCGTCTTGAAGGCCTCGCCGAGCCCGGCGGCATTTGCGTTTCGCAAAGCGTCTTCGAACAGGTGGCTAATAAAATGTCGGTGCCGTTTCGCGACATCGGCATGCAGGAAGTCAAAAACATTCCCCACCCCGTGCACGCGTTCAGGGTCGAGATGCGCGGCGCCGAGGGTGAGCTCGCGCGCAAGGCTGCGATCACTGACCGTAATGCACCCTCCTCTGGCGGCAAGTTGCCGGTCCTGCTCGGCTTCGCCGGCATTGGCGTTGGCGCGGCGGCGTTGGCGCTATTGTTCATGCGTCCGCCCGACGCCAATGCGCCGACGCCCAGCCCGCAGTCTCCTATCGCCCAGCAAGTCGCGCCGCCAATTGTCGCGCAGCCCACCGAGCCGCCACGTGGTACGCTCGTTCCCCCGGGCGCGACGCCTGCGGATGCTTTCGCCATTCTCGCGAAATCCGGCGGCATTGTGCAGAACGCGAAAACCCCGCCCGAGCTATATCACAACGCCCGCAGCTTCGAGGCGCGGGGCGATGCTTTGTCGGCGCGGCGCGATTATCTCGCGCTCGCGACGCAAGGCGGCGACGCCATTGATCCGCATCTGCGTTTCGCCGCGTTGCTGCGTGCGCAGGATGGCCGCGCCGGCGCACGGGAAATCTACGCCCGCCTTGCCGAGCAAACGACGGGCCGCGCCGCGTCACTCGTCCATGCGTTGCAATTTGAAGGCGAGGAACGGCGCAAGCGCGTCGAGGCGCTTTCTATAGCCCACACCGACTACGCGCCCGCGCAATACTTGCTCGCAGAGGAGTTTACGCAAGACCGGCTTGGCAGCCAGACGATTGCCGACAAGCGTCGTGAGATGGAAGCCATGGGTCGCTTTCTCGAAGCAGAGACCGACGGCCGTCTCGTACCCTTTTTCCTAGATCAATCCGTGCTAGCAGAATGGGCGGAGCGCGCGCGCAAAAGCCACGCCTCGCTGCGCTCTTACCTTGAGACCGCGACTCTCACGCCCACAGCTACTTTCATGCGCTCGAATGCGGGTTGGATGGTCGCGATTTCACCGCCAGAAGCGGCGACGAGTCTCTATTGGCGCAATGGCCCCTCGGGCGAGTTCAACGCCACCGGACACATGGCCGCGCTCGATCCGCGCACGGGTAAGCCCGTTCCTAACACGTCGTTCGAGTTGCCGGGCAATGTGACGGCGACGACAATCGATGTGCGTTATGATGATGCGGCGGGGCGCACTATTGGGCCATTCCCGATCCGCTTTGATCCGCGCATTGAACTCATTCGCGGGCAGCGGGACATTCTGGAACGCTTCTCCAACAGCTGGATCGCTTTCGGAGCCAACCAGCCGCGCGCCGACTGGGTTTATTACACACAGCTTATGAGTTTCCGTTGCGCCATCGCGAAAGCCGAGATCGGCTATGGCGACGTGCCGCCTACAAACGTGCTGCCAATGCCGCCCTGCAACGAACGCGATCCGCACTCCATTCCCTCGGACGCCAAACCCTATGTGTCGGTTCCCGCCGCTCTGAAGATGGTCTCGGTGCGGCTGACCTGGGCGGATGGCAGTCAATCGCCAGTGAAGGTTTTCTCGCGGCAGTAGAGCGCCAGGAACCGCGGGCCGCTGCTCCGGGCGGCATAGACGCTCGCCTCTTTGTTGTGGCTATGAACTTGCCCCCGAAAAACGTCTCCCGATGCCGATGATTTACAATCACGGCCAGTGGAGCCATTTTGATGAAAAGGCCGAGAACGAATTACACGCTTGAGTTCAGGCAGGAGGCGGTGCGTCTGGTCCGCTGCGAGCACGTCAAGCGGCTTCATTCGACGCTGGGCTACGTCAGCCCGATAACGTTCGAGGCCCGCCACGAGGTCGAAAGAAAAAAGTCTTGCAAAGAAGAAAGTCAAGCTACACAATATTCCTCTTTGGGAGTCACCAAATAGGGGCAAGTTCACGTAGCCTTGAGAATATGCAAGCCATTGATGGCCAACCCGCCTCGATAAGGCGTTTGGCTTCACCGCGTGTGCTTGCTGGCGACAGGAGCGGAGGCGACAATGCGCAGCAAGCTACGGGCGTGTCTTTTTCTTACAACGCTGGCTGCGCTTGGGGCGCAACACGCATCAGCAACAAGCGCAACGCCGAACGATTTCTTCGCCGGTCGCCAAATCAGGGTCATCATCGGGACAGACGCAGGCGGGGCGTATGACGTCTACACCCGCTTGATGGCGCCGCACTTCGCTCGCGCGTTGCATCCCACCCAGCCAACGCTGGTCCTGCAGAACATGGCGGGCGCGGGATCAATGGTGGCGATGAACTATCTCTACAACGTCGCGCCCAAAGATGGGACTGTCATCGGCGCCATGAACCCCGCCGCCCTTGTTGAGCCCCTGTTCAATCCCGACCACGCAAAATACGACCCGCGCAAATTCGGCTGGATTGGCAGCGGCGCGCGCGACACCGAAGTAATCCTTGCCACCGACGTGTCCGGCGTCACGAAGTTCGACGATCTCTTTCAAAAGGAGCTGGTGACGGGCAGCACCGGCGCAGCCGCTTTCGCGTCCATGCTGCCGCGGCTTGTCAACAGCGTGATTGGCACGCGCATGAAGGTCATCGAAGGCTACAAGGGTGCGAGCGCCATCATCCTTGCTATGACCAATGGCGAGGTGGCCGGCTACGGAAGCGCCTCTTACACGGGCACTAAGAACTCGTTCCCGCAATTACTGGAAACCGGCAAGATCAAGGTCATCGCGCAATACGGTTTGTCAGGAAACAAGGAGCTTGCCGACGTTCCGCTGATCATCAACTTCGCCAAGACTGATGAAGAGCGGGAAGCGTTTCGACTGATGCTGTCGGGTCAGGAAGTGGGACGGCCCTACATGACGCCGCCCGGCGTGCCGCCCGCTGTCCTTGCCGCCTATCAGGTCGCATTTCAGCGTCTCGTAAATGATGAGACGTTCCGAACGGAAATGACCAAGCATCGGCTTGTCGTCGATCCTCTCGACGCTGAAAAGACGCTCGCGATTGTGGCCAGCGTGATGAACACCTCGCCGGCCGTGGTGCAGAAGGTGAAGAAGATACTCGGCCGCTAGGCGATCAGCCTGTGCGTGCGTGGATCACAAGGGAGGACGACTATGCCGAAGAAATTCCACCTTGCATGGTTCACCAGCTTCAGTGTCGACGAATGGCTCGACCCGATGACGTCGTCGGGGGGCTATCCGTGGTCGGGTGATTTCTACGTCGATCTAGCCAAGAGTCTCGAGCGCGCCTGCTTTGACTGCGTCATGTTCGCCGACACGCTGATGGTGTCGGACTCGTTTGGCGGCGACATGAAGTTCGTGCTCAAGAATGCGGTGAATGCGCCGCGTCACGATCCCGTGCCTCTGGTGGCGGTGATTGCGTCGCACACCAAGCATCTGGGCGTCGTCACCACCATGTCGACGCTTGGCTATCACCCGTTCCTGCTCGCGCGCCTCGCGTGCACCATAGATCACATCGCGGGCGGGCGCTTTGGCTGGAACATTGTGACGAGCGGGGAGGAAAGCGCGGCGCAGAATTTCGGCCTCGACCATCTGCCAGATCGGCTTGTGCGTTATGACATGGCCGACGAGTTCGTTGATTGCGTCAATCAATTGCTGCGCTCGTGGGAGCCGGGCGCCGTGGTGATGGACCACAAGACACAGACCTATGCTGACGGGTCCAAGGTTGCGCCCATCAACTTCAACGGCAAGTATTATAAGTCGCGTGGACCACTGAACACAGCGCCGTCGCCGCAGGGGCGGCCGCTCTATTTTCAGGCGGGCGGCTCGCCGCGCGGACGCGCTTTCGCTGCGCGGCATGCGGACACGATCATCGCCACCGCAAACGGCGCGACGGCGATGAAGGCTTTCCGCGATGATGTGCGCGCGCAGGCGGCGTCCTTCGGGCGCAATCCTGACGACATCAAGGTGCTGTTCCAGCTTGCGCCAGTGCTGGCCGAAACGGAGGCCGAAGCGCACGCCGCCAATGAGCGCGCGATCAGTTCGCAGCGCCATATCGACCAGCGGCTTTGTCACATCAGCGTGCTGACCGACATCGACTTCTCGCAGTTTGAACTCGACAAGCCCTTGCCGAAGCTGACGACGAACGGCGAGTCCACGATGCTGGAAAAGTTCACCCAGAACGGCGCCAACAAGACGCTGCGCGAACTCGTGCGCGACGCCAGCAAGGGCACCGTCGACGTCATCGGCACGCCGGAGCAGGTCGCCGACAAGATGATCTCGATCATCGACGAGGTGGGCGGCGACGGCTTCCTGTTGCGCCAGCCCTATCACCTCATCAGCCGCCGGGCGATCAACGCGGTCACAGAGGGGCTCGTGCCCATTCTCCAGCGGCGCGGCGCGGTGCGCACGGAGTACACCCAGCCCACCTTGCGCAAGCAGTTTCTCGAGTTCTGACGCGAGTGCGGCTGGCGGCTTCTTCAAACCGTCGCTCGAAGGCGGCTTGCCGCTGTTGGAAGAGTTCAGGCCCAGACGCCGCTCAAGTTCCGCGACCCGAGCCTTCAAGGCAGCGTTATCCGCCAACAGCGCCTGAATCAACGCGATCAGTTCTTCACGGGGCGGAACATCTGGCGATTCAGCGACCATCCCATTCTTGAATCGGAAACCGCTTCAAGCGTCCAGGAAAATCAGCTAAAAATAACGGTGCCTGGAAACAACCTGGGCAGTTACTATATATGAACAAACCTTAATTTGATCTGGTTTAAGGCGCCACATAGCATCCACTTGCTTATTGGGCGGGCTTGAGGAGATCAAAATGTCAAAAGGATATTCACGCGCTTTCGCGCTTACTGCAGCGTTTGGAGCCGCCCTTCTCGGCGCCACCGCAATCGCCCAGACGCCCGCGCCGACGCCACCCCAAACACAGCCACCCCAGATCCAGCCCGCCCAGCCCTTACAACCCGACGCCAACTCTGGCACACGCGGCCCCGGCATGGGCCGCGGCGAGGGCATGGGCCGCATGGGTCGCGGTGGAGATGACCGCGACTGGCGACGTGGCGAAGGCCGCCCTGAGGACCGCTATGGCGATCGTCGCCGCGGCGGCG
>CANMLK010000224.1 GCA_947498445.1 Beijerinckiaceae bacterium
AAGGCGGCAGTAAAAAGCCTGTCTGGCGGTCAATCTCGCGGAAATTGTCCATCGGAGCGGCCGCCATCATCGCGAGGAATCAATACGCTGATTCTACGCTTGCCCTTGCCCCGCCGCCAGGACAAGTTAAGTCCGACAGGCTGCTAGGGTCGCGCGCCTCGTAAAAAGTGCTAAAGCACCCGCATGTTTCGCGCGACGATCTTCACCCTGATGCCGGACATGTTTCCCGGCCCGCTCGGCGCCTCGCTTTCCGGCGATGCGCTGGGGCGCGGCTTGTGGTCGCTTGAGACGCGCAACATCCGCGATCACGGAATTGGCCGCCATCGCGCGGTGGACGACACGCCTGCGGGCGGGGGGCCGGGCATGGTCATCCGCGCCGACGTGCTGGCCGCTGCGCTGGACGCAGGCATCGCGCCGGACGATCCGCGCCCGCGCCTGCTGATGTCGCCGCGCGGTCGCCCGCTCCGGCAGGAACGCGTGCGCGAACTCGCTGCGGGGCAGGGCGCCATCATCGTCTGTGGCCGGTTCGAGGGCGTGGACGAACGGGTGATCGCCGCGCGCAGGCTCGAAGAGGTCTCGATCGGCGATTACGTCCTGTCGGGCGGCGAGATCGCTGCCATGGTGCTGATCGACGCCTGCGTGCGGCTGATTCCGGGCGTGATGGGCAAGACCGAGTCTGGATCAGAAGAGAGTTTCGAGGCGAACCTGCTGGAATATCCGCAATTTACCCGGCCGCGGGAGTGGGAGGGGCGGGCGATACCCGAGGTGCTTGTCTCCGGTGACCACGCCAAGATCGCGCGCTGGCGGCGGGAGGAGGCGGAGCGCATCACGCGGGAGAGAAGGCCGGATCTGATCGACAAGGCGTCCGGGCAGGCGGATTGAGGGGCGCCAGTGTCGACAAACCTTCCCCGCCCGTGTATAGGCCCCCCTCTAACTCAAAACAGCGTTCCGAAACGCTCGCCCCCAAGGGGCGGAACGGAGAGACGACATGAATATTCTTGAACTGATCGATAACGAGCAGATGGCCAAGCTGGCCGAAGGCAAGGCCCTTCCGGACTTCCAGCCGGGCGACACCGTCATTGTCAACGTGAAGGTGAAGGAAGGCGAGCGCTCGCGCGTGCAGGCCTATGAAGGCGTTTGCATCGCGCGCATGGGCGGCGGCCTCCACCAGAGCTTCACGGTCCGCAAGATTTCCTACGGCGAAGGCGTGGAGCGCGTGTTCCCGCTGTTCTCGCCGAACATCGACTCCATCAAGGTCGTGCGTCGCGGCAAGGTGCGTCGCGCCAAGCTGTATTACCTGCGCGATCGTCGCGGCAAGTCCGCCCGTATCGCCGAAAAGCCCGAGACCGCCGCCGAAAAGGCCGCGCGCGTCGAGGCCAAGACCGTCGCGAAGGCCGCCAAGACCGCCGCCACCAAGGACGCGGCTGCCGCCAAGGCGTAAGGTTTTTAACTTTAGGATTGCGGAAGGGCGGCCCAAGTGGTCGCCCTTTTTTATGAGCTCTGCGGATAGAAGTTCCAAAATGAGTTGGTTAGGTGATCATCTTTGGTAACCACTCTGAATGCTGATCCAGTGGTATCTTCCAATAGGCATTCGATGCTGCCGTGCGACTCTAACGTTTGTCGGTCCGCATCCGGCTTCCGTCAATTGTCTGTAAGCTCTGACCACAGCTGGACTCGATAGTCCGGCCCAGGGATTGGTCTGACCGCATTCTGTGCGTATCATCCAGTGTGCCGCAATGCATCGCGTCGCTCGGGGCGTATGCAGCCGAGCAAATTTGCAAAAATCTGTTGATTCGTTCAAGCTTGCGCGTCACCGGCCTCCATGTGGGGATGTCGGTCGATGGCTGAAACTGGGGGCGATCCATGTCAGGCATTCTGATCAATCTCATCATTCAAGCGCTCGGCGGCGCAATAGGCGGCAACGCCCTTGGCGGCGTTCTTAAGAATTTGAGCTTGGGTCCGGTCGGCAACACAATCGCTGGCGCGCTGGGTGGCGCAGGCGGCGCTTCGATGCTTGGATCGATTATTCCCGCACTCGCGGGCGGCGCAGGCAGCCTGGATATCGGAGCGGTAGCGGGTCAACTTGTTGGCGGCGGCGCGACTGGCGCTATCGTCACCGCTATCGCCGGCATGATCGTTAAGACAATGAAGAACAAGAGCTGATCGATCCGTCATCGCAATCTACCGTTAGGGCCAAATCGCACTGAAAGCAGGCTGCGCGCGCGGTGACTTCTGCGCACGTCTTGGTTGAGTCAGTCGGTCGTGTAAAAAGCGATGGCCGCGGCGGCGGGCGTCACCGTCAGATAAGGCGCTACGGGTGGGCGTGGGGCTTGCAGCATCGTGCGGGGCCTCGGCAGTCTGTGCGACAGCGATCATCTTGATATGACGCCGGAAATCGGCTTCTTGCAAGGACTGGATCAAATCGCCATTTTAGCCAATAAGGTGCTGCGTCCGGACGGGGCAGGCTGAAAAGCCGGGCTTTGCGTCCGCGTGCAGACCAGCTAAAAGCAGGCCAATCTGGAAATCTGCGATCCACACGAGAGCGATCCACACGAGAGGACGAGTGACTGCGATGGCGAAGGCACGCACGCTTTACGACAAGATCTGGGACGACCACGTTGTCGAAGTCCAGCCGGACGGCACGACGCTGCTCTATATCGACCGGCATCTCGTCCACGAAGTGACGTCGCCGCAGGCCTTTGAAGGTCTGCGTATGTCCGGCCGCAAGGTGCGCGCGCCGGAGAAGACGCTCGTCGTCGTCGATCACAACATTCCCACCACCGACCGTGACGCGCCCGTCGAAGATGCCGAGAGCAAGGCGCAGATCGAACAGGTCGCGCAGAACGCCAAGGATTTCGGCCTCGAATATTATGACGGCAAGGACATCCGTCAGGGCATTGTCCACATCATCGGGCCGGAGCAGGGCTTCACGTTGCCGGGCACCACGATTGTGTGCGGCGACAGCCACACGGCGACGCACGGCGCGTTTGGCGCGCTGGCGCATGGCATCGGCACGTCCGAGGTCGAGCATGTGCTCGCCACGCAGACGCTGATCCAGAAGAAGTCCAAGAACATGCGCGTCACCGTCGACGGCAAGCTCGGCGACGGCGTCACGGCAAAGGATATTATTCTGGCCATCATCGGCGAGATCGGCACAGCGGGCGGAACGGGCAGCGTCATCGAATTCGACGGCGAGGCCATCCGCGCGCTGTCCATGGAAGGCCGCATGACGGTCTGCAACATGGTGATTGAAGGCGGCGCGCGCGCCGGTCTCATCGCATCTGATGAAAAGACGTTCGAATATCTGAAAGGCCGCCCCAAGGCGCCCAAGGGCGAGCATTGGGATCAGGCGGTCGCTTACTGGAAAACGCTGAAGACCGACGAGGGCGCGCATTTCGACAAGGTTGTGCGTCTCGACGCTGCCAAACTGCCGCCACTCATCACCTGGGGCACGTCGCCCGAGGATGTCATCTCCATCAACGGCACAGTGCCGAAGCTGGATGAAGGCGCGTCCGAGAACGTGCGCAACAAGATTCAGCGCGCTCTGGCTTACATGGGCCTGAAGGGCGGCGAGAAGATCACCGATCTGTCGATTGATCGCGCCTTCATCGGTTCCTGCACCAACGGGCGTATCGAGGATCTGCGTGCGGCGGCCGAGATCGCCAGCATCGCGATTTCGCGCGGCCAGAAGGTCAGCGCACATGTCAACGCGATGGTGGTGCCGGGCTCTGGTCTTGTGAAGCAGCAGGCGGAAGCCGAAGGCCTCGACAAGATTTTCCTTGCAGCGGGATTTGAATGGCGCGAGCCGGGTTGCTCGATGTGCCTTGCGATGAACCCCGACAAGCTGGCGCCGGGCGAGCGTTGCGCGTCTACGTCGAACCGCAATTTTGAAGGCCGTCAGGGCTTTCGCGGCCGCACGCATCTTGTGTCGCCGGCGATGGCGGCAGCGGCGGCGATCGAAGGCAAGTTCGTCGATATCCGCGCGTGGCGCGGCTGATCTTTACTGCCTGCAGAATTGAGAAAGGCCCGGTTTTCACCGGGCCTTTTTTATGGGGCTGCTGCTGATCAGCAATAGGGGCGCCAGCGCGGGCCAAACTCGGTGCGAACGCGGACCCATTCGCATTCGGAATAGGCGCTGGTGTAGAGCGGCCTTGCGAAGTAGGCGGCGCCTGCAAATCCGACCGCAGCATAGTCCCAGCCGCGGCCACGACCGTGACCCCAATGTCCGTGGCCATGGTGGGGATGCTTCCACGCTCCGCCGCCCATGCCGGGCTTGAAGCCGCCCGGCTTGAAACCACCAGGCTTGAAACCGCCGGGCTTGAACCCCCCGCCTCCTTTGCCAATTCCGGGCTTGAACCCGCCACCGCCAAAGCCGGGCGCGGCGGAGGCTTGTGTGCTGAGGAATGCGGCCCCAACGAGCGAGGCGGCGGCTGCGAGTGCGATTGTGAACGTCTTCATTGTCTTGCTCCGTGTTTCACGTTCGACCGGGTCTTCCGGTCGGCGGCGCTTCAGAACGACCGTGCATTTAAGATGCGATAATCATGAGCGCGTCGCAGTGCGTTTGCGCACGTCGCGCCCTACAATGGCGTCATGACGAAAAAGGATGAGAGCAAGCGCGCGCAGGAAATTCTCAAACGCGTCGACGACGATCAGCGCAGCATGATCGTGCAGGACACGCGTGGCGCGCAGATTGACGAGAGCGATCGCGTGGAGGTGTGGGCCAAGCGCGTCGGGCGCTTACTCGGGTACATATTGCTCGCGATACTCACTGTGAACTTGTTTACAGGCTGGTTCTTTTAAGGAGGCGACGTTGGATTGGTCGAAGCAACATGCGCCCTCGCTCGCAGAACTCGATGCGCTCGCTGATGCTGCGTTTGCGGCTCTGCCAGAGGCGTTTCGCAAACTATGCGAAGGTCTCATCATACGCGTTGAAGATTTTCCAGGCGAAGATGTGCTTGAGGAAATGAAATGCGAAACAGAGTTCGATCTGCTTGGCCTATTTCAGGGACGCGGCCTCGCGCAGGGTGAAACGCAAGGTTATTCCGGCGCCATGCCCAATCTGATCTGGCTCTACCGCAGGCCAATTCTTGATTACTGGGCCGAGCATGAAGAAGCTCTCGGCGCTATCATCACGCACGTTCTTGTGCATGAAATCGGCCATCACTTCGGTTTCTCTGACGATGATATGGACGAGATCGAGCGCGGCGCAGGTTGAACTGACATTGCCCCAGGTTGATCTGCGTTACCCTACGCGCGCATAAAAAAGCCGCCGGACGAATCTGGCGGCTTTCGTTGTCTTTGGCTTGGATTAGCAGCGGTAAAGGCCACGATGGGTTGCGTTGTGCCAGCCGACGCGGGGCGCGCGGTGGTAGCCGCGATGCAGGCCGCGGCACCAGCCCGGGCCATATTCACGCACGACAATGCGCGAGCCGCCAAGGTAAACGAACGGCGCGCGTCCACGGACCTCGCGGCGATCCCAGCGTCGATCGTCGCGGCGTATTTCACGGCGCTGCTCGACACGCATTCTGCTTGAGCGATCAATGTTGGAGCGCGGCGCGCGCTCAGAGCGCTGGATTTGCTCGCGCGGCGCCCGGTTTATCCGCGAGTCGCCGCCACGGGCCTGGCCGCCGCGCATCTCCCCGCCACGTTGCTGGGAGCCGCGCATTTCGCCGCCACCGCCGCCGCGATTACCACGCTCGGCGCCGCGGGCTTCGCCGCCGCCACGACCGCCACGCTCGGCGCCGCGGGCTTCGCCGCCACCACGCCCGCCACGCTCGGCGCCGCTATCGTCTCGCTGCATTTGAGCAAGCTGGAAAGGCTCGGACGCTGACAACGCCGGGGCGGAAACGAGCGCCGTTCCGCCAATAAGTGCGGCTGCGAGGGTCATCGTCCCCGATTTGAAGAATGCACGCATGTACTGACCTCCTGATCTAGAGCGCGTTGACATTCAAGATTCCCCAGGACTCTCAAATCTGATTCAAGCTCCTTTTCGGATAGGAGCGTTGAATGTCGGCGGTTCGCCTGTCTCTTCGGGACGATCAATGGGACCGGATGGCTCTGCACTTACCAGGGAAGGC
>CANMLK010000225.1 GCA_947498445.1 Beijerinckiaceae bacterium
GCCTGAGTGACGACAACGCCGGCGACGATCTCGCCGGCGTTTTTGTTTTCGGAGTGGGTTATCAGGAGCGGCTGGGCGTTTGGAACCGAAACGCCTCCTGGCTCGCTGTAGGTCGGAACCAGGAATGGAAGCGCATATGCACAACTACAAGCCCGCTGATCACCCTGACGTCTCGATCTACATGATGGCCAGCGACGCGGAAGGCGTGATCGACTTCGCCAAGAAAGTCTTGCGGGCGGAAGAGGCGATGCGCCTTGCCCGCGAAGATGGGTCGATCATGCACGCCGAACTACGCATTGGAGACAGCATCGTCATGCTGTCGCAGGCGACGAAAGAGTTTTCCGGGTTTCCGATCTGGCTGCATGTTTACGTGCCCGATGTTGACGCGACGTACCGCGAGGCGCTCGAATATGGCGCAACGTCCGCGCAAGCGCCCGTAACAAAGGGCGATACCGATAAGCGCGGCGGCGTCATAGACGGGTCAGGCAACACATGGTGGATCGCGACGGCGGGCGGTTGAACCTGTGATTTGGACAATCGACACGGCATCACGCGATGTCAATTAGGTGCACGGATGACCGCGCCTCCAACACAGGAGCAAGCCTTTGGTCAAAGTAGCGAGAGTGCTGTTTCTGTCTGCAGCGAGCGCGATTGCGCTCACCAGTACGGTAATAGCCTCCGAGAGACCGTTGGGTTGCTACGTGCGCACGTATGACGCCGCTCACTTGCGCGACAAGCGCAGCCAGCAGGTGCGCAGCCTCTGGTTTCACGTCGGTGTTTCCCGCTATGATTTCAGACAAATGGAATTCGGCTTGAATGTCTGGGTGCGGGGCAAGCCGCAAATCTGGCGCGCTGGCGGGCTTTGCGAGCCCGACGCAAATGGCTGGAGATGCCGGCCCGACACCGATGGCGCATCCGAGCTTTTGATCACATTGAAGGGCGCCAGCATGCACCTCTCCAATCCCGGCCGGCTGAAGATTTCCGATGATGCAACAGGGCCTGATCTGAATGACATGTTGTTAGGCCCACCGGGCGACTCCCTCTTCGTGCTTCAGCGCGCGCGCGACATCGTCTGCAAGCGGGCACGCACATGAAGGTGCGCATCGTTCGTTGGGCAGCTGCAATTGGCCTGACATGCATGTCGGCATCTGCGGCTTTGGCTCAGGATAAATTTCTATCGCGCTATACAAGTGCAGGCCTGACATCGCCCCAGTGCAAGCAGGCTGAGGACGGCGTAGACGCCATGTCGTGCAAGGGGCCCGCCGGCTGGGTTTTGAACGTCGGTTATCCGGCATTTGGCGTGACCATCAGCTTCAGGCACGAAAAGAACCACCGGCCAGCCTTAACCCCGACACAAGGCCGTCTTGTCTTCATCAACAGCCTGGCAAGCAAGACGGCCACGATCGAATGGCGGGGCAAAATGCGAGATGGGATCTTCGAGCCTCACGCGGCCATCATTCGCGTACTCGTTCTCGACGCGGCCCAGACACAGGCAATGATCGAGGCAGGCTTGCCCCAGCCCTCGGCGCGCCCAGCGCAAATCCTGACTGTCACACGTCTCGGGCGCGAGGGGTCTTGCCTCGTCGCCTATGTCGATGCGCAGGCCAACCCGAAGCCGAACGACCTCGCCCGCTCCGTCGCCGATGAATTTGGCCCGGCAACGAAATGCCCTGTCGCAAATGTGGAAATCCGGGGGGCCAGAACGCCCGTTCTTGCTAGCTATCTGGATTGAAGCGCGACCTGAAAGAGAGGCCATCTCGCTAAGTGGTGGGGGAAGCAGGACTCGAACCTGCGAAGGCATAGCCAGCGGATTTACAGTCCGCCCCCTTTGCCGCTCGGGACATTCCCCCAGTAACCACGACGCGAGAGTGAACTCGCCCGGCGCAGTCGACCGGATGCAAAAGCCCCGCCGTGATGCGGGGCTTCGATGGAGCGCTTATGGGCAGACGGCCCTTGCGTGTCAACCCAAAACCGCCTTCGGCCGCGCCGAAAACCGGCTTGGGTCGCGCATTGCGCCGCCGCTCCCGCCATGCGATGCACAACCCTCAACAAGATTGCAGATTACAGCGCAAGCAGGCGGCGGCCAGTGACCAGAAAAAGACAGAACGGCCCCAAGGGCCCGCACAGCGGCTCCTCAGATGGCGGCTTCTCCAGGGGGCCCGGGTCACCCTCCGATGCGCCCAGAACGGCGCCTGCGGCAAGCCCTCGCGCGTCAAGCCCTCTCGCTTCAAGCCCTCGCGCGTCGTCAAGCCCCCGTCCCTGGGAGCGCGACAAGCGTCGCGGCGCGCAGCCCGCACGCAGCAAACTCGCCCGCGACGCCAATTTGATCTGGGGTTTTCACTCGGTCCGCGAGGCCCTGCGGGCCAATCGACGCCCACTGACTCGCCTGAACGCCACAAGCGCGGCTGCGGAAAAGCTGGCGGCGGAAATCGCCGCCTGCAAGGTCGCGGTCAATATCGTCACCGCTGACGAAATCGACGCCCTGTTATCCGATGGGGCGGTGCATCAGGGCGTGCTGCTAGAGGCTGGCCCCCTGCCCGAGGCGGACATCGACGATTTGCCCGAGAACGGCCTCGTGCTTGTTCTGGATCAGGTGACAGATCCGCATAACGTCGGCGCCATCGTGCGCACAGCCGCCGCTTTCGGCGTCAACGCAATCATCACGACAGAACGCCACTCCCCCGCTCTGGGCGGCGTGCTCGCCAAGGCTGCCAGCGGCGGGCTTGAACATGTCGAGATGATCATCGTCGTCAATCTTTCGCGCGCGCTCGAAAAGCTGGGCGACATGGGCTATCAGCGCATCGGCCTCGACGCAGACGGGCCGCAATCACTTACGGAAACACCCCTTTCGCGCCCGCTGGCGTTGGTTCTCGGGGCCGAGGGCAAGGGCCTGCGTCGCCTCTCGCGCGAAAAATGCGACGCGCTTGCGCGCATTGATTTACCGGGCGCGGTGCGCAGCCTCAACGTGTCAAACGCCTGCGCCGTTGCGCTCACCGTCGCATCGATGCGACTCACAACTCCCTGATCTATGAAATGCCCGCGCGCAACAATCGGCCGCCATCAAAAGCGGGCCGATGGCAGCGCGGTAGCGACAATCCGCTCATGATTGGGGTGACGCGGCGCCATGTCCCTATGGCTTTCGTCGCGAGCAGAAAGTCTAATAAGCTCAAGGCTATATAGACTAAGATACTAATATATAAAGACTTCAGGCGCTCCCCCAGCCCCAAACTAATACCCCCGCAAAGATACATAGACGAAGGTCCGGTTCGACTCCCCGGCGCCGACGATTCAAACGTGTCTCAACCCAAAAACGATTGGGCGCCCGGCTCTCGCGCAGTCACGCATTGCACGATCCAGATCGGGGCGTGGAGGAGATCCGGTCAACGGTGATCCTCCATCAGAAATGTAAAAGCGATTTGTGGAGGCTTCAGAATGAGCATGGCGTCGACAACAGCGGGCAAGGAGATCCGCCCCATGACGCGAGAGGAGAAGAAGGTCATCCTTGCTTCATCCCTCGGCACGGTCTTCGAATGGTACGATTTCTATCTCTATGGCTCGCTGGCCGTCATCATCGGCGCGCAATTCTTCTCGGCCTTTGATCCGGCGACGCGCAATGTCTTCGCGCTTCTCGCCTTCGCGGCGGGCTTTCTCGTGCGTCCGTTCGGCGCGCTCTTCTTCGGCCGCATCGGCGATCTCGTCGGCCGCAAATACACCTTCCTCATCACTATCCTGATCATGGGCGCCTCGACGTTCATCGTCGGTCTGCTACCGTCCTACGCGCAAATTGGCTGGATCGCGCCGGTTGTGCTGATCCTGCTGCGCATGTTGCAGGGCCTGGCGCTCGGCGGTGAATATGGCGGCGCCGCCGTCTATGTCGCCGAACACGCGCCGGTGGGACGCCGCGGCTTCTATACGTCGTGGATCCAGACGACTGCGACCCTCGGGCTGCTGCTGTCGCTGATGGTCATCCTTTCGCTGCGCCTCTACATGGGCGAAGTCGGCTTCACCACGGGCGAAGGCTGGCCGATCGCCGGTTGGCGCATTCCCTTCCTATTGTCGATTTTCCTGCTCGCCGTCTCTGTCTGGATCCGGCTTCAGATGAGCGAATCGCCAGCATTCCAGAAGATGAAGGAAGAAGGCACACAGTCCAAGGCGCCGCTCTCGGAAGCCTTCGGCCAGTGGAAGAACGCGAAGATGGTCATCATCGCGCTGCTCGGCATGGTCGCCGGTCAGGCCGTGGTTTGGTACACGGGCCAGTTCTACGCGCTGTTCTTCCTGCAGAGCATTCTGAAGGTCGATCTCTTCACCGCGAACGTACTCATCGCATGGTCGCTGATCCTGGGCACCGGCGGCTTCATCTTCTTCGGGTCACTGTCGGATCGTATCGGCCGCAAGCCGGTCATCCTGGCGGGCTGCCTGATAGCCGCTCTGACCTTCTTTCCGCTGTTCCACGCTTTGACGAAAGTCGCCAATCCCGGCCTCGACAGGGCGATCAACACCGTCAAGGTGCAGGTCCTCGCCGATCCCGCCAAGTGCGGCTCGGTGTTCGATCCGGTCGGCATCCGCACCTTCACCGAACCCTGCGACATCGCTCGTGTGGCGATGGCCCGCTCCGCGATCAAGTATGAGTTCGCGCCGGCATCGGCAGGGGCGCCCGCGAAGGTGGTGTTCAACGGCAAGGACGCGCCCATCGCGGCGACGATCCCGGCCAACATCACCTCCTTCACGGCGGCCGCCGTCGAAGCCGGCTATCCCAAGCCCGGCGATCCCAGCATCGTCAAACTGAACTCGGTCATTCCCACAACCGGGCAAGCGTGGATGATCGTCGGCATCCTGACGATCCTGGTGCTTTACGTGACAGCGGTTTATGGACCGATCGCCGCCGCGCTGGTCGAGTTCTTCCCAACCCGCATCCGCTACACCGCCATGTCCCTGCCCTATCACATCGGCAACGGCTGGTTTGGCGGCTTCCTGCCGCCCACAGCCTTCGCGATGGTGGCGGCAACAGGCGATATCTACTTCGGCCTCTGGTATCCGGTCGTGATCGCGCTCGGCACCTTCGTGATCGGCCTGCTCTTCGTACCGGAGACCAAGGATCGCGATATCTACGCCATCGAAACGAAGTAGCCGCATCCAAGCGGCGCGGCGGGTCCGCGCCGCCCGGAAACCTTACGGCCCCGCAGCGCTTCGCGGGGCCGTTTTCTTTTGTGCCTCCGGCTGGGTTGCGCGTGCGCGGCGGGCCTGCTAGCGAAGGGCCATTCGGTAAGCCGGCTTAGCTCAGTTGGTAGAGCAACTGATTTGTAATCAGTAGGTCAGGGGTTCGACTCCTCTAGCCGGCACCAATAAAATCAATAGGTTGTAGCATTATTTCTAAAGAACCTCGGCTTAAAGCTTCTCTCGGTAAGCGCTAGGTAAGCAAGCTGACTCATTCACCTCACGCCCGGCCAGAGGTAATGCCAGCAGCGGCCGCAGTCCCGTGCCGCACTGGACCGGCCCTCAATGTGATTGGGCATTTCTCAGCTTTTCCGAAAACCGGTCGCGCGCGCGCTCATGGCGTATAAAAATCACCGGTTAGCGGCAGCAAACGCCCAAAACCTTAACCGGGCTTTCTTCGTTCAATCGAGCAACGACAAGGATTAGGCTGCTGTTCAGATTTCCCGATGTGCTCTAGGCTAGTGGCTTAACCTGACACGGTGCCATAGCCAGCATGCCTCAGTCGCACTCCCTCAAAGCCTATTTCAGTATTGCCGCCATTCTTGGTGGGTTTGCTTTGTGCGGGTCTGCATATGCTCAGAGCGGATTACCAGCCTGTCCAATTGATAGGAGAATCAGGTGGCATGAGTGCTGGGGCACCCAGACATTTCCTGATGGCAGGAAGTATGTGGGCGGTTACAAGGACGGAAAGTTCGAAGGTCAGGGAACCTATACATTCCCTGATGGCTCGAAGTACGTAGGCGCGTTCAAGGACGACAAGTTTGAGGGTCAGGGTACCTACACATCACCTGATGGCTCGAAGTACGTAGGCGCGTTCAAGGACGGCAAGTTTGAGGGTCAGGGAACG
>CANMLK010000226.1 GCA_947498445.1 Beijerinckiaceae bacterium
ATTTCATCGAGCCGGACGTGGTATCTGTTTAGTGTCCATCGCATCGAGGGAGATGCGGAATGGCGCTCATCAGCCGACGTTTTTTTTTGATTGTGCCCCCGGCTGTTTTGGCTGCGACCTGGTTTGGCGAATCCGGCGAAGGTTTTGAAGCCATCAATGCGCCGCCGCTCGCTGGCGCCAAGCGCGCCTCTGGCGCTGACGCCAAGGGATTTCGCCATGCGCAGCTCAAGGGAGCCGTGACAGTCATTCACGCGCTGGCAAGCTCGCGGCCGGAATGTTTTGACGAAGTTGCGGTATGGCATGATCTCGTCCGCGAGCACCGCTTCCAGTTCGCCGGACTTTTCGTGCGAGATAACGAGGCGGATGCGCGGAACTTCATCGAACGGACCGGCAATCCCTACGATGCGCTGGCGTTCGACGCCGATGGCCGCGCGGAGCGCCAGCTCGGGGTGCGTGAGGTTCCCAGCACGTTTGTCGTCAATGCGGGCGGCCAGATCATCCACGTTCTGCAAGGCCCGGTGACGCGGGACTATTTCACGCGCACGCTGCTTCCGATCATCGAGGACGCCGCGCCCATCGCTCCGCTGCGGGCTTAAAGGCGCGCGTCAGGAAACCCGGCGCGCGCAGCACTCAGGTTGCGGCCGAAGGGCCCTTGAGTTGCTTGGCGGGCGTGGGGCGCCGGGGGGGATTGTCGAGCCGCCTGTCGAGATAGGTGCCGACTTCAGCGATCAGCTCGTCAACGCGATTTTCGAAGAAGTGGTTCGCGCCCTGCACAACCGCGTGCTCGATGAGGATGCCGCGCTGTGTCTTCAATTTCTCGATCAGCCCCGTGACTTCCTTCAGCGGCGCAACGCGATCCTGATCGCCGTGCACGAAGAGCCCGGATGAGGGGCAGGGCGCGAGGAACGAGAAGTCGAAACGGTTGGCGGGAGGGGCTATCGAAATGAAGCCCTCGATCTCTGGCCGACGCATGAGAAGCTGCATCCCGATCCATGACCCGAACGATACGCCCGCGATCCAGCAGGCCCGCGCGTCGGGATTGATCGACTGCACCCAGTCGAGCGCCGCGGCCGAATCCGACAATTCGCCCGAGCCGTGGTCGAAATTGCCCTGGCTGCGGCCGACCCCGCGAAAGTTGAAGCGCAGGACCGAGAAGCCACGCTCCGCGAACGCGTAATAGAGCTGGTAGACGATCTGGTTGTTCATCGTCCCGCCAAACTGCGGGTGCGGATGCAGGATCACCGCGATGGGCGCTCCGCGCTGCTTGGAGGGATGGAAGCGGCCTTCCAGGCGCCCGGCAGGACCAGTGAAGATGACTTCAGGCATCGTAACTCCAAACGTTTCGCGTAAATTGCAATGTGCGGAAATCCGCCCAAAAATTCCAGAAAGTGCCCGCATTCCTTGACTTAGACGCCATGAACCGTCAAAATAATCCCTTAGAATTATTCTAAACTGAACCAAGAGGAACGCTTGGCGAATTCATCCCGGCGCTTTCCAAGAGCGTGCAAGAGGCCGGTCGGCTTCTAACATGCGGGATGGCGCCAGATGCAAGGATTTTCAACGATTCCGTATCGCAAGCGGGTTCGTGGTCAAAAAGGGTGCAACATGGCGCGCACGCGCGTCTATCTTGACTGGAACGCCACATCGCCGCTTCTGCCAGCGGCGCGTCAGGCGTTGGTCGATGCGCTCGACGCCACTGGCAACCCGTCCTCCATCCACGCGGAGGGCCGCCGCGCCCGGGCTTTGGTCGAGAATGCGCGCGCCCTGGTGGCGGCGCTGGCCGGAGTCGCGGTTGGCAATGTCATCTTCACCTCCGGCGGAACAGAGGCTGCGAACCTTGCCCTCACGCCGATGCTTGTTCGCACCCACGAAAAGCCTTGCGATCTCCTCTTCGTCAGCGCGGGCGAGCACGCCTGCGTTATCGAGGGCAGCCGTTTTCCGACTGGGTGCATCCGCATCGTTCCGCTCAACGCCGAGGGGGTCGTCGATCTTGCCGCGCTGGGCGCCATGCTGGATGCGGTCGGCGATGCACGCGTCATGCTGGCGCTTCAGGCCGCCAACAACGAGACCGGCGCCATCCAGCCCGTGCGCGAGGCCGCAGCGCTTGTCCATGGGCGGGGCGGCGTCGTGGTGTGCGACGCTGTTCAGGCCGCAGGTCGCATCGATTGCCGGGTCGACACGCTCGATGCGGACGCGATTTTCTTCTCCGCCCACAAGATTGGTGGCCCAAAGGGTGTCGGCGCCCTTGCGCTTCGCGCTTCGGACCCAAACATGGAGATGAGACTTGTTCGCGGTGGCGGACAGGAGCGCAACCTGCGCGCGGGCACCGAGAATGTGAGCGGCGTTGTGGCCTTCGGCGTGGCTGCCGAATGGGCGCAGCGAGAGCGAGACAGTGAGGCGCGCAGCCTCGGCGATCTGCGTGACGCGATGGAAGAGCGCCTCTTGAGTGCGCTTCCTGAATTGACGATTTTCTCGCGCGGCGCGCCGCGTCTGCCCAACACAAGCGCCTTCGCAATTGCGGGCGCGCAGGCCTCGACGCTGCTGATCGGCCTTGATCTGGCAGGCTTCGCGGTGTCATCAGGCTCCGCGTGTTCATCGGGCAAGGTGAAGGAGTCGCATGTGCTGGCCGCGATGGGTATTGCGCCCGATATATCGATGAGTGTGATACGCGTGAGTCTGGGACGTGATACAAGTGCTGCCGATGTCTCCGGCTTTGTCGACGCCTACGTCAGCGTGGCGACGCGCATCGCGCAGCGTCGCAAGGCGGCGGCCTGAAACAAGCGTTCGTGATAGACGGGCGCTTCGAGTGATCGGACGGGGCTACCTGTTCGTAAGTTATAGTGGTTCCACCAGCGGTCCTTGAAACCGCCAAGGGGGAGAAGGAAATGGCGGCTATTCAGGAGACCGTTGACCGGGTCAAATCGGTTGACGTTGACGCCTACAAGTATGGCTTCGTGACGGACATCGAGTCCGAGAAGGCCCCCAAGGGCCTGAACGAGGATATCGTCCGCTATATTTCGGGCCGCAAAAGCGAACCCGAGTGGATGACACAATGGCGTCTCGACGCCTATCAGCGCTGGCTGACGATGACCGAGCCCAAGTGGGCGCGCGTCGACTATCCGCCGATCGACTTTCAGGATCTCTATTATTATTCGGCGCCCAAATCGATGTCCGGCCCGCAATCGCTGGACGAAGTCGATCCCGAAATCCTCAAGACCTACGACAAGCTCGGCATCCCGCTGCGCGAGCGTGAGGCCTTGCTCGGCATCCCCGGCAATCGGGTCGCCGTGGACGCAGTGTTCGATTCGGTTTCCGTCGCCACGACCTTCAAGGCGGAACTCGCCAAGTCCGGCGTGATCTTCTGCCCGATATCCGAAGCGTTGCAGTCCCATCCCGAACTCGTGCGCCAGTATCTGGGCACGGTCGTTCCTGTGACGGACAATTTCTACGCGACGTTGAATTCTGCGGTCTTCTCCGACGGATCGTTCGTCTACATCCCTCCGGGCGTGCGCTGCCCGATGGAATTGTCGACGTACTTCCGCATCAATGAGCGCAACACCGGGCAATTCGAGCGCACGCTCATCATCGCCGACAAGGGCTCCTACGTGAGCTATCTTGAAGGCTGCACTGCGCCCATGCGCGATGAAAACCAGTTGCACGCTGCGGTCGTCGAGTTGATCGCGCTTGACGATGCCGAGATCAAATACTCGACCGTGCAGAACTGGTATCCCGGCGACAGCGACGGCAAGGGCGGCATCTACAATTTTGTCACCAAACGCGGCGATTGTCGCGGCGCGCGGTCGAAGATTTCGTGGACGCAGGTGGAAACCGGCTCATCGATCACGTGGAAATATCCCTCGTGCATCCTGCGCGGCGACGACTCGCGCGGCGAGTTCTATTCGATCGCGATTTCCAACGGGAAGCAGCAAGTCGATAGCGGCACGAAGATGCTGCATCTGGGCAAGAACACCTCCAGCCGCATTATCTCGAAGGGCATTTCGGCTGGCCGCTCCAACAATACCTATCGCGGCCAGGTGTTCGCCCATCGCAAGGCTCAGAACGCGCGCAATTTCACCAATTGCGACTCGCTGCTCATCGGCCAGCAATGCGGCGCGCATACGATTCCCTACATCGAATCGCGCAACGCCAGCGCCGTCTTCGAACACGAAGCGACGACGTCGAAAATCTCCGAGGACCAGCTGTTCTATTGCATGCAGCGCGGGCTTTCGGGCGAAGAGGCGACGGCGCTGATCGTCAACGGCTTCGTGCGCGACGTGCTGCAACAATTGCCGATGGAGTTCGCAGTCGAAGCGCAAAAGCTGATTGCCGTGAGCCTTGAAGGCTCGGTAGGCTAACGCGAAACTTCGTAGTCTTGAACATTGGCGGCGCATCCGCCGCGACAAACGGAAAACGAAATGCTGAAGATCGAAAATCTCCACGCCCGTGTGGACGACAAGGAAATTCTCAAAGGCCTGTCGCTTAGCGTGAAAGCGGGCGAGGTCGCCGCGATCATGGGCCCAAACGGCTCTGGCAAATCGACATTGTCTTATGCAGTCGCAGGCCGCGAGGGCTATGAGGTGACCGACGGCTCCATCTCGCTCAACGGCGAGAGCCTGCTCGACATGGAAGCGAACGAGCGCGCCGCCAAGGGCTTGTTTCTGGCCTTCCAGTATCCGCTCGAAATCCCCGGCGTCACCACGATGACGTTCCTCAAGGCCGCGATGAATGCGCAGCGCAAGCAGCGTGGCGAGGCAGAAATGTCGACGCCTGATTTTATCAAGACCGTGCGCACTGCCGCGGACAAACTCGGCATCAAGCAGGATTTTCTGCGTCGTCCGCTCAACGTCGGTTTTTCCGGCGGCGAAAAAAAGCGCATGGAAGTTTTGCAGATGATGCTGCTGCAGCCGCGTTTCGCCATCCTCGACGAAACAGACTCCGGCCTCGACATCGATGCGCTGCGCATTGTCGCCGAGGGCGTGAACGCGCTGCGCTCGCCTGATCGCGGCTTCCTCGTCATCACCCATTACCAGCGGCTTCTTGACTACATCAAGCCGGACTCCGTGCATGTGCTTTCGGCGGGTCGCATCGTGAAGTCGGGCGGGCCGGAACTGGCGCATGAACTCGAACGCAACGGCTATCGCGATTATGTCGCGGACGCCGCGTGAGGATGCGATGAACGCCAGCGTGAAGCCACCGCAATCGCCAGCGGACGCCAGCCTCATTGAGAGCTTCGAAGCGCTGCGCGCCTCAGGCGTCGCGCCCGCGCAGGAGGAAGCCTTCGCGCGCTTCGTAAGCAAGGGCCTGCCCGGACGACGCATCGAGGCGTGGCATTACACGGACCTGCGCACGCAGCTCAAGCGCGCGCCGCTACCTGCTCGCGCGGGTGTAGCCGCTGAGGTCGCCGGCAGCGGCGATCTCGTATTTGTCGACGGAGCGCTTGTCGGCGAACCGCAGGCGCCGCAAGGCGTCAGCATCGAGCGCGCAACGTCAGGCCGTCGCCTTGCGACGCCAGTCATTGATGAAGACGACGCATCCATCGCGCTCGCCCGCGCCTTCTCCCGCGAGACGATCACGATCCGTGTTGAAGCAAAAGCAAAATGCTCGCTGCGTTTTGTGTTCCAGAACGCCGAAATGGCTGCCACCTCCGCTGCGCATATCATCGTGCAAGTTGGCGCGGGCGCGTCACTCACGCTCATCGAAAGCCACGATAGCGCTGCGGGCGAGGGGCATCTTGCGCAGGCGTTGATGGAATTCGATGTCGGCGAGGAATCGAAAGTCAACTACATCCGCGTCAACAGCCTTGACGCCGCTGCGTCCTGCGTCACCACGCTCGGTGTCGACCTTTCCGCTCGTGCGCAATTTGACACCCTGTCGCTCATCACGGGCGCAGCGCTCTCACGGCATCAGATCTTCGTGCGCTTTTCGGGCGAACACGCAAAGGCTTCCATCTGCGGCGCAACGCTCGTGCGCGGGCGCCAGCACGCGGACACGACCATCATCATCAATCACGTCGCCGCCCACGGCGAGAGCCGCGAAGTCTACAAGACT
>CANMLK010000227.1 GCA_947498445.1 Beijerinckiaceae bacterium
GCCTTCCCTGGTAAGTGCAGAGCCATCCGCTCCCATTGATCGTCCCGAAGAGACAGGCGAACCGCCGACATTCAACGCTCCTATCCGAAAAGGAGCTTGAATCAGATTTGAGAGTCCTGGGGAATCTTGAATGTCAACGCGCTCTAGTCCTGCGCTTCGATCAACCCGGCGGTCGTGACGACAACCCAGCGTCCGTCACGTTTTTCCACGCTACGCACGCGGCCTGCGCCGGGCAATTGGGCGCCGGGAAAGACCTCCATGACGCCGTAGCGGCTTTCCACCAGCGCGCCCCCGCGGAACACCTCCCGCAAGACGTAGCCGCGCACAGCCTTGTTCGCGGCCTCAACCTTGGGCGCGGGAGCAGCGACTGCGGCGGGAGCGGTGACTGCGGCGGTTTCTGGCGTTTTTCGCGCGACGGCAGTCGTGTTCTTCTGAATGGCGCTTACAGGCGCCGAAGCCGAAACCTGCTTCTCGATGCGCTCCAGGCGCTCCGTCATCCGGTCCATCCGCAAGCTGATATCCTTGTCGGACCGGTCCAGCCGGATCGAGGTCTGCGTGAGAGCCAGTGTCTGCCTGCGCGCGATCTCGTCGATACGCTGCGCGAGGATTTCGATACCGGGCTTCAAAGCAGCCTCGGCGCCCGGCGTGGTTTCAAGGTGCTTGAGCCGAAACTCCAGTGAGGCGAGCGTTGCGGCCTGCGCCTTGAGGTTTTCGGAAATGGAGGCTTGCATGTGCAGCTGGTCCGCGCCCGCGATAGCTGACCCGGACTGCGTGCCCGCATACCAGCCCACCGAACCAGTCAAGGCGAGAAGCAAGGCTGGCAACGCCCAGCGCCGCAGTTCCGCGCTCGGATGTCCACCAGCAGAAGAATGCGAAGCCGAGGAGCCGGCCTCGGCTTCGCTCTTGTAGGGAACAAGCGATCTGCTTGAAGAGAGTTCGGCGCCGTCCGGCTGGGCCTTGTCATTCGTCGAAGACATGGGATTGCTCACGATTATTCCAGCCGCCGCGCGGCGCATCGGAAAAATCGTGCCTGCCGATCTTTAACAATCGGTAAAGGTTAAACAATTCCCAAGGGGAAGATCAGGCGCCCTGCCCTAGCGTCCTTTTGGAGCGTTCTTGATGTAGGCGTGCACGAAATCCTTCACCGATTGCGGCAGGACCAGCGCGCGCCGCACGCGATCCGTAACGTCATCGCTCGCTGTCCATTCGGGCCCAAAGCCGAACGTCTTGATGGCGTCTTCTTCGTAGCCCTTGTCGTCGTTGAGCTTGCTAACGGCGGCCCGCAATGCGGTCACCGCCTCGGGCGGCGAGTTTGGCGGCAGCACGATCATCCGTTGCATGGCGCCGTTGAGCGCGATGACGCGCTTGTAGACTTCCCACAACTCGCCTTCTGGCATCCTGCCTTTGACCTGCTGGAAAAACTCAGGGAACGTCTTGATGTCGAGACCGCGCATCTGCGTGGTTTCGATAAATTTTTCGCCGTCATAATTGGGATCGTAATAGGTGGGTATCACCTCGCCCTTGGCCACGAGGCTGGGCTCAATAACGCCGCGATAACTTGGCGGCGATTCAGAATAATAATTGATTTCACCCGTCTGCAGCGAGAGGCGCGCGCCCTGGCTGCCTTTGTAGCCCGTGACGTATTTATAGTTGACGCCCAGCAGATCGAGCGTGATGCGCAGGAGCAAATCCTTCGCATTGTCGGGGCCAAGACCACCCGAAACAAGGTTTTCAGCCTTCATGAGATCGACGGCGGTCTTTATGCCCGGCTTCACGTCCGTGCGCATGAAGTAGACGCTTGTGCCGGGCTGATAAGCCACGAAATCGTGCGTGCGATAGTCCACGCGATGCTGGCGCGTGTCATTGGCGTACTGGAAGGCAGTGCCGGTGAAATAACCCACCATCGTGCCGTCCTTGGGCGCAATCTCACCGAGATAATTGCGGCCGGTGAGGCCCGCCGCGCCATCCATATTCTGCACGATGACGGTGGGGGCGCCGCCTAGATGCTTGCCGATGTGACGCGCGAGCACGCGCGCCTCAATGTCGGTTGGCCCACCCGCCGCGTAGTTGACGAGGATCGTGAGCCGCTTGCCCTGATAGAACTGGGCGTTGGACGGCGTGGCCGCAGCAACAATCGCTGCTGCGGCGAATGCTCCCATGACGATTGTTTTCGTGACGATTGTTTTCATGAAGTCCCTGCCTGTGCGTGTTCCCGCGTTTTTTTTGTATCGTTCAATCTTTCCAGATTGTGCGGATATCGACCGCGCATACGCCCTGCCCGTTCGGGCGCACGATGAGCGGGTTGATCTCAAGGTCGGCAATGCGCCCACGATGATCGAGATAGAATTTACCGACAGATTCAATCGCGTCGTAAAGCGCCTCGACGTCGGCTGGCGGCGCGCCGCGGTAGCCGTCGAGCAACTTCTGCAACTTGAGGCCGCCGATGGCGCGCGCAATGCCGGCGCGCGTGACGGGCAGAAGCTGCACGTTCACGTCCGCCATCAATTCCACGAGCACGCCGCCCGAGCCGAGCACCAGCATCGGACCAAATTGCGCATCCTCGCGCACGCCCACGAGCACCTCGATGCCCGACGCCATTTCCTGCACGAGGAAGCCCTCAATCGTGGCGTCCGGGTGCGCGCGGCGGGCTGAAGCGAGCATGCGCTCGGCCGCCTGCTTCACGTCCGACTCGGACTTCAGGCCAAGAGCCACGCCGCCGACCTCCGTCTTGTGCAGAATTTGCGGCGAGACAATTTTCAGTGCGACCGGGAAGCCGATGGCGGCGGCCGCGCGCATGGCGTCCTCCTGCGTCGACGCTAATGCGCTGGCCGGCCCCTTGACGCCGCGCGAGGCGAGCGCCTGTAGCAGGTTCTCCTCGTTGATCTCCGTGAATGGAGCGGGCTTTGGCGCGGCTACCGGCTTGCCGGAACGCTCGGCATGGAACCACAGCGCGTTCAGCGCGAGGCACGACTGCGGGAGGCCTTGCAGGAAAGGAAAGCCAGCCTGATCCTGCCCGTCCAGTGCGATCTCGCTCAGGGGATAGGCCATGCGCGAGAATCCGACGACGGGCTTGTCGGTTTCCAGCGTCATCGCCTTCATGTGCTCGACGCCCTTCCACCGATCCGCTTTCGCGGGCAATTGTCCCGCCCAGGCGACCATGTCGACGTTGGGATCGTTCATGACGACGCGGCAGACGTTCGCGGCATCGGTGAGATTAGTGGGGATGCCGGTGTCGAGCGGGTTCTTGGGCTTGATGCCTTCCTGCATGAAGGGCTTCAACGCCTCGTTCGTCGTCTCTTCAAAGTTCGGCAGCACCGAGCCTTCGCGCTCGACGTCATCATAGAGAAGATCGACGGTGCCGCCCGATGTCGTGATCCAGCCGACACGCGGTCCTTTGGGGATGCGCCCGGTCTGGAACGCCAGCGTCGTTTCAACCAATTGGTCGAGTTCCTGGCAGTTGATAATGCCGTACCGGTCGCACATGGCGAGATAGCCGGAGTAATCGCCTGCAACAGCCCCCGTATGGGAGGCGGCAGCCTGCGCGGATTTGAGAGTCGCGCCTGTCTTGATTGCGATGACCGGCTTGCCCGCCACGAGCGCACGCTCGGCGGCGCGCATGAAAGCCTCCGGACGCCGGATGCCCTCGATGAACAGGACGATCTGCTTTGTATGCGGATCGTCCACAACGAAGTTCATATAATCGGCCAGATCAAGATCCAGCTCATTGCCGGACGATACGCCATATGAGAAGCGCAAGCCCCTGCTCCCGCCCGTGGCCAGAAAGAATTGCAGCGTCCCGCCAGACTGGAATATCGCCGCCACCGGCCCGGCCGGCGTCTTGGCGACAGAGGGATTTGGATAGGCGAACAGCTTTTCGCGGAAGCTGAACGCGCCCATGCAATTTGGTCCGGAGACGCGAAGGCCCGTGCGCCGCACGATCTCACGCACCTGGCGGCCGCGTTCGTGTGAGGCCTCGCTGTCACCGTCGCCGACAGCCCCGGCGTAAACAGTTACAGACTTCACGCCGGCTGCCGCCGCATCCTCCAGCACGCCGGGAACAGCAGCGCCGGGCACGATGACGATGGCGTGGTCCGGCGTCTTTGGCAGGTCTTTCAGCGTCGGATACGCCTTGCGGCCATAAACCTCGGCTTGGCGAGGATTGATGAGATAGATGTCGCCGGCAAATCCACCTTCGACTGAAGCCTTGAAAATGTCCTGCGGCCAGCGCCCGCGCTCCGACGCGCCGACAATCGCAACCGAATCGGGATTCAGCACCGTCTTCACGGAGCGAAACTCTTGCCCATCCCCCATCAAACCGTTTCCCTCTTTGATATGTTAACGTGTTGCGCTGCTTACGAACGATCGGCGTCTGGCCTGCGATAGTCAGTTGTTGGCGCGCCTTTTTGCGATTTCAGATAGCCCTCGACATCGCCGAGCGGGTCCATCGCGCGGCGCAAGCGCTGACCGACGAGTTGATCGACCTGGATCGCCTGCGACAGCGTCAGGTCGCGATCCATCTGCATGGCGATCTTGTGGTGCTCCAGCGTCGCCAGATGGCGGGACGCAATATCGCGCGCCATTTCTTCCACCCGCGCCTCAAGTTCCTCTGGCGGCACGGAAAGCGACACGATGCCCAGCTTGTCAGCCTCTTCGCCGGTCAGGTTGCGGCCGATAAGCGCCATGTAGGACACTTTCTTGATCGGGATGCCGGCGTGCACGAGTGTCGACGTGACAAGCTGGCCGAAGCTGCCGCGCATGACTTCCGGCATGCCCAATTGCACATCAGACGCTGCAATCACGAGGTCATGACAATTGACGATGCCCAGCGCGCCGCCAAGGCAATAGCCGTGAATCTGCGCGATGAAGATGCGCGGGAAATTGCGCACGGCTTCCGCGATGCGGATGGTGAGATTGGGACGATCCCAGTCCAGCAAGGGGCCGTTGGAGACTTCGCGAAGGAAGGTCAGGTCGAGGCCGGACGAGAACGCCGGGCCGGCGCCTTTGGTGATGACGACCTTGAGGCTCTTGTCCTCGCGAATGATCTCGAGCGATTCGAGGAAGGCCATGCACATTGGCCGATTCCAGCAATTGCGCTTGTCCGGCCTGTTGAGAACGATGCGCGCGACGCCTGCGTCGGGCAGACGCTCGAGCACGAGTTCCGGCCAGCTTTTGATTTCGATCCAATCCGACATACGCGTCCGCCCTGCCTGCATTTCCGATCTGGATTCACAGCGTGAAGGCGCGCTGTGGTCCTTCAAACACTCGGAAATGGTAAGGATGTGGACGCTTGTCGCGACACACGCGCTGTGCGTCCGGCTCAGCCGACGCCCTGCTCACGGTACCTCCCGATATGTTGTGATGACTTTATCGGTGTGGGTCGGTTGCGCGCAAGTGGCGCGATCAAGATGAGTCGAGCAGGCCCGCAGGCCCGCCCAATATTTTGTTCGCGGCCGAGGTTTTACTCGCGCCCAATGTCTACAAGGACGTCGAAACCGCCGTATATCATCCGCTTTCCATCGAAGGGCATATCCTTCATGGCCTGGAAAATGGGGTCTTGCATGGCCTTCGCCATGCCTTCGTCGCGCGCGTCCTTGGTGGGCCAGACGATCCACGAGAACACGACCTGTTCGCCTTCTTCGAGCTTTACGGCGCGCTTGAAGTCGGTTGTCTTCCCGTCCGGCACATCATCGCCCCAGCATTCGACCATGCGCAGGGCGCCATACTTTTGAAAGACGGGTCCGGCCGCCTCGGCCATCTTGCGATAGGCCTCCTTGTTGTCCTTGGCACGGGAACCAAAAAACCATCAACGTAAGCCATGACGTTCTCCTAGCAGCCTGTCGGACTTAACTTGTCCTGGCGGCGGGGCAAGGGCAAGCGTAGAAACAGCGTATTGATTCCTCGCGATGATGGCGGCCGCTCCGATGGACAATTTCCGCGAGATTGACCGCCAGACAGGCTTTTTACTGCCGCCT
>CANMLK010000228.1 GCA_947498445.1 Beijerinckiaceae bacterium
GGCTTTGAGATGGAGATGATGATCCTGCCGCGTCTGAGCGGCGTGCACGTGCCCGAGGTCTACGCCATCGGCGATTACTCAAGCAGACCCTACATCGCCATGGAGTTCGTGAAGGGCGAAACCCTTTACCCGACGTTCGAGCGCTCGCCGATTCCGCCGATGGATGTTTCCGATATTGGCGCCAAGGTCGCCACCGCGCTGATCGATCTGCATCGTCAGAAGGTGATCCACTTCGACCTCAAGCCGTCAAACATCATGATCCGCGAAAGCGGCGAGGTTTGCTTCATCGACTTTGGCCTGTCGCGGCACCTCGAAATGCCAGACCTTCTGGAGGCCGAATTTCAACTGCCGATGGGCACCGCGCCTTATATCTCGCCCGAACAGGTGCGCCAGAACCGCTCTGATCCGCGTTCTGACATTTTTGCGCTGGGCGTGCTGCTTTATCATCTGGCGACAGGCGAGCGCCCTTTTGGCCTGCCGCGTTCGCAGCAGGCCTTGCGCACACGGCTGTGGCGCGATCCCATTCCGCCGCGCGCCATCCGGTCCGACATTTCGCCCTGGCTGCAGGAGATCATCCTGCGCTGTCTCGAGGTCGATCCCGCCAAGCGCTACCAGACGCCGGCGCGTCTGGCGTTCGCCCTGCAAAATCCTGATGCGGTGCTGCTCACAGCCCGTGCGGAACGCAAGAAGCGCGACTCATTTCCCGTGGCGTTGCGTCGCTGGTTTCGCACGCGCGCGCTGCCCCCGCCAGAACCCTCGCCCTATGTCGCGGAGGCGGGGGCCATCATCGTCGTCGCGGTCGATCTGTCCGAGGGCTTCGAGTATCTGGCGCAAGCGTTGCGCATTCAGACGCAGCGGGCGTTGACATCAACCGATGACGCGCGCCTGGCGTGTGTCAACGTGCTTAAACTAAGCTCGGTCTTTCTCAACGATCCCTTCGATTCCGAGGGCCGCAACATTCATATCCAGCGCCTCGTGGAGCTGAAGGACTGGGCGCGACCATTCGGCCTCGCGACTGACAAGGTGAGTTTTCATGTGCTCGAACACATGGACGCGGCCGAGGCGATTCTCGAATTTTCCGAGAAAAACTACGCGGACCAGATCTTGATGGGCGCGCGGGGCAGCTCGCAGATGCGCCGGTTTCTGGGTTCCGTGTCGTCGGAAGTCGCCTCGCGGGCTCCTTGCACGGTCACGCTGGTGCGCGCTCCAAACCCGGGCGCTGGCAAGCTCTTGGCCTCCGAAATTGCGGAGGCGAGCGGCGCGACCTGAGTTGAGGCCTTAAGTTTTTTGCCAAGTTTCGGGTCCTGCCCGCTTTCTTCTGTGCGCCGGGGCGCCTATGTTGCCCGAGTAGCCAGACGAGGTGGCGAACAATGAATCTGATGGACCGCAATCCGCCACACACCGGCACCGAAGCGCAGGTACGCTACCTGGATGGCGACTTCCGCGTGGTGCGCCCCGGCTCATACGTGCGCTGCGCCGTCACGGGCGTGGCGATCCCGCTTGAGGAGCTGCGTTATTGGGACGTTGATTTGCAGGAGGCTTACAGCACTCCGCAGGCCAAGCTGGAGCGTCTTGGCGTCAACGTCAGGCTTTGAAACGCTGACCCGCGAGGGCCGCGTGTGCGAGCCTGGCGAACAGGCCCGGCTCTTCAGTTTCAAGCGACACTGGCAGCACGGCAATCGCACAGGCTGCGCCGATCCGCGCCCGATCCTTCTCTGTGGTGATCAGCATTGCGCCCGCTTCTTCCGCCTTGGCGTGAAGCTCCGCCAGCTGCGCTGGCGAGTACGTGTAGTGATCGGGGAAAGCGCGCACGCCCGCCACATCGGCGCCGAGCGATGACAGCGTATCGAAAAACTTCTCAGGGCGACCAATTCCGGCGAAAGCAAAAACGCGCTTACCCCGCAAGCGCGCCGCTGTATCCGCGTCCGGCGTCAGGCGGGCGCGGCATACGGTGACGCCGCTGGCTTTTGCCGCCGCCTCCACGCTCGCGCCCGCAGCACTTGCTCTCGCAGCATTTGCGCCAATCACCACAACGCAATCGACCAGCTTCAATTGTGCGCCAAGGGGCGCGCGCAACGGGCCTGCCGGAAGACACTTTCCGTTGCCCACACCAACCGCGCCATCGACCACGGCGATGCGGAAGTCCTTGGCCAGCGCCGGGTTCTGCAAGCCATCGTCCATGATGATGACGCTCGCGCCGCGCGCTGCCGCCAGCCGCGCCCCCGCGACGCGATCCGCGCACACAATGGCAGGCGCAACGCGCGCCAGAAGCAGTGGTTCGTCACCAACAACAGCTGCGTCATGGGTCGCCGCATCGACGATGATTGGCTCCGTGACGGGTGTCTGCGCGCCATAGCCCCGCGAAAGAAAGAACGGCGTCTGGCCGGCTTTGATGAGTTCATGCGCAAGGGCGATCGCTGTCGGCGTCTTGCCCGCGCCGCCGGCCACGAAGTTTCCGACGCAGATCACAGGCGCGCCGACCCTTTCGCCCGCCTGCTCGATGCGTCGCGCGACGACCGCGCCATAGAGCGCGCCCAGCGGGGAGAGCAGATGCGCGAGAGCATCCGGCGCCGACTTCCACCAGAACGCCGGAGCGCGCATCACGGGTTGCTCAACTGCATCTGCAGCACATAAGGCTCGATCGCGTTCATCACGTTGTCGCAAGCGCCAACCAGCGAGTCGACGGCCTCGCCCGCCGCGCGGGACATCTCGCGCATGCGTCGCGCGTCGCCCAGCAGCTGGCTGAGCGCGCGCGAAAAATCTTCCATGTCGTTGACCTGACGCGCGCCGCCGCGCCGGGCGAACTCCGCGTACACATCAATGAAGTTGGACACGTCCGGTCCATGCAAAATAGCGGCGCCAAGCTTGGCGGGCTCGATGGGATTGTGTCCGCCGCCGCCGCCTGTGAATGACTTGCCGAGAAACACGATGCTGGCGAGGCGATAGAACAGGCCCAGTTCGCCCATCGTGTCGGCGATGTAAAATTGCGGTCCTCTTGCAGGAAGTTTCTGTCCCGCCGCGCGCCGCACGCACGCAATGCCTATCTTGCTCGCTTCGCGCTCGATATCGGGTCCGCGCGGGGCATGACGGGGCGCCACGATAGTGACCAGATCGGGAAATTGTTTCAGCAAGGTTAGATGTTGCGTCATGGCCATTTGCTCCTCGCCGTCATGGGTCGAGGAGGCGAGCCAAACGGGGCGCGAGCCAATCAGCGCGCGCAGCTCGGAGAGCTCTTGCGGGTCGGCGGGAAGGGCGGGCACGTCGTACTTTAGATTGCCTGCAACCTGCACGCGGGCAGCGCCCAGATCCACCAACCGCGAGGCGTCCGCCACACTTTGCGCAAGACACAGATGGATCGGTTTCAAGAGCGCGCGGATCGAGCGCGGGGCCTTCTTCCAACGCTCGTATGAGCGATGCGACATGCGCGCGTTCACCAGCACAACGGGCGTCTTCCGCGCATCAGCTTCCATGAGCAGATTGGGCCACAACTCGGATTCCGCGAGCAGGATGATGTCAGGCTGCCAGTGCTCCAGAAAGCGTCGCATGAAGCGCGGCGCGTCGAGCGGCGCATATTGGTGCAGCACGCCATCGGGCACGCGTTCGCCAAGCACTTTTGTCGACGCCACGGTGCCTGTTGTCAGCAGCACCAGGAAGCCGCGCTCGCGCAAACGCACGATGAGCGGCAGCAGGGCGATGCCTTCGCCCACGCTCGCGCCGTGCACCCACGCCATCCGTCCGCGCGGGCGCTTGATAGCGGGTAAACCCATGCGCTCACGCGCGCGCTTGGGGTCCTCGCGCCCGGTGCGCCGCCGCCAGGCCAGCACGAGCGGCGCAAACGGCGTCAGCGCCATGGTCACCAGCCGATAGGCCTTGATGGGCAGGGTCGTCGGGTTCACGTCGAACGCTCCGCTGCCGCAGCGCGCATTTCGCGCAAGCCGGCTCCCGGGTCTTGCGAGCCCAATATTTCGTAGGCGCGTGCGTGGGCTGCATCGAGTGCGCGCTCTACACGCTGCCGCGCGTCTTCGACGTCTTGATCGCTCGCATCGGCGGCGACGGTGATGGGCTCACCCACCACGATGGCGCCGCGCGAAAAGGGGAGCGGCACGCTGGCGCGGTCCCACGAATTGAAATCCACGCGACGCGCGCTGGCCACGGCGAGGGGATAAATTTGCCGTCCGGAGAGCTTGGCGAGCGTGATCACGCCAGCGCCGACGACGCGCGCGGTCTTCGGCACGTCGGCCGTCAGCACCAGCGAGACGCCCGCCTGCAATTGCCGCAGCATTTCGCGCAGCGCCTGAAATCCACCTCGCTTGCGCATCTTTTCCGCCCGCCCGCCCGAGCCGCGAATGGGGATGACGCCCAGCCGTTCCAGCACCAGCGCATTGGCCTCCGCGTCGCGATTGCGCGAGATCAGCGCCGCCACCTTGATGCCGGGGGGCCAGGCGAAATGGGCGCCCACATGCTGGCCATGCCAGAGCGCCGCGATCACCGGCGCGTTCGCGATCACCCGGTCGCGAAAATCCGGCGGCTCAATGGTGAAACGCGTCGTGCGCTCCACCAGCCGCAGATAATGGGCTGCAAAGAAGGCCAGCGCGCCTTGTGCGGCGCGCGAACGGCCGATCCTCTTGAGCATGCCCGCCCTTTACCTTTTGCTCGATCAGGCCGGATCGAGGAAGCGATGTAGATGGACGACGAAATATCTCACCATGGCGTTGTCCACCGTCTGCTGCGCTTTGCCGCGCCAAGCGCGTTCGGCTGCGGCGTAATTGGGGAAGATGCCGACGATGTCGAGCGCGCTGGGGTCCTTGAAGGTCGTTCCGCCAATGCTGTCGAGTTCACCGCCGAACACGATGTGGAGAAGCTGCTTGGATTCACGCGGGTGATGGTCGGACATCGTGGAGGGCTCTTGCTGGCTTGAGGATTTCGTCATGAACGCGGCGCCTTTGCTGCGTCGCGCAGGGCGGCGATCAGTTCGCCGTGCAAGCGGGCAGGCGCGGCGCCGAGAATTCCGTGACGTGGGTTAGCTCTATTGTATACAGGCTCGCGTTCATCCAGATCGGTCAGCAGGCCACCCGCCTCGCGAATGATGAGGTCGGCGGCCGCTATATCCCAATCCCACGCGTCGGTCGAGGCAATCCCGACATCGATCTCGCCAGCGGCGACGCGGGCCAGGCGGTAGGCAAGGGAGGGAATCTTCGCTTCTCGCTCAAACACGATCCCGGATTTGGCCATGTTGTCCATAAGCCGCGGGGGCCCCGCGATCCGCGCGCCCGCCAGAAGCTGCTGCCCGGAAGCTGTGATTCGCCGCCCGTTCAGCGTCGCGCCTTCCCCGGCGCGCGCCTCGAAGGTGAGCCCCGCCGCGGGCATATGAAGGACGCCGACAACAGGACGGCCATCCTCGACCAGCGCGGCGCACACCGCCCAGCGTGGATCGCCCCCGATAAAGGCGCGCGTTCCGTCTATGGGATCGACGATGAAAACCCGGCTGCGGCTCAGGCGCTCGGCGCTGTCCGCTGTCTCCTCGGACAGCCAGCCCGCCTCCGGCATCAGCGCGCCAAGCCGGTCCCGCAGATAATTGTCCACCGCAAAGTCAGCCTCGCTGACGGGGGAGACGCCGCCCTTCCATTCGATGCGGGCGGGCGTCGGTTCGCCAGCGCGAAACCAGTCGAGCGCCATCGCGCCCGCCTGCGTCGCAGCCGTTCGCATCAAGGAAAGCAGCTCCCCGGTCTCGGCTCGCGTAAGCATGGCGGTCGCCTCGTTGCAGGTCGCTCGTGGCTGGACGCGTCGTCCTAGCAGCCTGTCGGACTGGATTCAAAGACTTGGACCCGCTGCGCGTTTTTGCTGGTTCGGGGGCGTTGCAAGCGCCTGTCGGCTCCCGGATGGCCTGGCGGGGGCCGCGTTTGGCGCCTGGCATGTCCGCATCGACCTGAATCTCCC
>CANMLK010000229.1 GCA_947498445.1 Beijerinckiaceae bacterium
TCGGACTTGATGAGACATCAAAGGCCGCGTAATCATCAAACGAGGCAAGGCCCGAACCGCAATTTTCAACATTGAGCGGGACATCCCCATCTGAAACGGTAAATTAGCTAAACGAGCTCACTGCCGCGCTTTGGGACAATTTTAATCCAAAACTCCAGCCTGCGTTAAGCTCCGGCAGCGCTTATGTCTCTCATTAGGAGAGATACTCATTATGTTACTAGCACGATTGCAATGGGAAGACGGCGCAGGTTGGACTACACAAGATCAGCACCTTCAGAAAGCGAACCTCGTCCTTTTCTTTGGCGAGCGTGAAGAATTGGCTGACGGCCGCGCAGACCTTGAACTCAAGCAGCGCTTTCCGCACGCAATCATCGTCGGCTGCAGCACCGGCGGACAAATTGTCGGCTCTAATGTGTGCGACGGTGGCGTTAACGCGCAAGCAATCTCTTTCGCCAGCTCGTCCGTGCGTCTTGCGCACGAATCTATTCTTGACGCGCGCGATTCGTTGGACATCGGCAAAAAGCTGGGCGCTCGTCTGGCCGATCCGCAGCTTGCATGCGTACTCGTCATTTCCAACGGCCTTTTCGTCAACGGCGCAGGGCTGGTTGAGGGCATCGCGTCTGCTGTGGGGGCGAAGGTAAGCATCGTTGGCGGCCTTGCCGGCGATGGAGCCAGGTTCCAGGAAACCATCGTCATCGCGGGCGACCAGCGCGGCCCCCACATCGTTGCGGCCATCGGGCTGTATGGCCAGTCGCTGGAAGTCGGCCATGGAAACGCGGGGGGCTGGAGCCCATTCGGACCCATGCGCAACATCACGCGGTCCGAAGGCAATGTACTTTACGAAGTAGATGGTGAGCCCGCCCTCGACCTTTACGAACGCTATCTCGGCCCCGACGAATGTCAGGATCTGCCTGCTTCCGGTCTTCTCTTCCCGCTGCGTATCAGCAGTCGCGATCGCGAGGACGCAGGCGTCGTGCGCACGATTCTGGGAATCGACCGGGCGACGCGCTCGATGACGTTTGCCGGCGACATGCCGCTTGGTTGGCACGCGCAGCTTATGCGCGGCGCCAACGACCGCCTCATTGAAGGCGCAGCCAATGCTGCGCGACAGGCCCAGGCGGACCTTACAGGCCCCGCGCAATTCAGCCTGCTCGTCAGTTGCATCGGGCGCAAACTGCTCATGGGCCAGCGGATCGAGGAAGAGGTTGAGGCGGCGGCGGACGTGCTCGCCAACGCTGCGCAACCTTTCGGATTTTACTCTTACGGCGAGATATCTCCGCAGCATGAAACTGGATTTGCCCAGCTGCATAATCAAACCATGACGGTCTTCCTCATGCGGGAGAACGTCACATGAAACAGGCGCAGGTTCATTCACTGCTCAAAAAACAGCTCATGCGCGTCGCCTCCAGCACCGCAACTGAGCCGCTTTCGAAATTGGTTGATCTGGTCAACACCGTCTACGAAGACAATGATCGTGATCGGCTGCGCACCGAGCGCTCAATGACGCTGATGATCGATGAACTATCGGAGGCGCGCGCTCATCGACGCGACGTTCGAGAACATCCAGCAGGGCGTCATGATGATTGACGCCAACGGCAAGGTGAGGCTGTTCAACAAGCAAGTCTGCCTTCTCCTTTCAATCCCGCACGAAGCGCTTGCAGCGCGCCCGGATTTTCAGTCGCTGGATATTCCCGCCGGACGTGAGCTGGAGGGCAGCCACTCCCGCGAGATCGAGATGCCGGACGGCAAGCTGATCGAGGTGCTCGAGTCCTCTCTCCGGTCGGGCGGGTTTGTTCAAACTTACGTGGACATCACGAAACGCCGTAAAAATGAGGATGCCATCATCCGGGCCCAGGCCGAGTTTCGCGCGCTCTTCGAGAACGCCGTGGTTGGCATTTACCGCAGTGACCTTGATGGCCGGCCCGAACGCGTGAACCCCGCGCTGGCGCGACTTCACGGGTTCAACGATCCAGAGGAATTTTTACACGCGTTGGACGGGCGCGGGTTTGAAACCATTCACGCTGACGCATCACAGCGCGCCGACTTCGTCAAAAAGGTTCGCGCTGACGGACGCCTGACAGATCTGACTTGGGAGATCAGGAGACTAAAGTCCGGCGAGGCCATTTGGGTCACCGAAACGGCCTGGACCGTGGCTGGCCGCGACGGAACCCCCGCCTACATCGAAGGCACTGTTGTTGACGCGACCGCTCAGCGCATCGCGCAAGGGCGGGCCACCTATCTCGCCCATCATGATCCGCTCACAGGCCTCGCCAACCGAGTTGTCTTTAACAACGATTTGAGACACCGGCTTGATCCTTCCTGTGACGAACGGCCGATTGCCTTGCACTGCATCGATCTTGATCGGTTCAAGACGGTTAATGACAGCATGGGTCATGTGTGCGGCGATACGCTGCTCCAAATGGTCGCGGACCGTCTGCTGTTGGTAACCCACGGATTGGGACTGGCCGCTCGTCTGGGTGGTGACGAATTCGCGTTCGTTCAAACGGGCCCGGTGACGAGAGCCAGCGCACTTGAATGCGCTGAGAAATTACGGAAGGCGCTGAACGAGCCTTACAACATTGAAGGCAAGTATCTGCTGGCGGGCGCCACGATCGGCGTAGCGTTTGCGCCGGAACACGCAACAACGGCCGAAGATCTTTTCAAAAAAGCCGACATGGCGCTTTGCGAAGGAAAGACGAAGGAGCGTGGAAGCGTCCATATCTTTGATCCGGCTGTGGCGGAACAGGTTATCGCCCGCCAGATTCTCGAAACCGAGCTGAAGATAGCGTGGGCTGATAGGAAGTTTCATGTCGTGTTTCAACCGATCATTGATGTCGGGACGGGCAGGCCATTCTCCTATGAGGCCCTGCTGCGCTGGGAGCGCCCCGGCCGGGCGCCCGTATCGCCGAAGGTTTTCATTCCCCTCGCAGAAGAGCTGGGCTTGATCTCTGAAATCGGCGCGTTCGTGCTGATGGAAGCGTGCCGCAAGGTCAACGATTTCGATGATCATTTGTCGATCTCGGTAAACGCGTCTCCCATGCAGTTCCAGGACGGGTCGATCATCCAGTCTGTAAAAGATGCGCTTGCCGAAACAGGCCTTAGCCCAAACCGGCTGATTGTCGAAGTGACAGAAACGCTCCTGATGCTCAACAATTCCGCCACGAAGGAGTGCATGAACACGCTGTCCAAAATGGGCGTGCGTCTGGCGCTTGACGACTTCGGCATCGGATTTTCAGCGCTGAGCTATCTCGCTCAATTCAGCTTCAACGAGGTCAAGATCGACAGGGCTTTCGTCGCGCAGATTGAAGATGGCGCCGTGAATGCTGCAATCATTCAAGCCATTCTCGACATCGGCAAGAGCTTGAACATGGTCGTCGTAGCCGAAGGCGTGGAGACTTGCGCACAGGCAGAACGCCTGCGGGCCATGGGATGCGTCAACTTTCAGGGCTACCTCTATGGAAGGCCATCAAAAGACCTTCTGAGCGCAGCGCCTGTTCACGAACAGCTCTGCGCATAAGACGACGCGCCAGGGAATGCCCCCTGGCGCGTCCAGCTCAGTCAATGCGCCGGATGGACCAACGCGTCACCGCGCCATGTCGAAGACCAGCGCCTCGGTGTCGCCGCGCGCAGCCAGCTTGATCGTGGCTTCATCGGCAATCGCCAGCCCATCGCCCTCTTCCAGCATCACGCCGTTCACCTCGACGGCCCCGCGCGCAACCTGCACCCAGCCGATGCGCTGATCGCCGAACGCATGTTCGACGGCCTCGCCGCTGGCCAGGACGGTCGCATAGAGATCGGCGTCGGAGTGGATCGTCACCGATCCATCGCGTCCGTCGCTTGAACCCACGAGCCGCAACTTGCCCACGCGGTCGGGGAAGTTCTTCTGCTCGTAGGACGGCGCAATCGCATTGGCGTTGGGCAGCAGCCAGATTTGCAGAAAATGCACCGGCTCCTTGTCCGAGCCATTGAACTCGCTGTGGCGGATGCCCGTGCCCGCGCTCATGCGCTGCACGTCGCCGGGCGCGATCATGGAGCCAGTGCCAAGCGAATCCTTGTGCGCCAGCGATCCGTCGAGCACATAGGAGACGATCTCCATCTCGCGATGACCATGCGTCCCAAAGCCGCCGCCCGGCGCAACGCGATCATCGTTGATGACGCGCAACGGGCCAAAGCCCATGAAGCCCGGGTCGTGATATTCGCCAAAGGAGAACGTGTGCCGGCTATCAAGCCAGCCGAAATCTGCGCGGCCACGATCTGCGGCCTTTCTTACCTTCAGCATGATGATTGCTCCGTTCGCTACGCGGCCGCGAAAATCGCAGGCCGCCTTCGCGATTGCATATTGTCGCGCGAGCGATCAGCTGCAATCGAAGCCGCTGCAAGCGAGCGTTTGCGGACGCGCAAGCAACGCAGCGAGCAAACCATCAAGCAACGCGCCTAGCGTTGCCTGCTGGCCTTGTGGGCGTAGGGGTTTTCGCTCGTGCGCTTGGAAATGCGGATCGGCACGCCCGGCAAATCGAACGTCTCGCGCAGTCCGTTGACGAGAAAGCGCTCATAGCTGGTAGGCAGATTCAAGAGCTGGTTGCCGAACAGCACAAAGTACGGCGGCCGCGCCTTGGGCTGCGTCATGTAGCGGATCTTGATGCGCCGCCCGGAAACCGCGGGTGGCGGCGTGCGGTCAATCGTTGCAGTCAGCCAGCGATTGAGCTTGCCGGTCGAGATGCGCTTGTTCCAGGTCTCATGCACGCGCATGACGGCAGCCATCAGCTTGTCGAGCCCGCCGCCGGTCAACCCGGACACGGGAACGACAGGCGAGCCGCGCAGCTGCGGCATCAGCAGATCGGCTTCCTCGCGCAGCTCCTTCAGTGTTTTGTTCGGGTCTTCCACGAGATCCCACTTGTTGAGAGCGAACACGAGCCCCCTGCCCTCGCGCTCCACCAGATCGGCGATAGACAGATCCTGCTTCTCGAAAGGAATCGTGGCGTCCAGCAGGACGACGACAATCTCGGCAAAGCGCACGGCGCGGATGGCGTCCGCCACGGCCAGCTTTTCAAGCTTGTCCTGCACGTTGGCGCGCCTGCGCATGCCAGCCGTGTCCCAAAGCTTGATCTGGCGCGGTCCCTGCGGACCAGCCCATGCAAAATCAACCCCGATCGAATCGCGCGTGATGCCAGCCTCGGGGCCGGTCAAAAGACGTTCCTCGCCAAGGATGCGGTTGATGAGCGTCGACTTGCCCGCGTTTGGACGGCCGACAACCGCAATGCGCAGCGGCTTGGTCAGGTCGAGTTCGCTGCCGTCCTCCTCGTGGTCGAGGACTAGCCGTGGTCCTTCACCCTCTTCCGGCTCGGCGGGAGCGGCGGTTTCGTCGGGCAACGCGTCAAGCAGAGCTTCGTAGAGCGAGCTAAACCCGTCGCCGTGTTCGGCGGACAGGGGCACAGGCTCTCCCAGTCCCAGCTCGTAAGCGTCAAGCGCGCCAGCCTCGCCCTGCTTGCCTTCCGCCTTGTTGGCGATGAGGATAATGGGCTTGTTGGCGCGGCGCACGAGTTCGGCGAAATGCCTGTCGGTCGGCGTCACGCCCGTGCGCGCGTCGATGACGAAAAATACAGCATCCGCAATCTCGATGGCGGCCTCGGTCTGCGCGCGCATGCGCCCTGACAACGAGGCGACGTCGCCTTGTTCGAGGCCTGCGGTGTCGATGATCGTGAACGTGAGGTCGGCAAGATGCGCTTCGCCTTCACGACGATCGCGCGTCACGCCGGGACGGTCGTCTACAAGCGCAAGTTTCTTGCCCACCAGCCGGTTGAACAGCGTCGATTTGCCGACGTTGGGCCTGCCGATGATGGCGACGGAAAATGACATATTTTATCCAATAGACCTACTTGA
>CANMLK010000230.1 GCA_947498445.1 Beijerinckiaceae bacterium
AATTCTCGAATGAAAATTGTCGCGCCGCCTCCATCAATCCTGACAAACCCGTCGCAAGATCGAACTGCGGCGCATAAGGCGGTTGCGCGACGATAGATTGCGACACGGACAACCGCACAATGACTGCAAACGGCAGCGCAAAAAACAAGAGCAGCCACGCATAGGGTATCGCAAGCACAAAACGGCGGCGCCAATTGCTGCCAAGCGCCGTCATCGGGTCAGCACCCTGGCTGCATCCGCTGGCCACGAAGCAAACACTAAAGCGCCGCGCTCGAAAGTCTCGCCCGACGCGCTGAACCGAGCAATGCGCAGCGTCATCGCGTTAGAGCAAGCCACCCGCAACATAGTCGTATCACCAAGATAGGCCGACTCGACGATTTCACCCGCCAGCACATTGTCTGCTTCTGGCTGCGCGCGAGACAACGCAATGCGTTCGGCGCGTACCGCGATTTTCACACGCGCACCTTTTGCTGGCCGCTCGCCCGCTATGTTTCGGGCGTTGACGCGCATCGTGACGCCCGATGCGTCGAACACAATATGCGGCGCCGCGTCGTCAAAAGAAGCCTCGTCACCGGACGCAATTGCATCGATGAGATTGGCGTCGCCAATGAAACCCGCAATCCACGCGGTGTCGGGATGTTCGTAAATATCGCGCGCGGCGCCTGTCTGCTCGATGCGTCCATCTCGCATCACCGCAATGCGTTGCGCCATCGCCATGGCTTCATTCTGATCGTGCGTGACGACGAGAAAAGCCACGCCAAGATCGCGCTGCACCTGCATCAACTCGAATTGCGTCTCCTCACGCAACTTGCGATCGAGAGCCGAGAGCGGTTCATCCAGCAACAACAATCGCGGACGCGCGGCAAGCGCCCGGGCAAGAGCGACGCGCGCCTTCTGTCCGCCTGAAAGTTGATGCGGCCGACGCTCACCCAGCCCGTCAAGCTGAACAAGACGCAGCATTTCGCGCACGCGCTCTTCGACGGCGCCCGAAGCCATGCCCTGTCGCCGCAGCGAGAAAGCGACATTTTTCGCCACGTTCATGTGAGGAAAAAGCGCATAGGACTGGAACATCATGTTCACGGGTCGCTTATGCGGCGGCTGCGCGACAACATCCTCGCCATTTATCAGAATGCGACCCGTATCAGGCGTCTCAAAGCCTGCGATCATCCGCATGATTGTCGTCTTGCCGCAGCCAGACGGACCAAGCAGCGCAAAGAACTCGCCCGAGTCGATGCGAAAGGAAACGTCATCGACCGCCTGAATGGCGCCAAAGCGTTTTCCAACATGCTCGACCGTGATGAGAGGAGCCGTCATCTCACAGACGATCCACTCTCAACTTTCAGCCCGAAGCGCTTCTTCAAGGCGCGACTGAAGCACTTTCGGTTTGACGAGCACGAGCCCGCCACGATTTTTTTCGATCAACCCTTCCTGCGACAGCGCGGAAAGCTCGCGTGTGATCTGTTCGCGCCGGCACCCGATGCGAGCGGCAAGCACATGATGAAAGGGCGGCGGGCTGACAATCACCTGCCCCTCATGGCCCGCGCGCGGATGAGCAAGCCGCAGCAATTCCGAATAAAGGCGGTGCTTGATGTCGAAGATAGAATGCTCTGTGAGCCGCGCGTTGCTCTCGCGTATGCGGCTCGTCAACAGGCGCAAGACTTTTTCGCAAACACCCTTTGACGCAAAGACGAGTTCTTTAAAGACCGTGGCGGGCATGATGCACAATTCGCTGCGCGTGAGCGCCGTGACGTTTGCTGATCTTGGAACACCGTCAATGGCCGAAAGTTCGCCAAAAAACTGGTTTGCCTTCATCTCTGCAAGGATGATTTCCTTGCCGCCCGGGGTGCGGATAAGCACACGCGCTTCGCCGCTCAGGATAAAATAAACATCGGAGGACGTGTCCTCGAAGTCGACAATGACTTCATTTTCTTCGTAGCGCCGCCAATTGCAGCGGCGGTCAAAACGCTCGAACTCGATATCTCCAGCATCTTTGAAGAATGGGATGCGCGCCAGCGTCTGCATCATGCCACCCATACGATACGGCGCCCCGCGCCAGCGTGAAACTCATGGGCGCGCGCGCCCGTCAACGTTTTTGGAGACTGGCGGACCTTACCGCAGCCTTCAATGTATTTTTCATCAGCATGGCGATGGTCATGGGGCCAACGCCGCCCGGCACCGGCGTGATCGCGCCCGCGCGCATCGCAGCAGACTCAAATTCGACGTCGCCAACCAGACGCGTGCGGGCCTTGCCGTTCTTGTCGAGCCCCTCGCCCGGCACTCGGTTGATCCCAACGTCGATGACTATGGCGCCCGGCTTGATCCAGTCGCCGCGTATCATTTCAGGGCGCCCGACAGCAGCGACAACCACATCGGCGCGCCCAACAGTCGCAGCAAGATCATTCGTGCGCGAATGCGCTATCGTGACTGTGCAATTTTCCGCCAGCAACAACTGAGCCATCGGCTTGCCAACAATATTGGACCGGCCGACGACAACAGCTTCAAGACCAGCAAGCTTTATGTTCAAATCGCGCGCCGCTTCGCGTAGTAAAATCATTGATCCCGCTGGCGTGCAGGGAACGAGCGCGCGCGATACATCGCCAATCGCCAACAGGCCCGCGTTGACAGGATGGAAGCCGTCGACGTCCTTTCCGGGCGCGATTGTTTCGAGTACACGCGCCGCGTCTATCTGGCCCGGCAAAGGCAATTGAACAAGAATGCCGTGAATGGCGGGATCGTCGTTAAGTTTTTCCACGAGGGCGACAAGCGACGCCTCGCTCGTACTCGCAGGCAACGTGTGCTGCACAGAATGGAAGCCGCAGCTCTCGGCCGCCTTGCCTTTGGAGCGCACATAGACATGGCTGGCAGGGTCTTCGCCCACAAGCACCACCGCAAGACCGGGCCGAACGCCCCGGGCAATGAGCTCTTGAGCAGCAGCGGCCGTCTCTTCAACTTCGCGGGCGGCGACAGCCTTCCCGTCGATCAATAACGCGTGGGGACGCTGTTCATTCACCGCTTGATCCTTCGAGCGACACGTCAGCCGGGGCTGGCTGCGTCTATCCATACTGGTTGTTTTCGCAGACATGGCTGGCAATTCCAAGCCTCACGCACGGGCTCACCGCGCTAGCCAACGCAGGACAACTCCGTGACGGCGCGTCTCGCCAGGCGAGAGATGCTCCATCGACGGCTTGTCGGGGAACTCCCCGCTGAAGCCCTCGGGATCGCCATGCCCGGTCCACGCCTCAATGCACACAAACGGCGCCCCCGGCCTCGACCAGAGCGCCCAGTGTCGAAACCCATGCGCCTCTACCTGGATCGCTCCCTGCTGCCCCTCAAGCGTGACGTGACGGCTTCGCGCGTCCAGAAAACACAACGCCTCGTGGCTGAACGTATCGTCGTTGAGAGGCAGCGTGCGCCCTTGCATCGCTACGGCTCGCCGCTTGGGTGAAAAGAGCCCACCCTGCGTAATGATCGGCACATTTTCGTCTTCCAGCTCGGCGAAAGCGACCTGATAATCTTTCTGCGCGCCCCCGGCGAACGGCCAGGCAAAGCCCGGATGAAACCCGCAAGCATAGGGCAGCGATCCGGCCCCCGAGTTTGTAACTTCCAGATCAACCCTCAGCGCCTCCGCCTCAAGCGCGTAGCTAACGCGCAAACGAAATGAGAACGGATAATGCGTGCGCGTGGCCTCGCTATCAGCAAGCTCCAGCACCACACTTGCGTCATCGTGCGAGATGACCGCAAACGGCGCCGACGGCGCAAAGCCATGAACGGGCATCGCGTACGTTTCACCCGCGATCATTACGCGCCCGTCGCGGCACCAACCAATGCACGGGAAGAGAACAGGAGCTGTCCGGTCCCAGTGCGACGTATCCCGTCCCCACAAGAGTTCGCGGCCATCCACGCGCCAGCCAACAACCTCAGCCCCGAGCGTCGAGATACGCGCGCTCGCGGTGCCATTGGTGAGCTTGACGACGTCGTCGCTCAGTCTTTCGAATCTTCGATTTTCCATCGCTTGACGAAGTCCGCCTCGATGCCAAACAGGTCGAGCATCCGGCCCACTGAATGATTGACAATATCATCGAGGGTCTGCGGCCTGTTGTAGAACGCAGGCATGACGGGCGCGATGATGGCGCCCATCTCGCTCAACTGAAGCATCGTGCGAAGATGCCCCGTATGCAGTGGCGTTTCGCGAATTGCCAGAACGAGCCTGCGACGCTCTTTCAAAACTACATCCGCCGCGCGGCTCATCAGTGAACCGGTGATGCCGGTGGCGATTTCGCTCATCGTGCGAATGGAGCACGGTGCGATCACCATACCCATGGTCGGAAAGGAGCCAGACGAAATCGAGGCGCCAATGTCCGTCTGCGGATGAAAGACATCGGCCATGTCACGCAAGTCTTTAACCTTGAGGTCCGACTCGTAGGCAAGCGTCATTTCCGCCGCCTTGCTGATGACGAGATGTGTTTCCACCCCTGCAGCCCGCAGCACCTCAAGCATGCGGATGCCATAGATGATTCCAGAGGCGCCGCTAATGCCTACAATGATTCGATTGGCAGACTTGGACACGCGCGCTCCTGCAGTTGTGAGAGGAGGAAGTGGACCTGAGCTATTCAACAGTCAAGGCGTCCGCGCTGCGACGAGCGCATGAAACGCATCTAGCAAGGCTCGCCGGGCGCCGTCATCAAAAACCGCACCGATACTTTGCGCGCACGCGTCGAGATTCAACTCTGCGGCTCTCAAAGGCTCCTCTGTTCGGCCCCAAGCCTCAGGTGGTCGCATTGCAAACAAAGCTTCCTGCTGCAATCGCTCGCTTTCAAGCTCCGCCACCTTGATCTTGTCGCGCAAAGCAGTAGCGGCCTCGCCTGCAAAGGGCAGCGGAGGATCCCGCAGATAGCGACGAACACCTCGCAATGCGACAACCGATTCGACGCGCCAACCGCGGACAAGACCATCGGCTTGCAGCATGTCAGGGGCCGAAATCGCCCGCCCCTTTGACGCAAGCCAGAGTGCAAACAGCATGATGTTTACATCGAGCCCATGCCGATCTTGCAAGACGATGCACGATGGAGGCACGCCATCCATACGATAGAGGGACAACGAGAAGCGCCAGAATTCAGAGCCCCGTTCCACATTCTTGCTCCGCAATACGTCATAAGTCGCTTGTATCACGCATCTGACGACAAACCCACGGATCGATCCTCTCGCATACATCGCGCTCTAACGACGCAGACGCATCGTTAAAGTTCTTTCCGACCACCAAACCCTTGATACTTTACCCTAACGACGTTATGTCTCCTCTTGCAGCGCCCTTGTGCGCTGTACTCGCCCTCTTGGGCGTTTCCTCCCTGACTTGGGGCCGCTCTTCATTGGGCGGCCTCTTTTCTTTTGAGACGTTTTCCCCTCTTGTGTGGGCCGCAAGGACGCCTTCGGCCAACCTTTCTTTCCCCGACAGGCAGCGCATGGCCAGATCAGCTACGCGCTAGATCGACGTATGGAAAGCCCATCAAATTCTGGGTCTAACATCGAGAGCCGAGCCGCACGCAGCTTCAAGTCCTGGGCAATTCTAACAGGCGCGAAAGAACGGTCGCAGCAAGCTGGACACCTCCAAAAACCTCTCGCCAAATCGGCTGGCTATTGATTCACTGGGCCCTGTGACGAGGGGGTGCGGATATGACGCAGCGGGCTCCGGGTTTCTTTGATGTTGATGAGCGGCTCGCCGCTCTTTCCGCCAAGGGCGACGATCTGGAGCGCGTGAAGGGGCTCGTTGATTTCGAGATGTTCCGCCCCGCTCTGGAAGCGGCCGTGCCTCGGGCGGACCGGACC
>CANMLK010000231.1 GCA_947498445.1 Beijerinckiaceae bacterium
GAAGGCGTTTCAGCTTTTCGATCTGCTGCGCGCGCACAGATGAATTGTCGACCTTCAGCACATCAATTTGCGCTTCGTCGGCGAGGCGATGCTTGTTCACGCCGATGACAGCTTGCTGGCCGGTGTCAATGCGCGCCTGCGTCTTGGCGGCCGCTTCCTCGATCCGCAATTTTGGAATGCCAGCTTCAATGGCCTTCGCCATGCCGCCAAGTTTTTCCACTTCGTCCATATGCGCCCTGGCGCGCAAGGCAAGTTCCGCTGTCAACCGCTCGACATAATACGAGCCGCCCCACGGATCGATCATCCGCGTCGTACCGCTTTCCTGCTGCAGGAAGATTTGCGTGTTCCGCGCAATGCGGGCGGAAAAGTCCGACGGCAATGCGAGGGCCTCATCGAGCGCATTTGTGTGCAGCGATTGCGTGTGCCCTTGCGTCGCAGCCATTGCCTCGATTTGCGTGCGCGTGACGTTGTTGAAAACATCCTGCGCCGTGAGCGACCAGCCCGATGTCTGGCAATGGGTGCGCAGCGCCAGCGATTTCTCGTTCTTGGGGTTGAACGGCTTGATGAGGCTCGCCCACAACAGCCGCGCGGCGCGCAGCTTTGCTACCTCCATAAAGAAGTTCATACCGATGGCCCAGAAGAACGACAGGCGCGGCGCGAAGGCGTCAATGTCGAGCCCTGCGGCGACGCCAGCGCGCACGTATTCAACGCCGTCGGCGAGCGTGTAGGCGAGTTCAAGATCCTGCGTCGCGCCCGCTTCCTGCATGTGATAGCCGGAAATCGAGATCGAATTGAACTTCGGCATATGCGTGGATGTGTACGCAAAAATATCCGAGATGATGCGCATCGAATCCTTGGGCGGATAGATGTAGGTGTTGCGCACCATGAATTCTTTCAGCACGTCATTTTGAATCGTGCCTGAAAGTTTCTCCTGCGCCACGCCCTGTTCTTCTGCAGCGACAATGTAGAGCGCGAGCACAGGCAGCACAGCGCCGTTCATGGTCATCGAGACCGACATTTTATCAAGCGGGATGCCGTCAAACAGCGTGCGCATGTCGTAAATGGAGTCGATGGCGACTCCCGCCATGCCGACATCGCCGGACACGCGCGGATGATCAGAATCATAGCCGCGATGGGTCGCCAGATCGAAGGCGATGGACAGGCCCTTCTGCCCGGCGGCGAGATTGCGCCGATAGAAGGCGTTGGAATCTTCCGCCGTCGAGAAGCCCGCATATTGGCGGATCGTCCACGGCTGGTTGACGTACATCGTGGGGTAGGGCCCGCGCAGAAACGGCGCGGCGCCGGGCCTGGTGTCAACGAAGCCAAGTCCATCAAGATCGCGCGGGCCATAAGCCGCGCGCACGTCGATGCCTTCGGGTGTCGCCCAGATGCCGGGCAAGAGGGGCCCGCTGGGCGCAGCGCCTGATGTGAAGGCGACATCGGCGAAGTTTGGAATTTGACTCATCGGCTCGTCCTGAGGCTCGTCCTGACGGACTTACGCCGATTATAGTGATGCGAACCCGCCGCAGCTATAAGCCCTTCGGCGAGCGTGTTGCGATGGCACAGAATTAGGCCCGTGAAGCAACCCAGCGCCCGGTGCAGGAGCGGTTGGGCAGAACCCACGCGCCGCCGCCGCCCGTCTCGCTGAGGACGCCCGTGGTGCGCAGCACGTCGTCGCCCTTTGCGATCTGGAGCGTGACGCGACCATTGGGATCAACCTGGCCATTTGCCGTCGCGTCGGGCGAGCCAACCTCTGTGACGCGCCCGCCGCGAATGCCAATCTGCCACTGATGCGTGCCGCACCAGCCCTGTTCGGTGACGAGCTGGACTTTCCAAGCGCCGTCGTGCTTGGGCGATGCGGCGGCGGCCGAGAATGACGCTGCAACGAGGGGAGCGGCAGCCATAAACGCAGCAAAAAGCACAGTGGTGCGAAGCTTCATGATCATTTTCCCTGAGCTGCGGTGCGCGGGGCGAGATATCGACTCAGCACTTGCGCGGAAAAACGATCATGCCCTCGCAATGCGCCCATTTGAAGGAAGCGTCGCCAGAAGCATTGGGAAGGGCGTATCCGGCCCAGCTTACGGGGCGGCCTAAAGACTAGCCCGCGCCGCCTTGAGGGCAGCCACTGCGTCGCAGCCTGCGAATACGAAACCGCCCACACCTGCCGCCCGCCATGCAGCCTCGCTCTCGTTAGGGCGGCCCGCGATCCAGACGCCGCGTGCTGCAGCGCCTTTCAGCGCGCTAGCGACGTCTGCGGCCATGGTGTCGTAGGCTGCATCCGGCCCGCACAAACAAGCGAAGGTTGCACTGCTTTTTTGAAATGCGGCTGCGGCTGCGCTGGCGTCTGTGAGCCCAGCAGATTCGAGAGTCTCGAACCCGCCAGCCTCAAACAAAGCGCGGGCAAAACTCACGCGCGCGGTTGCAGATGCAATATCGCCCAGCGTGGCCAGCAAAACGCGCGGGCGCGCGCCCTTTGCCGCCAGATCGGCGTCAGAGGCGTCGCGAAGGGCCTCGAAAGCCTCCGCCATGCGCATCGGGGCGAATGGCTCGTGAGAGTCCAGTGTTGTAGGCAGCGTCGCCAACACGCTGACCGGCGCTTCGCTGAGGTTTGGAAATTCGCTTGTGCCGGTAATGGGGAGTTTGCGCCGGGCGACGTCGCGCTCAAGCGTTAGCCGGGCCTGCTTCACCCGGGCGGCGAACGCGTCGGACGCCAACGATGCGGCGAGGCCGCCTTCGCCTTCGATCTCCTGAAACAGCGCCCACGCCTTTTGCGCCAGCGCATAGGTCAGGGCTTCAAAGCCGCCAGAGCCAGCTGCAGGGTCTGCCACGCGCCACAGGTTCGCCTCCTCGATGAGGATGAGCTGCGCATTGCGCGCAAGGCGGCGCGCCTGCGCATCGGGCAGGCCGAGCGCTTGCGTGAAGGGCAGGGCGACAATTGCGTCAGCGCCCGCAACGCCTGCCGCGAACGCCGCTGTGGTTGTGCGCAGCGCGTTCACATAGGGTTCGCGCCGCGTCATTATGCGCCACGCGGTTTCCGCCTCCACGTGCGCGGGAAGCGGCTGCAGGCCGCAGCTTTCTTCTACCCGCGCCCACAGGCGACGCAACGCGCGCAACTTGCTGATGGAGGCGAACTGATCGGCGTCGACCGCCAGGCGAAAACCAATCGCGCGCCGCGCCTCGTCAAGCGACAGGCCGGCGGCTTCAAGCGCCCGCAGCGCGGCGACGGCTTGGGCTAGTGCGAATGCGAGCTCTTGCGCGTCCGTGCCGCCAGCTGCGTGAATGAGGCGCCCGTCTGCTGCGATGAAGGGCCCGCGAAATCCGCGCGCCATGAGCGCCTTCACCTTTGAGGGATCGTCCGTTGCGGCCAGTCCGAAGAAGACGTCGGCGCTGGCGGGATCGAGCCCTTGCGATTCGATAATCTGCGCCACGTCCTCAGGAGCGGTTGATTGTGCGGGCGCGTTCAGGCTCAGCGCCACGGTCTTGAGGTGAAGCGCCAGCACGTCGCTCGCAGAACCTGCGGGTAGCCCGAATCCGTGCGCGTTGTGCGCGCCTGCAAAGACCAGCGACAGCCCCGCCGCCCCGCCCTCAAGGTCTGCGCTGGCTTGCGCGGCGGCGGCTGCCGGGTCGGTATGCTCGATGCGCGTCAGCGCGCGCCACGGCCCGCCTTGCGCCCGCGCAACAGCGGCGCGGCCCGATGCGTCGCGCGGATAAAGCGGCTGGATTTCGATTCCGTCAGAAGTGCGCGAGACAAGCCGCTCAAACGGCGCGCCCTTCAAGGCCTTGTCCACAAGTCCGCGCCATTGCGCGTCGCTGATTGCGGCGAAGGAGCTGGCGATGGCCGCGAAATCTGGCGCTTCGGACAAGTTGCCGGACAAGTTGTCGGACTTGGGCGAGGACTTGGGCGAGGATTTGGGCTCGGACATGGGCGTGACCTACGGCTAGCGCCCCTCAGCGGACGCTATCTGCCCGCTTTGTACACGCCGCTGCGCGGCCCGCCACACGCCGTTAGTCGAGTCTCGCTGTTCAGATGAAACGGTCGAGCCCCGGAATTTTGGAGGCGACCTGCTGCACAGTCTCTTCGCCGGCCTGCTCCTTGGCGTAGGTGAAGAATTGTTCGCCCAGGCCCTGAATGTCGGTCATGCCAAGGCCAAGGCCCTGCAATTGGCCGGCTAGGCCCATGAGGCCGCCTGCGCCGCCGCCGCCCATAAGGCCGCCCAAAGCGCCCATCAATCCGCCGCCAGCCTCGCTGGGGGCGACATCCATCGCGTCCTGCGCGCCAGGCAACGCCTCGATGATTTTGCCGAATTCCGCTTCCGGGGCCTGCTTTTGCAGGAACGACAGGACGAGTCCGATAGCTTGCTGCGCAACGCCAGCGTCAATGCCCAGCGCTCCAGTCACGCGCGCAATCAACTCATCCATCTCACTGCTCCTGTAGCGCGCCCTTTAAGGCGCCGATTTGCTTCACGCCCGCACCATGCGTTGGCTTGGCCGCACTGGCAAGACCAGTGTGTGCAGAAGTGAAAGGGGCGCAACGGTGTTCCGTTGCGCCCCTCGTTTCAGGCTTTAGATATGGGTGGGCGGCGTGGATTTTGCCGCCGTTTGGTGGCTTTTGTCGCGCTTTGTCGCTGCTTCGCCCGAGAGTTTCCCCCAGACGAAAGCTCCTGCCGCGATCAAGACAACTGCATTGATCCAGGCCCAGACAGGAATGAAGATTACAGGCATGCTGATACCTCGAGATTGAAGTGAGGTGGAACGGGGAAGGATTCCCCCGTTCTCATGCTTCCTTTTGGGCCGTCTCGTGTTGCGCCGCGGCCATCTTGTTCAAGATGAAGCCAGTGGCCACCACAAGCGCCGCGCCAATGGCGGCCGTCGGCAGTTCCAGCGTGTGGACCATCTTTTCGCCCAGCGTCTTGACCAGCCACGGATCGGTGATCAGCATTTCGCCGGCCACCCAGCCCAGAAGGCCCGCGCCTGCCCACACGAGGATGGGGAAACGCGCCAGAAGACGCATGATCAACGCCGCGCCCGCGATGATCATTGGAATGGAGATCGCAAGCCCGATCATCAGCAATGCGGTCGAATCCTTCGCCACCGCTGCGATGGCGAGGACGTTGTCGAGGCTCATCACCATGTCTGCGATGGCGATGGTCTTGACCGCATAGAACAGGCGGTCTGAGGGTTCGATGCCCTCGCCGCCTTCTTCTTCGCCGCGCACCAGTTTGACCGCGATCCACAAGAGCAGGCAGCCGCCGATGATCTTGAGGAACGGCGTTGACAGAAGCGTTGCGACGGCCAGCGTGAACACAATGCGCATGGCGATAGCGACCAGCGCGCCGATGATCATGCCCGAACGCTGCTTGTTCTCCGGCAGGCCGCGGCACGCGAGCGCAATGACGACAGCGTTGTCGCCGGAGAGAATGATGTTGATCCAGATGATCTGGACCAGCTTGAGGAGATCTGGACCGAGACTTTCCATAGAAATGACTACCAAATTGATTGTGAGCTCGCCGAGGCGGGCGTCCGGAGCGCGAACCCGCAGCCATACGCGCATTCAGGCGGATAAAGGCTGACAAGGGTTCGTCCGGGCGAAAGCTTGGCTCAGGCGTGGGCGCGGATGCGCGCAGCCCTAGCAGCCTGTCGGACTGGATTCAAAGACTTGGACCCGCTGCGCGTTTTTGCTGGTTCGGGGGCGTTGCAAGCGCCTGTCGGCTCCCGGATGGCCTGGCGGGGGCCGCGTTTGGCGCCTGGCATGTCCGCATCGACCTGTATCTCCC
>CANMLK010000232.1 GCA_947498445.1 Beijerinckiaceae bacterium
AGCGGCAACTCGGAAGAAGATCGACAGATCTTTCGGTTGATGTATGCGCGACAGGCATACGGTCGCCCATTCGCGACGCCGCCAGACGTTCCCCAAGATCGGGTTGCCGCACTCCGCAAAGCGTTCGAGGAGACGTTGAGGGACAATGCCTTCCTTGAGGAAGCCAATCGACTAAGCGTTGATATAAACCCGGTGTCTGCGGACGAACTCACCAAATTAACCGAAGACTTGTTCAGCACGCCGCAGTCGGTGCTCAAAAGAATCCACTCAATATTAGGACCAGCGCAAACGCCCTAGGACACCTCATCGCGCGAATGTATCCCGGCCCGACAAGCATCCGGTCTCAGCAAAGTATGGGAACAATCTTGATGATAGACTCCAAAGCGATGCGTGCGACCATGATCCTCGGTGCGGTTATTCTGCAAGCTCCGTCAGCCATGGGACAATCTGCTGAAGATTTCTACAAAGGAAAAACGATCCATTTACAAATTGGATCAGGCGTCGGAGGCGGATACGACATTATTGGTCGGCTTTACTCGCGATATATCGGAAAATATATTGCAGGACAGCCGATTGTTTCGCCGCAGAACGTGCCTGGCGGTGGCAGCCTTGCGCTGGCGAACTATTTTGCAAACGTAAGTCCACGCGATGGATCGGTATTTGGTATTTTCAATACGGGAATGGTGCTTACTCCGCTTTTGACGCCGTCCGTCGTGAAGTTTGATCCACGCAAGTTTGGCGTCATCGGCTCTCCTGCACGCGAAGCGCACGTTCTGATTGCTTGGCATACTGCGCCCATTAAAGGGATTGATGACGCTTACAATAATGAAATAATATCCGCAGCAACGGCTCCGGGTGGTGCGCCGTTCGACTACCCATTGCTGACTAATCAGCTTCTGGGAACAAAGTTCAAAGTGGTAAACGGATATCGTAGCACCCATGAAAGTCGCCTTGCGATGGAGCGTGGCGAAGTCCACGCGATCGCCGGTCATGCATGGGCGTCCGTCAAAGCAGACTATGCCGACGACATAGCCAATAAGCGGATCAATGTAATTGCTGCTTTCGGGATGAGGAAGCATCCAGATCTCATCGACGTACCACTCTTCCCACTCGGTATATCCGACGCAGATCGGCAATTGTTTAACCTGATGTACTCACGCCAGGTTACTGGCCGCCCGTTCATGACTCCACCAGACGTGCCAAAAGAGCGGCTTGCTGCGCTACGCCTTGCGTTTGAGCGAACCGCTAAAGATCAAGCCTTCCTGATGGAAGCCGAGAAGTTCAACGTAGACATAGATCCGGTTTATTTTGAAGAACTGGAAGGCCTCATAAAGGAAGTATATGCAACGCCAAAACCTGTTATCGAGCGAATTCAAAAACTCCTGTCCTCGGGAAAATAATGAGATGATTCGCAGATAAACTAATAAGGGTCCCGACAGTGGCCTCGATCTTTCTGGCGGAACCCTCTTGCATTGACTTAATGAGATCGGATACGTCAGCCTTACATCTCGATCTTATTATGAAGCGCGTGAGGGAGTGGACGCATACGCGAAAATGGCCGAACAGGGCATACGTACAGTCGTTCTCAACATGTCGTGAGAAACGAGACTGGAGAGACGCAACCGCACCGCGCACATCAATGGCGTTGAATTCAGAGTGCTTTTGGAAATTAACGAAGCCGTACTTTGAACATGCGTCTGTTCTCAAATCCCGATGGATCGCATCCTAGTTGACGTTGGCCGGATCCGTTTCCGCATAGGCGGGCACTTCATCGCTGAATTTTTGATGCCAATGGACGAGGCGCGGGCAATGCGTTCGCCAGCGACCATCTTGTCGAAGGTCCAGATACCCCAGAGCGCAGGCTAATGTGATGTCGCCATAGTTTGGCGAAGCCAAACGCGGCGGATCGGCCTCGAGAAAAGAGAGCGCCGCCTCAATCTTCAACTGCTGGCGCTCGATCCATGATTCGAGTTGGAACGCTTCGTCCCTAAGGCGCCTCTCCATCACTATGCCAAGAGTTGCCTCGATCAAGCCGTCGGCTAAAGACGCCAGACGAAGAACGCTAAATCGTTCAAGCTCGTTTTGCGGAAATAATCGGGGATGTTGTGCAAGGCTGTCGAGATATTCGCAGATGACGTGGCTATCGAACAGCACCTGGCCATTGTCCAGCATCAGTGTCGGAATTTTATTCAGAGGATTCATACGACGTATTTGCAAATAAGTCTCTTCGTCAGACTCCTTTGTCACAAGCTCGATGCTTGAAGACAGACCTTTGACAGCCGCCGTGATGCGAACTTTTCGGACGAAGGGCGAAGTAAATCCAAGGGTGAGTTTCACGGCGTACCTTCCCGAAGCTATCAATGCAATTCATACTTTATACGGCGCGCCGATTTTGATAGCAAATTTAATAGTGATTTTTCGAAGTCTTATTTATGCTCTCGGCATCAAGAAGGAATTGCTCAGAACTGAAGCGGCCAATGCGGTTCTTTCAGTGCGGGTCGCGACCCCACCGCAATATTCTTAGCGCGCGCCACCTGCAGCGCACTTGGCAGCTTTTTGTAAAGCGGGTAAGGGCAAGGGCTGCATCGCGTCATGCTATTCTGAGGTGGCTCGGTTTGTTTGAACAGCCTGCGGGCGTTTCTTAAGTGGTTTTCCGCTGGACTATGCCGCCGCCGCTAAGGGCGTCAGCGGATTGAAGTAGGCCTGATCCGGAGTCTTTCCGTCAAGCGATGAATGCGGGCGCCTACTATTGTAGAAGCCGATATAGCGACCGAGCGAAGCTCGAGCCTCGGGAACGTTGGCATACGCGCGCAGATAGACCTCTTCGTATTTGATGGTTCGCCAAAGACGCTCGACGAAAACGTTGTCGCGCCAGGCCCCTTTTCCGTCCATGCTGATCTTGATCTTCCGGTCGACCAGCACCTTGATGAACTCCAGCGAAGTGAACTGACTGCCCTGATCCGTGTTGAAGATTTCGGGAGCGCCATGCCGGGTCAACGCCTCCTCGACAGCCTCGATGCAGAAGTCGGCCTCCAGCGTGATCGACACCCGCCAGGCAAGGACCCGGCGGGTGAACCAGTCCACGACGGCGGCGAGATAGATGAAGCCGCGCGCCATCGGAATGTAGGTGATGTCCATCGCCCAGACCTGGTTGGGCCGAGTGATGGGAAGACCGCGCAGAAGATAGGGGTAGATTTTGTGCCCGGGCGCCGGCTTTGAGGTGTTCGGCTTGCGATACAAGGCCGCGATCCCCATGCGCTTCATCAGCGTTGCAACGTGCAGCCGGCCGACCGTGAAGCCCTCCTGCATCAGCAAACCTTGCAGCATTCGGCTTCCCGCGAAGGGCAACTCCATGTGCAGCTTGTCGATCCTGTGCATCAGTTTCAGATCGGGGTCCGAGGTGGGCCGCGGTTGGTAATAGACGCTGCCGCGGCTGATCCCCAGCACACCGGCCTGTCGGCTGATGCTGAGCTGCGATTTGGGATCGATCATTTTTTTGCGCTCGGCAACAGACCCGCCTTGCCGAGCGCGCCGGACAAAAAATCGTTCTCCAGCGTCAACTCTCCGATCTTGGCGTGCAAGGTCTTCACATCGATGTTCGGCTCAGGCTCAGCCTTGGCGGCCTCTCCGAACACACCGGTTGCTCCTTCGAGAAGCTGGTCGCGCCACTGCTTGATCTGGTTCGGATGCACGTCGAACTCCTGCGCCAACTCGATCAGCGTCTTCTCGCCCTTGATCGCGGCCACCGCTGCTTTCGCCTTGAATGCCGGGCTATGGTTCCGGCGCGGTCGTCTTCCCATGGTCTTCTCCTCGCGCGCAGCATCATGCTGCTGTTGCGCGGAAAATCCACTTATCCCACCTGTTCAGATTCTCCGAACCACCTCTATTCTGACTCAGTGATTTTATCTATCTCTTCAAGCTGCTCTCTCGTAAGCCGCCAATTGGCGGCAGCGACGTTCGCTGATACATGTTCTTGAGATGTGGCCCCCGCTATAATAGAACCCACGTGAGGCTGGCAGGCTAACCAACTCATCGCGAGCTCGAGAAGCGACCGGCCACGATCCTCCGCGTAGGTCCGCAAGCGCTCCGCCGTGTGGCTGGCGCGCTGCGTCATGAAGCGTTTCTCGAACCTCTCGGGTTTGGCAAACCTGCTGCCCTCCGGCGGGTCAACATTTGGCCTGTATTTGCCTGTGAGAAGCCCGCTCGCCAACGGATAATAGGGAAGAATGGAAGCGCCGTGCGCCCTTGCGGCGGGCGCTAGCTCGGCCTCGATTCCGCGATTGACCAGGGAGTATTCGTTCTGACAGGAGACATATCGGATGAGATTGTACGCCTGCGCCGTCCATTGCGAGTCAACGAATTCCCAAGCTTTTAGATTGGCGCAACCAATGTAACGGACCTTGCCCGAATGTATGAGGTCATCAAGCGCCCGCAGTGTTTCTTCCACTGGCGTCGATGGATCGGGGCTGTGCAATTGATAAAGGTCGATCCAGTCGGTATTGAGCCGCCGCAGGCTTGCTTCGACCGCGCTCATTATGTAACGCCGGGAAGCGCCCGAAAGCCGTCGCTCGCGATCCATCGCATGGCCAAACTTCGTGGCGATCACGACATCCTTGCGGCGAACCCCGAGCGCCGCGCCCAGGAATGTCTCTGACATTCCCACTTCGCCGCCGCCGCGCTTCCCGTAGGCGTCGGCGGTATCGAAAAATGTGACGCCCAGGTCCAGCGCCTTGTGAATTATAGATTTCGTTGCAACGAGATCCAGGCGGCCGCCGAAATTGTTGCCTCCCATGCCCACTATCGAAGCCGTGAGTCCGGAATTTCCGATCTGACGATACTCCATTCAAACCTCCTTCGACCCGCTGTATCTTCTTCCGCCAGTTGTAGCAGGCGTCGTCGCTGATGCCCGCTTTACGGCAGACCTCCAGCGCGGGCGTGCCGCCCTCGGCCCGCTTCAGAACGAAGGTGATCTGCGCCTGCTTGAACTTCTATGCCTTCATGGATCTCCTCGTCCCCAACGGGGATCATAAGTGGAAAATTCCAGTCCTGAATGGTCTAAAAAGCCAGGGGCTGCGTGAGCTACCCCCAAGCCATCTCGAGCGGCTCAAATCCTAAGGCCCCCGGCCTTGCCGGGGGATACTAACTCGAATGTGACTTGGTGCTACTTCTTCGCGCGCCAGCGGGAGAGCTTTTCCTGCGCCTCCGCGCCGCCCAAGCCCAATCCGAGACCGTAGTGGCGATCTGAGACGACCGCTTCCGGGTAAAATTTGGACAGATCGTGATCAGGATAGTTCTCGAGCATCCAGTCCGTGATCTCCTCGCGCGTCGCGAACCAAACCTTCGGGCGCGTCGCGAACCAAACCTTCGGGCGCGTCGCGAACCAATCCTTCGGATAACCCTTCATGCATTTAATAATTTTTTCGAGCGGGCGCGTCCGCGGCGGATGGCAACAAAAGGGGTGTGTACCGTAGGCCAGCATTTTGGGAGAGCCACAGGCGATGTCTTTGACCCTGAATAGCGCCGTCAATTTAAGTCTTGCGTACGCGGCGAGCCATAGTAATCTACTCAAGATCCAGTACTTGACGATGTGAAATACCACTGTCAGCTTAGGGCATAATTGATTGCGGCGAATCCGCGCAAAGGGAGGAAGCACAAC
>CANMLK010000233.1 GCA_947498445.1 Beijerinckiaceae bacterium
GATGTAAGCCGGAACACCTGGTCGACAGGGCTCGACCCTAGTCAGTTTCCGCCGGAAAAGCGGCCATATGGGTCCAAGGCGCTCATCGACGCATGCAAGCCTCACCGATATCTCAGTCAGTTCCCGAAATCGACGAAGATTCGCCGCTCGGTCTATGAAGGCGTGGCGACACGATGGTCAGAGCTGGGGTTTGCAAATGCAGCTCCCGCTCTCGACATTTTTCACGAGGAATAAAGCTGGCGGGGTGTCTCTGCTGTCGCCAAGGCGATGACCCCGCCCGGGTACAGAGACCTAGGGACAATCAGGGACGAACTCGGTGCTGTGCAGCTTTGCGACCAAGTATTTAGCGGGAATTTGCAGGCGTTCTTTCTCTCGCCGAATAGTCACATCGTAAAGTGTGCAAAGAAGCTCTGGTCAAGCGATCACGGGGAGATTGCGATGCGATCCGGTCGCCTGCGTGATGACCGCATCGTGATCAGCTGTAACGAGGCGGATCGGAAGGTGACGTCGGCCGACGAGGATCAGCCGTATATGTCACCGTTCATCAAGCTGATGCTCAAGGCTTCACGTTCCGCCACCCGCAGCGGAGCCCGATCGATGCAAAGCTCTCGACGTTCGGGAAGGAACAGGGAGTAGTCATGGTCACGCCGAACTTCGCGGCCAACATCGCCTCGCTCCAGGGAACCGACCTGATCATGTCGTTGCCCTCGCGCCTGGCTGCCCTCACCAGCCCGCGCGGGCTAATCCTGTTCAAGCTGCCGCTCGCAGTACGGACTACCCCTACCTGATGAGTTGGCATAGTCGGACACACGAGGATCCGGCCGCACTGTGGTTGCGCGAACAGGTGATCGAAACGTCGAAGCCGCCAGTAAGCTCGCCTAAACCACTCCATGCCGTTGATGTCTGCTTTGGCGGATGGTCATCGGCCGGATCTTGGGCCGGTTCGGGGCTGCGCCGCTTCTCATCCTCTGCCTTCGATAGCTGAATTTGCCGGCGCAAGCAGTGAACATGCCGGATAGCCGGCGACTAGCTCTCAGGCTTGCTGCCGACGGGCATCATGAAGGAAGTCACCACTAACATCGGCGTGGATCTTGCGAAGAACGTGTTCCATCTGCACGGCGCGGCAGCCGGCGGCGGTATCATTGATCGAGAATACCCTGCTTCGCAAACATGAGGCTTATTAAAACAAGGACTTACGGTGCAGAGAAGGTTAGATTTCAGGTCCGTTCCTTCCGCCAGTTATAACAATAAATGGCAATAATAACAATATCTTATCAATTTTTATTTTTATGAACCCACAATTCAACCCATAAACCCTTCGCTGGTTAACGTAATGGTGGTGGTGTGTATAGACGCCAGATGTACAACCGGGGTGATCTAACGGTGACAGCTGCAGGCGCAGCGAACTTTATCGCTGACCACGTGTACGCGGCCCATCCCCGCAGGGAAACATACCCATCAATGAGCGGCTGAGCCGGTCGATCTTGTAGACGACGATGACATCGAGCAGCCCGGCTTCCACGTCCGCATGGAGTCGTTTCAGGCCTGGCCGGTCCAGCGTCCCGCCCGAATGGCCGCCGTCGTCATAGCCTTCGCGGATGGTGGACCACCCTTCGGCCTTCTGGCTCGCAACGTAGGACTCGCAGGCTTCGCGCTGCGCATCGAGCGAATTGAACTCCATCTCGAGTCCTTTCTCTGTCGACTTTCGCGTGTAGATGGCGCAGCGCTGGCGGCGCGGCATCGCGATGATAGTAGCCGGCGGTCTGCTCATCGGTCCCTCCGGGCTTCGCGCAGTCCGAAAAATCGATAGCCGTTCCACTGGGTGCCGGTGATCGATCGCGCCACGGCTGACAGCGATTTGAACTTTCGCCCCTGCCAGTCGAAGCCGTCCTTCATCACGGTGACTGTGTGCTCGGCTCCGTCCCATTCGCGCACCAGCCGGGTGCCGATGACAGGGTTGCGAGAATCCGCGATGACCGCCTTGCGGCCGATCTTGTATAAACAGCGGTGACAAAGTGTACCACTGAACCGGCTTTGACCGCCTTTTGAAGGCGGCGCAAAAGTGTACCGGTCCTGTTAGTCCGTCTCGATGCCTTTGACTGGCATGGGGGGCTGGAAGGATGTTCACAGTGGATCTCTATGCCGGGATACGACGTGCGGTGATGGTGGACGGGCTTAGCCGACGGGAAGCTGCAAAGCGGTTTGGCGTTCATCGCAACACGATTTCGAAGATGCTGCAGTTTTCTGTCCCGCCGGGCTATCGGCGGCGGGAGCGGCCGGCGGCGAAGAAGCTCGGTCCCTACATGGCTTGGATCGACACGCGTCACGCACGGCGGTGACGTCGTTGGCGCGGGTGTGTCCTGTGACGAACCCCCGTGGCATTACCCCCGGGCATTGACGATCATTTAAGACCTGACCAGTCTGGGGCGCTTTTCACCTCGATCAGCCCGCGCGTCGGCGCGGCGGGGAAGATTTTTAAAAACGCGGCGGTGAGAACTTCCGCGAGAAGCTCTGATACTGCTGTGACCTGTTCGGGTAAGCAGGCGACCACCATCTCGTCATGAATGTGGTGTGTGATTACGCAGCCGGGCGGCATCCATTTATCCATCTCGATAATCGCGAGCGCGAGAATTTCCCAAGCTGTCGATTGGACCGGATGGTTCATCGCGTGCGTATAGACGTCATCACTAAAATGTCGGCGGAGCCCCGAATACTTTGAGGCTGAAAAGCCCCACGCATTCGCATCGGAGACGGCCTCTTGTTGCCACTCTGCCAACCGGGGGTAGGTGCGATGAAAAACCGCCTTGATCTCGCGGGCTTGATCAATGCCCATTTGAACGCCGTAGGAATTTGCCGCGTAAATCCTGAGTGTTTCAGCGCCAGCTCCATATAGCAGACCAAAGTTCGCAGCTTTAGCCATCTGCCGTTCTTCGTACGTTATATCCGCAGGCGCCTTGTGGGTGATCTCCGCCGCCATCTGTCGATGCAGGTCGGCGCCATTGGCATACGCGTCGTTGATGACATCTTCGTCAGCGAGCTGCGCGGCGACACGCAGCTCAATCTGTCCTAGGTCTCCTCCGACGAAGACTTTGCCGTGAGGGGGCAGTATCAAGTTCTTGAAGCCTTGACGTGGAATATTTTGCAAATTCGGTTCCCTGCACGTGAAGCGACCAGTTGCGGCACCGGCGATTGAGAAGCTTGGAAACAGGTCGCCACCGATGCTGTTTTCGATCAACTTGGGGCCGAGGTTTGCGCGATAGGATGACAACTTTGAATAGATGCCAAGTTCTCTGACGCCATCGATGTGCTCGGCGATTTCTAGGTCTTTGCTTTTTGTTGAAAGCTGGCCCGTCTCAGTGATGGGCCAGTCGACTAGAAATTCTGTTGGCAGATGTTGTTCGAGATATTTCTGACGCTGTTGCGTAGACCCCGGCTTGCTGACGCCGCCTTCGCGGAGCTTCGTTTCGGCCGATGCAATTTCTCGGTCCCACCGTGATACAAGTTCAGAATGGTTCTCGATGTCGAGCCTAACAGGCGCCTGCCGGAGGACCGGGTACACGAGGGCATGCAGCAGGGAATAGGCGTCGCGATTCTGATCGAGCGCACTGTCGAGGTAAGGCCACAACGTCGCGGCAAGGACTGCGTCCGCCGCCGCATAATCAACTTGCTCAGGCAGCAAGCGCTCTCGGGACCAATCGCTCGTCTGGAGCGCCTTGCTGATCGATAGGCCAATGGTGTTGCTGGCAAGAGATGCGAGGGGCACATTTCCACCGTAGATGACCCGGTGCGCCAGCATCGTGTCTTCGAACGGCAGCTCCCTCTGGAAGACCTGCCAAAGCTGGCCTAGATCAAACTTCGCATTGTGGAAGATGAGCGTCGGCCATTGCACGCGCGCCAGCCATGCGTGCCCGGTGCGCGTCATGTCGATCACGGCGCATGCCCGGGTCTGCGGGTTGAAGAACTGAATCAGGCGGATGCTGGTTACACGGATGTCGGCGATCAGACCGCCCCTGGGATGCGGCGGCCGGGTTGCTGGTATCGTTTCCAGGTCCGCACCCATGAAGGGGGCGCTTGCCGCCGCTTCCATGAACTCAATCGCACGATCGCCAGTGACGATGAGTTCAATCTCCACCCCTTGGTCGAGCAGCCATTGGCGCAGTGTCCGGGCGGCTTCAATCTCAGCCGCGATGCTCTTGGCGAGCGCCTTGTCCGGCCGCTGGTCCGGCGGCAGCATCAGGAAGTCTTCAAAAGGCGTCACGATGGCCCCCACCGCGCGAGCGTGGATTGAAGGTCAAAAGACCAGAGACCCCCTCTAAAAACTCCGAAACTCCGAAACCAAAGAAACCGGAATACCGGAAAAGCCTATTTTTATTGAGGTTTCTGGACGCCCCGGCCTGCGGGTTCACCCGAAACCAATCCGAAACCACCCCCCTGACATCCGAAACTCCGGCGGCTGAGCGGGCCCCGCACATGGCGACGGCAACGCCAGAATGTCGGCGGCCGTCCTGGTTTCGGACTTCATGGTTGCGGTTTCGGACATGGAGACGGAGACCGAGGAACTGCGCGCTCGCCGAAAACCCATAACTTGCAGGCCTTTCCGGGCGCATGGTTTCACTGGTTTCGGAGTTTCGGACTTTTAGGAGGAGGTATGGCGCTCCTTCACTGCCGGGCCTCATATCGGCGGCTCATTATCCGCCTCAACTGAAGAGCGGTCTGACAGATACCGGGCGAACACCGGGGTGAAGTCGGCAGTTATATAGCCCCTGAGGGTCTTCTTGGCCCCCGGCTCCTTTTTAATCGTCGGGGCCAGCCCAAACGGCTTGAGCATGCGGGCCAACCCGTGACCGTTCAAGCCGGTCCCCCGGTTGAAGTTCGTCCATTGGCTGTCTTCCAGCTTGTTCAGCTTATCAAGCAAGGCCTTGGTCGGCAGCAGTGTTGGGTCGGTCTTCTTTGCAACAGCTTCGGTTGCGATCTCCGCGATGACCCCCTTGAGGTCGCGGAGCAGATCGCCCTCTCGGTCTGACGACAAGTCGGAATTGTCGGATATCGCGCGGGCTGCGGCGAGCAGCGCCTCCGTTGCGGACTTACCCACGTGACGCGCGACCGCCAGAAGCGCTGCCCAATTATCGCGAGCCCGGTCGTTGTTGATGAAGTTGAGGGCGCTCTCGTCGATCTGCACGTCCTTCACAGCCACCGCCCAGCGGGCGATGCGTGAGCGCAATGGTTCCATATCTTCGGAAAAGCGCAGCGCGAGCCGTGATCGCGGCATGCCCGCAGGCTTCCGTTGCAGCCGGATGATCAAGCTGCGATCAATCGTCGTATCGGCGGCGCTGACGCCAATGCCCGCGATAACTTTCGGTGCCCATGTACTGAATCGGACGGGCATCTGTTTCCCGTCGATTTCGGCGACCCGCGTGACGAAAGCCGCCTCCCGGGTGTGCCCGGAGTTGAGCACGCCCGCCAGTTCAATATTCTTCCGCAGATATGTGTCGGCTTCATCGAGTAGAAGCGTCGGCTTCCATTCCTCAATGGCGCGGTATACGGCAGCAGCCGAAATGTTGCCGCTGGGAAGAGGTCGGTTAACAAGCGCCTGTATTACCAGCAGTGTCGTCGTCTTACCGCACTGCTTGATCGGCGAA
>CANMLK010000234.1 GCA_947498445.1 Beijerinckiaceae bacterium
GAACGCTGCGCAGTGACGGGGGACGTGGACGATCTCGTATGGGTCTCGCCGCGCTCGGGCCGCGCCGTCAGCCGATCCGCGGGCGAACCATATGCCGACCGCCTGATTCCGCTGCCGGAGTTCCTGCGCGATGATGGGTTGCTGCGGCAGGCGGGCAGCTACGAAATCGCGAAAGCCTATCGCCTGACGGGCTATTTTCTCGAGCGTGACGTGTTGGCCCCGCGTGGCCTTAAAGAGCCACAAGCGCGCCGCACATGGCTGGAGAAGTCGGGCGCTCTTTAAAGCTCGGTGCGGAGCACGAATCAGAAAGCCCGGCGCGCGGGCCGGGCTTCCAATTCGCTGGCCCGGATCGTCGATCCGCCAGCGGCTACTGTGAAATAGATTCGGTCAGCGATCGATGTCGCAAACCTGGCGCATCTCAATGCGCGAAATGCTGTAGCCCACATCCAGCGACACCGGAATAGTGCGACAAACGCTGGCGACCTCTTCGCGTGCTTCCACCTTAGTGGAGCCGGGGGTCATCAAAAGAACCATTGCGCCGAGAAGGCCGAGGGCGATCGTGGTGGCAAAGAGGATACCGGACATTTTCAAAGCCATCTGCTTGCCCATCTGCTTGCCCATCTGCTTGCCCATCTGCTTGCTCGTTGCTCCTGTTTCTCTTTTTGCCACACGCCCGCGCCTGTCGATGTGCGCAGTCACACAACGCCGCGCCCGCGCTAAATGATCCAGGGCCATCAAAAGTTATGTGCGCTCTCTTTACGGAGTGCGCGGGGCGCCCGCTAGCGCGGATTGGCAACACGGCCGACCCAATTCAGCCGCTGTCCCCAGCTGAGTACGAAACAAGAACTTGCAGAGGCGTGATCGCTCATGTAACCCGCGTTCATGGGAAAAAACGTAACGCCGCCGCCACCGCCCCGCGAACCTGTGGGCGAAGTCGTGAACCTCCGCGATGCGCTGGAGGAGCGTTATCTTGCGTACGCGCTGTCGACCATCATGGGGCGCGCGCTTCCAGACGCGCGTGACGGACTGAAGCCGGTTCATCGCCGCATTCTCTACGGCATGAACATCTTGCGGCTCGATCCGGGTTCGCCGTTCAAGAAGAGCGCGAAGATCGTCGGTGACGTGATGGGCTCGTTCCATCCCCACGGCGACCAGGCGATTTACGACGCGCTGGTCCGGTTGGCGCAGGATTTTTCGTCCCGTTATCCGCTCGTCGACGGGCAAGGCAATTTCGGCAATATCGATGGCGATTCGGCCGCTGCCTACCGCTACACGGAAGCGCGGATGACGGACGTCGCGCGCCTTCTGCTGGAGGGCATCGACGATGACGCCATAGATTTCCGCGAAAATTATTCAGGCGACCAGAAAGAACCAATCGTTCTTCCTGCGGCCTTTCCGAACCTGCTCGCCAACGGCGCCACCGGCATTGCGGTCGGCATGGCGACCTCGATCCCGCCCCACAACGTCGCTGAGCTTTGCGACGCGTCGCTCTATCTGATCGCCAATCCCAGAGCGAACACCGACCAGTTAATGGCGTTCGTGCAGGGCCCCGATTTCCCCACCGGCGGCGTCATTATCGACACGCCCGAACAGATCGCCGAATCCTATCGCACCGGGCGCGGCTCGTTCCGTGTGCGGGCGCGCTGGGCGAAGGAAGAGGGGGGACGCGGCACATGGAATGTCGTCGTCACTGAAATCCCGTTCATGGTGCAAAAAAGCCGCCTTATCGAGAAGCTGGCCGAGCTGATTGACGACAAGAAACTGCCGCTCGTCGCCGAGGTGCGCGACGAATCTGCCGAAGACGTGCGCGTAGTCATCGAGCCGCGCTCGCGCACGGTCGATCCCGCCGTGATGATGGAATCCCTGTTCCGGTTATCGGAACTTGAAAGCCGCATCCCGCTCAACATGAACGTGCTGGTCGAGGGCGTCGTGCCGCGCGTCGTTGCCTTGCACGAAGCGCTGAAGCAATGGCTCGACCATCGCCGCAACGTGCTCGTGCGTCGCTCGCGCAATCGCCTTGGCGAGATCGAGCACCGGCTCGAAGTCCTCGCCGGAATGCTGATCGCTTACCTCAATCTCGATGAGGTCATCCGCATCATTCGCGAGGTGGACGAAGCCAAGGACGCGCTGAAGGCGCGCTTCAAACTCACGGACATGCAGGCCAATTACATTCTCGATACGCGCCTGCGCTCGCTGCGCCGTCTTGAGGAAATGCAGATCAAGACCGAGAACGATGCGCTGCGTAAGGAGAAGGCGGAGCTTGAAGAGCTTGTCGCCGATGAAAGCAAGCAGTGGAACACAATCAAAACTCAGGTGCGCGAGCTGAAGAAGAAGTTCGCCGCAGACTCGCCGATGGGCAAGCGGCGCACGTCGATTGAATTGGCGCCGTTGACGTCTGATCTCGATCTCACCGAGGCGATGATCGAGCGCGAGCCTGTCACCATCGTGGTCAGCCAGAAAGGCTGGATTCGCGCGCTGAAAGGCCATCAGCAGGATCCGGCGACGCTCACGTTCAAGGGCGACGACGCGCTGCTCACCTCGTTCCACGCGGAGACGACATCGAAGGTTCTGCTGCTGGCCAGCAACGGCCGCGTGTTCACGCTTGAAGCCTCAAAATTGCCCGGCGGTCGCGGTTTTGGCGAGCCCGTGCGCCTGATGGCGGACATGGACGAGGGCGCCGATGTGTTCGCCGTGTTCATCTACACGCCAGGCGCGAAAATGCTTGTTTGCTCGTCGGACGGTCGCGGCTTTATCGCGCCGCAGGACGAGATGATTGCAGGCACGCGCAAGGGCAAGGGGCTGCTCAACGTCGATGCCGGAATCAAGGTCGCGACGATCACGCCGGTTGATGGCGATCACATCGCCATCGTCGGCGAGAACCGCAAACTGCTCGTCTTCCCGCTCGATCAGACGCCGGAAATGGCGCGCGGCAAGGGCGTTCGCATGCAAAAATACAAGGACGGCGGCGTGGCGGACGTGCGCGTGTTCGCGATGGCCGACGGCCTGACGTGGAAGGACAGCGCAAACCGCACGTTCACGGTCGCCAAGGCCGATCTCAAGGACTGGATCGGCAACCGCGCCGAGGCGGGCCGCCTGCCGCCCAAGGGCTTCCCGAAGAACAACAAGTTCACCGGCTGACGACGGTAAGGGCGCCTTGTTCGCGCCCGCCTGACGCAGCTAAAGTGCGTCAGGGAGGTCGCCATGGGTTTGACATCGACATCACGGCGCACGCTTTTGCTGGGCGCCCTTGCCGCCATAACCTTGCCGCGCGTAGCGCTTGCGCAAAATCCCAACGCTCCCGATCCCATGGGCGTGTTCGTTGGCGCCGGCGGAATGATGCAGCGCTTCTACCACGACCTGTCGCGCGCCATCGCTCAAAAACGGTATAGCCAGAGCCGTTTCATCCGCGCCTATTTTACGGATGAACTTGCTGCGCTCTACTTCCGCACGCAGAAGGAAGCTGGCGACGAACTTTCATGGAGCGTTGATGTGGACGCGATCCTCAATGCGCAGGACGTGCCGGACAAGCTGATCTATCAAGGATCAAAACCGCTCAAAGTGACTAAGCGTGAGGCGCTCATCGCGGTGACGTCGGAAGCTTTCGGCGAGACGCGCACGTTTCGCTATCTGATGCGAAACGTGAAACAGGGCTGGCGTATCGACGACATTTTCTACGAGGAGGGCGATGATTATGGCTTGCGCGCATTCGTCGCCGCCGCGCGTAAAAGGCGTCGCGAAGACTTGGCGAAGGCGAAAAAGCCTCAGCGCCCGTAGCTCTCCCAGCCATCAAGACCGAGGCGCTGTTGGGGCGTGAAGCGGGCCTTGTAGGCCATCTTGCGCGAGCCCTCGACCCAATAGCCGAGATAGAGATGCGGCAGGCCCAGTTTCTGCGCGCGCGCGATGTGATCGAGGATCATGAACGTGCCCAGCGACCGCTCCGCCGCCTTGTCGGGATCGTAGAATGAATAGACCATCGACAGGCCATCGGCGAGAACGTCCGTGAGGCACATGGCCTGCAGCGGGCCCGTTCCACGGCCATTGATCGCGGTGTCGGGGCCCCGGCGCCGGTATTCCACCACGCGGGTCTCCACATGGCTGTCCTCGATCATCATCGTGTAATCGAGCACGTTCATGTCCGCCATACCGCCATCATGGTGGCGCGAGTCGAGGTAGTGGCGGAAGAGCGAGTATTGCTCAGACGTTGGTCGCGCGGGCAGGGTTTCGCCCATCAGATCGGCATTGGCGTCGAGCACGCGGCGCATGTTGCGGCTGATCGTGAATTCGTTGACGAGCACGCGCACGGAGACGCAGGCGCGGCAGTCCTCGCAGGCGGGCCGATAGGCGATGGTCTGCGAGCGGCGAAAACCGCTCTCGGTCAGCGCATTGTTCAGCGCGACCGCGCGGCGGCCCACCAGATGCGTGAAAACCTTCCGCTCCTCCTTGCCCGGCAGATAAGGGCAGGGGGAGGGGGAGGTCAGGTAGAATTGCGGCGCGTCGCGCGGTTCGCTCGTCAGGCTCTCATTCTCCCGTGCGGTACGACTTTCGGGGGCAGAATAGCACTCTGCGCGCAGGCCTCAAGGACCATAAATGACGGCGCTCAGCGCGACGCCCGCCGCGTGACGACGACGCTGGCGAGCATGTCATGCAGGCAACGCTTGTTGCGCGACACCAGTGAGACCAGCAGGATGAACGGCGTCAGCATGGTCCAGGAAATGTAGAAAAGCACAGCGTGCACCGCCGCGTATACGAAAGGTACGCGATGCCCGTCCGCCAGCCGCATTTCGAGGTCCATCATCCGCATGCCGGGCGTCGCCATGTTCGGGCCCGAGATCGTCATGCCGTTGTAGAACAGGGCGACCACCGGATACAAAAAGGGGATGGCGAACCACGAGAGGCCGAACGTCAGGACGCCCAGCACGAGCAGTAACGTGAACGCGATGGCCACGATGATCGTCACGAAGATCAGATCGAAGAGGATCGCGAGCATCCGCCGCGTGCGCACGCCTTCGAGCGCGCGGGCGGGCAATTCGCCGAGCGGGACGTTGTGGCTGGGCGCTTGGCTTGGCATGGACATGGCGGCTCCCGGCGCCAGAGGGGCGCCTGCTCCAGAATGTGGTCCCCGGCGCCTGCTGCTGCAAGTGGGCAGTCTGAAGCGCGATTTGCGCCACCACACTCCGCATCCAGCTGACGGGAGCATGAACCGAGGCGCATCGAACCCGCGAGGCCGTCGGGCAGGGCTGGCTTTCTTTCACTTGTGTCAGGAAGCGACACGCGTAAATTGCTTGCGGGTACCGCAACGTTTGCGGTGAACGTAGGCTGAGCTCAAATGCCATCAACCACCGAGCCGGATAAGATCATCGTGCTTCTGCACGGCATCCGAACACAGGCGCATTGGGCCGAGATGGTTGCAAACGTCCTGGAGACGGAACTTGGCGTTCGCGTTCAGCCAATCAAGTACGGCTTTTTTGGGGGATGTCCCGCTCAATGTTGAAAATTGCGGTTCGGGCCTTGCCTCGTTTGATGATTACGCGGCCTTTGATGTCTCATCAAGTCCGAAGTGGTTGGCGTGATGACGTTGCAGTGCGTCGCGCAGGGTGGGCAGTTGGTC
>CANMLK010000235.1 GCA_947498445.1 Beijerinckiaceae bacterium
CGAAATCTCATCGAGCGCTTCTTCCTGAAGCTCAAACACTTCAGGCGCATCGCAACGCGCTACGAACAAACACCGAGAGCATTCATGTCCATGCTATCAATCGTCAGCGCGCATATTTGGACACGATGAATGTCAACGCGCTCTAGGCCATCCGGGAGCCGACAGGCGCTTGCAACGCCCCCGAACCAGCAAAAACGCGCAGCGGGTCCAAGTCTTTGAATCCAGTCCGACAGGCTGCTAGGGCTATGCAATGCTCAAGCTGCTTATTGTTCGTAGGGAGTATTTCTATGTTTTCGATCAAGGAAATTACACTTGCCGCAACGCTGGCGCTGAGCGCGGCTGTGTTCGCGCCAGCCTCCGCTTCAGCCATGAATTTCTCGGCGGGCGCCGCCAGCGCCGTCCCGAGCATTGACGATTCAAACCTGGTTCAGGTTCAGTTTGGTGGTCGACCCGTGCGCGCTCGTCCCGGTGTTCGTCCGGGCCGCGGCGGGGCTGTCATCGTGAACCGCGGGCGGAACAGAAATGTTGGTCGGGGCGTAGCCGCCGGCATCGGCGCCGTCGCAGCTGTCGGTCTCGTCGGCGCGGCAATTGCCTCGAACCGTCAGTCTCGCCGTTCCAATCAGTATGATAATCAATATTACCAGGAGCCCGTGCGCTTTCAGCAGCAGTGCTTCATGCGCGAGATGGATCTTTATGATCGCAATGGCGTGCCGCGCGGCGTTTTCCCCGTGCAGGTCTGCCGCTGATCCATGTCTCCGCGGGAGTAAATCGCTCCCGCGGAAAAGCTCCACCCGCGTTGCTTCATCCATCCGGCGAAGCTGACTGGAAGCTGCTCAACACTGGCCGTGAAACGCGGCTTGGACGTCTGGCCGCTCGCGGCTATCATACATTCTGAGACTTCGCGCAGCCCGTGCAGTCTGGAATTGGATAGCAAGGAGAAGAATATGGCGTCGCAGCCGGAGTGGAGAATTCCGGTCGGTCTGCAACCGAAGTCTGAGGACTTCGCGTTCGATCTCGACGCCACGCTTAATTCCGTCGTGGCCGTGACATCCCACGTGCCGGAGGAGGCCTTCACCGCCGAGACGCTTGGCACGCTGCGTCAGGGCAACGGCGTCGTCATCCGCGAAGACGGACTGATCCTCACCATCGGCTACCTGATCAACGAGGCCGAGGACATCTGGCTGCGCGCCAACGACGGCCGCGCATTTCAGGGCCATGTCCTGGCCTACGATCAGGAAACCGGCTTCGGCCTGTTGCAGGCTCTCGCGCATCTCGATCTGCCGGCGCTTCGGCTCGGATCATCGGCGGACGCGCGTGTCGGCGACGTCGTGGTTGTCGCGGGCGCGGGCGGCAAGGAAAAATCAATCGCCGCCCACATCGCCGCCAAGCAGGAATTTGCCGGGTATTGGGAGTACGTGCTCGACGAGGCGATATACACATCGCCCGCGCACCCCAACTGGGGCGGAACCGCCGTCATCAACGAAAAGGGCGAGTTGATCGGCCTGGGCTCGCTGCACATCGAGCAGAGCGAGAAAAACGACCCGCGCAGGCACCTCAACATGATTGTGCCCATCGATCTTCTCAAACCCATCTTTGACGACCTGGTGACGCTGGGCGCCCGGCGCACGCCGCCAAAGCCATGGCTAGGCGTCTACGCCTCGGAGATGGAGGATCGCATTGTCGTTATGGGACGCAGCCAACGCGGCCCGGCCCGCAAGGCGGACCTGCGCAACGGCGACATCATCGTCGCAGTGGCTAGCCAGCCAGTCTCAACGCTCGCAGGCCTTTATCGCCGCATCAAAGAGCAAGGAGAGGCGGGCGTTCAAATTCCCCTTACCATCTACCGTGACGGCAAGACATTCGAATTGCTCGTGCCCTCCAGCGATCGCTCCCGCATATTCAAGGCCCCGCGCCTGCATTGAATGGCCTTCACGTGGCCATCACCCCGCGCGCCTGCTAATGCTGAGTTGACGCTCAGGGCCCCCCATGCTGATGAACACTGCCTCGCTTGAGACAAGAGCCTGCCCCGCATGCGACGGCGAGCAAGCGCAAACGCGCCATGTCGTCGGCCCATGGCGTGTCGTCTCCTGCACGGATTGCGGCTTTGTCTATCTGCCTGTCGCAGCGAAGGCGGACTACTTCGCGCAAGGCGAAGGCGCATGGGAAAGCTCGATCCGCCAGGCGCGAGCGCTCAAGTTGCAGACATCGCCCATCGTCGCCCGCTTGTCTCTCGCCACCCGCTTTCGCACCAAGTTTCGCAAGCGCACGCCTGTCGACTACATCGAAGCAAGCCTCGACGCGCCGCGCGACAGCGCGCTCGCCGTGCTCGACATAGGCTGTGGCTCCGGCAAATATCTCTCGTCGCTCGACGCCCGCTTCACGCCCTACGGCATCGAATTATCAGCAGGCGTTGCAGCGCAGGCGCAAAAAACATTTGGCGCGCGCGGCGGCCATGTCGTAAACGCAGCCACAATTGTAGCGTTGCCAAAGTTCGCGCCCGGCAGCATCGACGCAGTCGTAATGCGTTCATACCTCGAACACGAACCGCGCGCGCGCCAGGTGCTGGAGGGCGTGCGTCACGTTTTGCGCGAGGGCGGCGTCGCTGTAATCAAGGTTCCCAACTACGCCTCGCTGAACCGCCGCATCATGCGCGAACGCTGGTGCGGCTTCCGCTTTCCCGAACACGTCAATTATTTCACGCCGGACTCGTTGCGCGAGATGGCGATCTCCGCAGATCTGGCCTTCGAACAAAGTTTTCTCGACCGGCTGCCCACCAGCGACAACATGTGGGCCGTGCTGCGCAAGGCGTGAAGCGCTACTTGAACGCGCCCGCATAAACATCGGGCTTGAAGCCAACGATAATCTCAGCACCCTGCTCCAGCACAGGCCGCTTGATCATCGACGGCTGCGCCATCATCAGCGCAATCGCCTTCTTCGCATCGATGTTGGCCTTGTCCGCGTCCGGCAACTTGCGAAACGTCGTGCCCGCCTTGTTGAGCAAAACCTCCCAGCCGACCGCCTTCGACCACCGCTCCAGCGCCTCGCGGGAAACCCCTTCCGTCTTGTAATCGTGGAACGCATAGGCGACCCCCTGCCCGTCGAGCCAGACTCGCGCCTTCTTCATCGTGTCGCAGGCCTTGATGCCGTAGATCGTGGTTTTGGCCGCCATATCGCCCTCTCGTTACATTGAAGCCGCAAGCTCGCCCGTTATTGTCATGTGTAAGCCGTCGCGCGCCGCGGCGCAGATTCGCCAGACTAATTTCGCCGTATACCCGAAACGGGCATGGCTTGACGAGTTCTAGGCCCGGCGGCCAAACTAGGCCGCGCTCAGGAGGCGAACACGGTGAACGGACCATCTCTTGAAGACCCGGAATACCGCCGCCGGGTCGTCCGAATTACCCTTATGGTTTCGCCGCTCGGATTTGTTCTCGCCTATGTCCTGACCCTAGTGCAGGGCGCCTCGCACGCCTTCTCGCTGGCCATGGGCCTTGTCTTATTTGTCGGCTGTCTTTGCGCGGCGGCCCTGTTTCATTTACGCGGGTCCAAATCCGGCAATGACGTTGTCATCATCCGCATTATCCTTGCCTTGCTGGGGCGGCGTTAGGCCCCGCAAGCCGCTCCACGCCTGAGTGAGCAGGCGCCGGCGCCGCGCTCTTGATCTGCCTGGCTCAAGGTGAGCTAAATAACGCGTGACGCAGGATTGTCGCGAGCGACAAGCAAACCTGGGGCAGCGAGTGGACAACACGAAAGATTCAAAGCCAACGATTTGGCTGCGCATCGTACAATTCCCGCTCGTCCGTCTCGTGCTGCTGGGCGTGCCGCTTCTTTGCATGATGGCCGTGAACGGCGGCTTCATGGAGAAATTCACCACGACGCCGTTGATGGCCATCGCCGTCACCATCGCCATGGCGGGACTTGGCTTTGCTTTTTACGCGGGCTTCGTGCGCTTCATTGAACGCCGCCCGGTCAACGAATTCGCCCTGCTGCAATTTCCGCGCGAATTGGGAATTGGCTTGCTTGTCGGCGCGGGCCTCTATACTGGCGCCGTGCTGGTTCTGATGGTGCTTGGCGTCTATCGCATCGAGGGCCTGAATCCAATTTCCTCCATGATTCCTGCAATCGCGCTGGCGCTCAGCTCTGGCGTTTTCGAGGAATTGTTGTTTCGCGGCGCGCTGTTCCGTGTGGTGGAGGAATGGCTCGGCAGCTGGATCTCGCTTGTCGTGTCGTCGTTCGTGTTCGGCTTCGTGCATATGCTCAATCCGGCGGCAACTTTGACGGGCGCGCTGTTCATCAGTGTCGAGGCCGGCCTGTTGCTCGCAGCCGCCTACATGGTGACGCGCCGCCTGTGGATGAGCATGGGCTTCCACATGGCGTGGAACTACACGCAATCGGCCGTCTTCTCTGGCGTCGTGTCGGGCGCGGTCTCCGAGCCCGGCCTGATCAAGCCCGTCATCAAGGGGCCGGATTTCCTGACCGGCGGCAGCTTCGGCCTCGAAGCCTCGGTCGTCGCGTTCGTGCTGTGCACCGGCGTGGGCGTGGTGCTCCTCATCATGGCGGTGCGGCGCGGCCACATCGTGCCGCCGTTCTGGAAACGGACTAACTGAACAGCGCGCAAGAGGCGCCAAGTATGCGCCCCTTCAAGTACGCGCCCCGCGCGGCCAAGAATGCGCCCCGCGCTGCCAAGAATGCGAAAGCTTGCTAAGCTATCCAAACTGGATCAACTTTCCAGCAGATCCGCTGTCATCTGGCGAATCTCAATTTTATGCAGGTGGGAACATGACCGAGCCAAAGCGTCTCATTCCGGCGCTGGACGGGTTTTATACCCTCGCGATTCCGTTCTCGTGGCTGCTCGTTCGATGCAGCGCCGGGCTCATTCTTGCGGTGCACGGATGGGGCAAGATTGGCCGGCCGCGCGGACCCAACGAGCTGCTTCAACGCCTACCCGATCTTGCCTCCATCGGCGCCGAGATCACCTTCCTGCTGATGATCATCGAATTCGTTGGCGGCATATGCATCACGTTGGGCCTGTTCACGCGATTCTTCGCCTCGGCCGCCGCTGTTCTGATGGCCGTCCTGACGTTCTACATTTTTTGGGGCAATGGCTTCAGCTGGACCGCCCGCGGCTACGAATTCACGCTCATGTGGGGCGCCATCCTGTTCGCCATCGCGCTGCGCGGCGGCGGCCCCTTTTCGCTCGACAGAAAGATCGGCCGGGAGTTGTGATGTTGGTTGTGTGATCGAGCCAGTTGCGCACAATCTTCGCCATCCAGCATGGGGAGCATCATGTCGTTCCAGGCCTATCTCGACAACATCAAGCAGCAGACCGGCAAGACGCCGGAGGATTTCTACAAGCTTGCAAAGGCCGATGGCCTTGTGAGTCCGGACATGACCGCCACGCACCTGACCAAATGGCTCAAGGAAAAGTTCGACCTCTAGCAGCCTGTCGGACTGGATTCAAAGACTTGGACCCGCTGCGCGTTTTTGCTGGTTCGGGGGCGTTGCAAGCGCCTGTCGGCTCCCGGATGGCCTGGCGGGGGCCGCGTTTGGCGCCTGCCATGTCCGCATCGACCTGAATCTC
>CANMLK010000236.1 GCA_947498445.1 Beijerinckiaceae bacterium
CAGGGCAGATCACAATGCGCAAAGTCGATGGCTGGAAGACCCTCGCCCACAAGCCATCCGATCAACCCATTGACCTCGCCGCATGATCGGATAACTTCATGAAACTGGAGATCGCGTCAGCCAATTCCAACCACCTTCGCGACGGCACCAGCACGAAGCGAATAGTCTTCTCTGAAAGAAGGAGCTTCAGCTTGGCTGGGACTATTTCCACCTGCCCCATTCATGTATGTGCAGCGAAAAAACCCCACATGAGAGTTCTTCTCATTCAATCCACCCCAATCCGCTTGTGCAAGCATATTGCCTATCCTGCTTGACAGATCGTGAGCTGATAATCGCATGTTGGCAAAGTCGGTATCCGAACAGTATCAGGTGAGTGAATATGGGCCCGTTAGACCTTAAGCTTCTGGTGGCGTTTGATGCGGTGATGCAAGAACGAAGCGTCTCGCGGGCGGCAAAACGCCTCGGCATGTCTCAGCCGGCGTTGAGCAGTGGGCTTGGACGACTTCGGCTTCTTCTTAACGACAACCTGTTTGTGCGCACGACAGATGGGATGCGACCCACTGATAAGGCGCTTCAACTTGCGGGGCCGATATCAGCAGCTTTGAAGCAAATTCAAAAAGCGTTGGAGGCACCTCTTTTTAGCTCCTGTGCCGCACCTGACTGGTCATTCGGCCTTGCAGTGTCCGATCAAGCTTCAGTCGTTATCCTTCCGCGGCTCCTGCGCCTTCTGCGTCGCATAGCGCCACGCATACGACTGAAAATAGAAATGAAAAACAATTTGACCGTGCACACTCAGCTCGACGCGGGCCAAGTTGACATAGCTATTGGCATCCTCCCTAAGCTTCCGAGGCGCTTCGAACAGATCGTCCTATTCCAGGACCATTACGTCTGCATGATGCACCGCACACATCCGCTCGCAGGTAAAACGTTGACGCTCGAAGAGTTCAAGAGTGCTGAGCATTTAGCCTTGTGGCCGTCGCTAGACGCGAGCAGCGAATTCGATAAACAGCTGAAACACCTCGGCGTTGCCAGATCGGTTATACTCAACGTTAGCCAGTTTTTGGCCGTGCCGGCCCTTCTTGCGCAGGCCCCCCTCATGGTCTGCATGCTGGCGACAGTTGCTGAACAGTTTAGCCGGACGAGCTTTCCGCTCTCACCGATGCCCTTCCCTGCAGAGCCAATGAACGTAGTCATGGCTTGGAGCCGAGCGCGAACGGACCAGCCAGCCAACTTGTGGATGCGACGGCGGCTAACGGAGGCATGCAGCGCCCTGTCGAAAAATTGATGACGGCTGTTGAGGGGCCCTCGATGGCGTTGAACTTCGGGTCCACGTCTTTGCGCAGCAGATGAATGGGAAGAAGGTCACCTTTGCCGTGAGGTGTTGCGTAGCGTTCGCCAGCGTAAGCAATTGCATCGGGTTTGGGTTGGCGGACGAGATGAACCGACGGCGCGCTATGAGGTCCGAGAAAGTTGATGCTGATGACTACAAGTGCTTCACCCAGGCCAGATTTCAGCGCTGGGTCGTTCGCCACCGAACCGCGTGTGGCGGGGCAGGTCGAGCCGCAGAGGCGGATCAGTTTCCCAATTTCGATGCCCGCCTGGAGATCGCCGCCGCCACTGCCAAGTGCGACAAAACATCGGACGCAGCTTGCGATCGTAGAGCCGATATTTGCTATGGGAATACCGCTATTCGTACATCGGCATTGCAAAATACTCCCGCCATGGCACTTTGATGACAACGACAGATGATTATGGGAGGTTCAGATGAGGCGTCACGTCTTGGCTGGCTTAGCCAGTGCACTGCTGCTCTTGCCACAATCTTCGCTCGCCCAGGAGAATGAATTCTTCGCGGGCAAGACGATCAGATTCGTCCTAGCTTTCGCACCTGGCCAAGCCTACGACATTTGGGCGCGCCTGATGGCCCGACATTTCCCTAAACACATTCCGGGTAGGCCGGTGTTCGTCGTCGAGAACATGCCCGGCGCGGGCGGCATCACGGCGACGAACTGGCTCTACAGCCGCGCGCCTCGAGATGGGACCGTGTGGGGCATGGTTAATCACAACGTAGCCGATCAGGCGCTGTCAAAGGTGGCGAACGTTACCTACGATCCCGCCAGACTTATTTTCCTGGGAACACCTGAGGTAACAAACCGCGCCTGCTTCGTCGTAGGCCAGTCGCCCGTAAAGACGGCGCACGACCTATTCAAGCATCAGGTCGTAGTAGGTGGAACCGGTGCAGGCTCGCCAGTCACACAGAGCCCTCGCCTGCTCAAGAATATGCTCGGCATGAATGTGAAACTCGTCGAGGGCTACAAGAGCCCCCAGGACGTCATTCTAGCGATGGAGCGGGGTGAACTCGAGGGCGTCTGTCAAACGATTCAATCTTTCATGGGAGCGCGGCCCGGATGGCTCGAATCCGGCCGGGCTCGGATCTTCATTTCGTTCGATCGCGAGCCGCCTGCGGGCGTTGATGCACCGACCGTTTACGACTTCGTAAAGTCCGAAGATGATCGAAAGGTGCTCCGCTATTATTCCGCGAGCGGTGAACTCGGACGACCCATCGCACTGCCCCCAGAAGTTCCTTCGGATCGGGTCAATATGCTGCGGCGCGCTTTCGACGCGACAATGAAGGATCCGGAGTTCGTCACTGAGGTGACAAAAAGCGGCTATCTCGTCACGCCCCGGAGCGGCGAGCAGCTCCAGCAGATCATCTTGGAGGAGATGCAAACGTCACCAGAGACCATAGCGCGCACTGCAGCGCTTACGCAAGGCGACTAACGAGCCACTCCTGACATATTGCAACACTGAACAGGCGCGAAAAATGACGGACAAAACCTATGAGAACATCAAGATCGAGCGCGAGGGCGAGGTCACATGGATCGTTCTGAACCGCCCCGAGAAGCGCAACGCGATGAGCCCGGCTCTGCACTATGACATGGAGGATGCGCTCTCGTGGCTTGCAACTGACGCTCAAACGCGCGTTTTAATATTGACAGGCGCGGGTCAGGCGTTCTGCGCCGGCCAGGATCTCAAAGCCTATTTCCGGGAAAATGAAAATGCACCGATTGAACGCCGCCGCGCCGGGCTGGCGAGCCATCATTGGCGGTGGGAAATGTTGTCTACCTTTCCCAAGCCGACGATCGCCATGGTGAACGGCTATTGCTTTGGGGGCGGCTTCACTCAACTTTGCGCGTGCGACTTTGCCGTCGCTTCCGAAGACGCGATCTTCGGGCTGTCGGAAGTTAACTGGGGCATCATCCCGGGTGGCGTGGTCGCATGGAACGTCGCCAAGATGCTGATGCCACGGCATGCGATGTATTACGCGACGACGGGCAAGACGTTCAATGGCCGGCGCGCCGAACAAATTGGCCTCGTCAATATCGCGGTTCCTCAGGAACTGTTGCGGCAGGAGACGCTTGCGCTTGCCGCCGACCTTCTCAACATCAACTCTGGAGTCCTTCGCTACACGAAGGAGGCGATCCGCGCCGTCACTGATATGACGGTGGAACAGGCGCGCGATTACCTCGCCGTCAAGCAGGAAGCGCTCGCAAAGGCTGATAAAGAAATTGGCGACAAGGTTGGCTTGAAGAAATTCCTTGACGACAAGTCCTACCGCCCCGGCCTTGGGCCTTACTCAAAATAGACGGCTCGAGAACAAAGGGTTGCGTGGTATGAAACAGAATAATGTTCGGGCGATCCCTTACCTAGACCTCAGGGAGTGGCTGGCTGAGGCTGACAAGCTGGGAGAGGTTGCATACGTAAATGGCGCAAGCTGGCGTGAGGACATTGCCCTTGCTGCTGAGGCCGTCCTGCGACATGAAGATGGCCCGTGCGTCGTATTTGACGAAATCGAGGGATCTGCGAAGGGCTTCAGAGTACTTATGAACATGTTTGCAGGCCGTAGACGCTTCATGACGTTCGGCCTGCCCGACGGACTATCCAAGTGGGAGTTCAGTGAAGCATACCGAGACGCATACCTCGCGGAACCACAGTCCCTCCCCCATCTCTTAGTCGACAGCGGCCCGGTCTTCGAAAACATAATTACGGGAAGTGATGTTGATCTAGCTATTTTTCCCGCGCCCGTGTGGCACCCCAATGACGGCGGACGATACATTGGCACCGGCACCTACAGTATTACCCGCGATCCTGATGAACATTGGCTAAATGCAGGTGCTTACCGAATCCAAGTCCACGACCGAAATTCCGTCGGCATATCGATGGCTGTCGGGCACCATGGCCAATTGATCCGCGAAAAGCATTTCGCGCGCGGTGAACCACTTCCCATTGCTATTGTGTTGGGCGGAGATCCGCTGGCGTTCTTCGCAGGAGGAACTGAGTGTCCATACGGCGTTTTTGAACTTGACCTAGTTGGCGGAATGCGGGGCAAGCCAGTAGAAATGGTGAGCGGGCCAGTTACAGGGCTCCCGTTTCCAGCGAACGCCGAGATCGTCCTGGAAGGATACATCACGCCGGACAAGAAGCACCTTGAAGGGCCGTTTGGGGAGTGGACCGGCTATTACAATCCTGCAACGCAGATGCCTGTCGTTGATATTAAGGCGATTTACCATCGTAACGATCCGATCCTCCTAGGAGTGCCGCCTATGGGTGGTGGCTCCGATGAGATGGCCCGCTACCGCGGCGTCATGCGGTCCGCGATGATCAAACAGAATCTAACCGCTGCAGGCGTCCCGGATGTTCAGAAGGTATGGTGTCATGAGGTGGGTGGATCCAGGATGCTCCATGGCGTCGCAATTCGCCAAAGGTACCCAGGACACGCAATCCAGGCAGGCTATGTCGCCGCCCAGTGCGGCGCGTCCGTGTACGCGTCAAAATACATCGTCGTAGTGGATGAAGACGTGGATGTTTCGAACCTCGAACAACTGATATGGGCCATGTGTACGCGGACGGACCCAAAGGAATCGATCCAGTTTATCGAAGGTTCATGGGATTCACGTGCCGACCCTCGACTCGAGCCAGAGAAGCGTCAGGCCCGCGACGTCCGCCATTCAGTTGCGGTGATTGACGCGTGCCGGCCCTACCGCTGGCGAGACAAGTTTCCGCCTTCCACCGCGCCCAGTCCTGAATTCGCACGCAGAGCGGCCGAGAAGTATGGCTGGCTCATGGACACGGCTCATCGCAAAGCGTGACTAGAGCTCTTCTGGGGGTCAGCCTATGAACCAATCTATCATGCAAGGCGTGAAAGTTCTGGATCTTGGGACCATGATTACGGCGCCGCTAGCTGCAATGATGCTGGCGGAACTGGGTGCCGAGGTGATCAAGGTAGAGCACCCCGACCGTGGGGATCCGTTTCGACGCGTGGGTGCCGACCTATACAGCCCGAGCTTCGTCGCCTATAATCTTGGAAAAAAAAGCATACAGCTCGATCTTCGCTCTGATCACGGGCGCAAGGCGATCCAGAAGCTTCTTAGTGAGGCCGACGTTCTCATTGAGAATTATCGTCCGGGGGTGATGGACCGCCTCGGACTATCGGAATCGTATCTCCGAAGCGAGTATCCACGACTGATTCATTGCTCGATCACCGGCTTCGGCTCTACGGGCCCTTACTGTG
>CANMLK010000237.1 GCA_947498445.1 Beijerinckiaceae bacterium
CGAGAATATCATTCAGAAGTTGCTGCAGAAATGCGATTATGACGTTGAAAAGGCTCAGCGCGGTATTGTTTATATAGATGAAATCGACAAGATTTCGCGCAAGTCCGACAATCCGTCGATCACGCGCGATGTGTCGGGCGAGGGTGTGCAGCAGGCGCTTCTGAAAATCATGGAAGGCACGGTCGCCTCTGTGCCGCCGCAAGGTGGCCGCAAGCATCCGCAGCAGGAATTCCTGCAGGTCGACACGACGAACATTCTGTTCATCTGCGGCGGCGCCTTCTCTGGACTTGAGAAGATCATCTCGGGCCGCGGCAAGGGCTCGTCCATCGGCTTTGGCGCGAAAGTGCAGGGGCCTGATGAGCGCCGCACCGGTGAAATCTTCCGTCAGGTCGAGCCCGAGGATCTGTTGAAGTTCGGCCTCATCCCGGAATTTGTCGGCCGTCTTCCTGTCATCGCGACGCTGGAAGATCTCGACGAGCAGGCGCTCAAGACCATCCTTACCGATCCGAAGAACGCGCTCGTGAAACAATATCAGCGCCTGTTCGAGATGGAGAACACCCAGCTCACGTTCCAGGACGAGGCGCTCAGCGTCATCGCCCGCAAGGCGATCGATCGCAAAACCGGCGCGCGCGGGTTGCGCTCCATCATGGAGAGCATCCTTCTCGACACGATGTTTGACTTGCCGGGCCTTGAGGGCGTCGAGCAGGTTGTCATCGGACCCGAGGTTGTCGATGGCAAGGCGAGGCCGCTCTACATTTATTCTGAGAGAGCCGAAAAGTCAGGGGCGTCCGCCTGATTCTACGGCTCGCCCCTTCCTTTTCGAGCGGCGCCGAAGCATCATTTCGGCGCCTTGAAAGAGGAAGCGGAGAGGGCCATTTCTTCACTGACGGGGGCGGTTTCGGCTTAACGTCGACGCCGCCTTTTTTATTAACCGCCGGGGGCGCCTCATTTGGGCTTTCGGCAGATGTCTTGCCACTGGACAGTTTCCCGCCACCGCGCGAATCTGATTTTCTGTGTGCAGGGCGTCACGCTGCCCATCAGCCGTAAGGGGTCGGGCGGCGCCGCAACAGGACAAGAACAATGACAGCAGAGAAGCGTGTATTGGCGAAGCCGGGCGTTGTGGAGACCTATCCGGTTCTTCCTCTCCGTGACATCGTCGTTTTCCCCCACATGATCGTGCCCCTCTTCGTGGGCCGCGAGAAGTCCATTCGCGCTCTCGAAGAAGTGATGAAGGGTGATCGCCACATCCTTCTCGCCACGCAAAAGAACGCTTCTGAGGATGATCCGGCTGCGGACGCAATCTTTTCCACAGGCACGCTCGCGACAGTTCTGCAATTGCTGAAGCTGCCAGACGGTACCGTGAAGGTGCTCGTCGAAGGCGCCGCGCGCGCGTCGGTGAAGGCCTACACGCGTACGGACGAGTATTATGAGGCGGAAGCCTCCGTGATCGCCGAGGACGTTGGCGACAGCGTTGAGGTCGAGGCTCTTGGCCGCTCGGTCGTGTCCGAGTTCGAAAGCTATGTGAAACTCAACAAGAAGGTCTCCGCTGAAGTTGTTTCGGCTGTTGGCCAGATCGAGGATTTCTCCAAGCTCGCCGACACGGTCGCATCGCATCTTGCGATCAAGATCGCCGACAAGCAGGACATCCTCGAGACGACCTCTATCGCAAAGCGGCTGGAGAAGTGCCTTGGCCTGATGGAGAGCGAAATCTCTGTCCTGCAGGTCGAAAAGCGGATCCGCACGCGCGTCAAGCGCCAGATGGAGAAGACGCAGCGCGAGTATTATCTCAACGAGCAGATGAAGGCCATCCAGAAGGAACTCGGCGACGAGGACGGCAAGGATGGGCTGGGCGAACTCGAAGAGCGCATCAAGAAGACCAAGCTGTCGAAGGAAGCCAGCGACAAGGCCATGGCGGAAGTGAAGAAGCTCCGCCAGATGAGCCCGATGTCGGCTGAAGCGACGGTGGTGCGCAATTATCTCGACTGGCTGTTGTCGATTCCGTGGGGCAAGCGCTCCAAGGTCAAGAAGGACCTCAAGGCCGCGCAGGCGGTTCTCGATAATGATCACTTTGGCCTGGACAAGGTCAAGGAGCGCATCGTCGAATATCTTGCCGTGCAGCAGCGCGCCAACAAGCTCACGGGCCCGATCCTGTGCCTCGTCGGGCCTCCGGGCGTCGGCAAGACCTCGCTTGGCAAGTCGATTGCGAAGGCGACCGGCCGCGACTTCGTGCGCATGTCGCTTGGCGGCGTGCGTGACGAGGCCGAAATCCGCGGTCACCGTCGCACCTACATCGGCTCGATGCCCGGCAAGATCATCCAGTCGATGCGCAAGGCGAAGTCCTCGAACCCGCTCTTCCTGCTCGACGAGATCGACAAGATGGGCATGGACTTCCGCGGCGACCCGTCTTCGGCTTTGCTCGAGGTGCTTGACCCCGAGCAGAACCAGTCGTTCAACGACCATTACCTCGAGGTCGATTATGACCTGTCGAACGTGATGTTCGTGACGACGGCGAACACGCTGAATATCCCTGCGCCGCTGATGGATCGCATGGAGATCATCCGCATCGCCGGCTACACCGAGGACGAGAAGCTCGAGATCGCGCGCAAGCATCTGATCCCGGCGACCACGCACAAGCATGGTCTGGCGCCCACCGAGTGGAGCGTCGATGACGCCGCCCTTCTGGAGCTCATCCGCCGCTACACGCGTGAGGCGGGCGTGCGTAATCTCGAACGTGAAATCTCCAACCTCGCCCGCAAGGCGGTGAAGGAGTTGCTCATGACGAAAAAGAAGAAGGTGCCGGTCAACCTCGAAAACCTCGCCACCTATCTTGGCGTGCCGAAGTATCGCTACGGCGAGGCCGAGACGGAGGATCAGGTTGGCGTGGTCACGGGCCTCGCATGGACGGAAGTTGGCGGCGAATTGCTGACGATCGAAGGCGTCATGATGCCCGGCAAGGGCCGCATGACGGTGACCGGCAACTTGAAAAACGTGATGAAGGAGTCGATCTCGGCTGCTGCGTCCTACGTCCGGTCGCGGTCGATCGCCTTTGGCATCGAGCCTCCGACGTTCGAGCGTCGCGACATCCACGTGCACGTGCCAGAAGGCGCGACGCCCAAGGACGGTCCGTCTGCGGGCATCGCGATGGCCACAGCCATCACGTCCATCCTGACAGGCATACCCGTGCGTCGCGACATCGCCATGACAGGCGAAGTCACGTTGCGGGGCAGGGTGCTACCGATTGGCGGCCTGAAGGAAAAGCTGCTCGCGGCCTTGCGCGGCGGCATCAAGAAGGTGCTGATCCCGGAAGATAACGCCAAGGATCTGGCGGATATTCCGGCCTCGGTGAAGAACGCGATGGAAATCGTGCCCGTCGCGCGGATGGATGAAGTGCTCAAGCACGCGCTTGTCCGCCTCCCCGTCCCCATCGAATGGGACGAGGAAAAGGAAGCCGCCGCCGCCCGCAAGGCGCGCCATGACGACGCCGCAGCGGCGCTCGTCGCGCACTAGGGGGCGTTTCCGACACAACACAAACCGCCGGGTGAAAGCCCGGCGGTTTTGTTTTGAGGCGCGCCCTTCTGGCGCGCTCCAGCCCCATGCTCTAAACAGGCGACAACAAATCAGGACGAGACCGCATGTACGACATCCGCTGGATCCGCGAGAACGAAGCGCAATTCGAAGAGGGCCGCGCGCGCCGCAATCTGCCGCCGCTGGCGCAATCGCTCTTTGCGCTCGATGACGCGCGCCGCGCGGCAATCGCCAAACTGCAGGTCGCGCAGGAGCGCCGCAACGCCGCGTCGAAAGAAATCGGCCAGGCGATGAAGGAAAAGAACGCTGCCCGCGCCGATGAATTGAAGGCCGAGGTCGCGCGCATCAAGGAAGATTTCCCAAAGTGGGAAGAGGAAGAACGCGCCGCCATAATCGCGCTTGGAGAAGCGCTCTCGAAAGAGCCCAACACGCCGCTGGCTGAAGTGCCGGTCGGCAAGGACGAGCACGACAACGTCGAGACGCGCGTTGTCGGCGTGAAGCCAAAGATGGACTTTGCGCCGAAGGAGCACTTCGACATCGGCGAAGCGCTCGGCCTGATGGACTTTGAGACAGCGACAAAAATATCGGGCAGCCGTTTCGTTATTTTGAAAGGCCCGCTGGCGCGTATGGAGCGCGCGCTGATGCAGTTCATGCTTGATCTGCATACGGATCATCATGGTTATATGGAGATCGATCCGCCGCTGCTGGTGCGCGATGACGCGATGTTTGGCACTGCGCAATTGCCGAAGTTTCGTGAGGATCAGTTTCAAACAGCCCGGATGTATCCGCGCGAGTTAGATGTTGCCGATTCCCTTGCTGAAATGATGGCGCAATTGCCAACCGAGCTTTTCCAAAAGTTTCCGGATTTGATTGACCAGTGGAAGAAGTTGCCGAATCTTCGCTCGCTTGATCGCGAAGTTCTTCAACACGAATTCGGCCACTGGCTCATCCCCACCGCCGAAGTCCCTCTCACCAATATCGTGCGCGAAAGCATTCTCGACGAGAAGCAGCTCCCCCTTCGCTTCACCGCCGGCACCGCGTGCTTCCGCGCGGAAGCGGGCGCGGCGGGGCGCGATACGCGCGGCATGATCCGCCAGCATCAATTCCAGAAGGTAGAGCTTGTCTCCATCACCACGCCCGAGCAAAGCCTTGAAGAACACGAGCGCATGACCGCGTGCGCGGAGGAAGTGCTCAAGCGCCTCGGCCTGCATTATCGCGTCGTGACGCTGTGCACCGGCGACATGGGCTTCGCCTCGCAGAAGACTTACGACATCGAAGTCTGGCTGCCGGGGCAGGATCGTTTCCGCGAGATTTCATCCTGCTCCGTCTGCGGCGACTTCCAGGCCCGCCGCATGAACGCGCGCTATCGGCCGGCGGAAGGCAAGAACACGCGCTTCGTGCATACGCTGAACGGGTCTGGCGTCGCAGTTGGTCGCGCGCTTGTGGCGGTGCTGGAGAACTATCAGCAGGCGGATGGCTCGGTCATCGTGCCCGACGCGCTGCGCCCGTATATGGGCGGGATGGAAGTTATTCGGGCGAAGTAGCTTGGGGCTAACCCCTCATCCGTCAGGCTCCGCCTGACACCTTCTCCCGCAAGGGGAGAAGGGACGCTCCCCGATATAGAGCTTCAATCTCAATCGCAGTGCGCTTTCCTTCTCCCCTTGCGGGAGAAGGTGTCGCCGCGCAGCGGGGACGGATGAGGGGCCTCACTCCGCCCGCATCAGCACATGCTTCTTCTTCCCCAGCGACAACTTCGCCACGCCGTCCGTAAAGTCGCCCGCGCTCAGCACCGCGCGTTCGTCGCTCACCGCCGCATCGTTCAACCGCAAGCCGCCGCCCTTGATCTGGCGCCGCGCTTCGCCGGTTGACGCCACAAGCCCCGCACGTACGAAGGCGCTCAGCACGCCCATGCCGATGGCCTCGCCCGCAGGCACGCTGATGGTGGGCAGGCTGTCGGCCACCACGCCTTCCTCGAAGGTCTTGCGCG
>CANMLK010000238.1 GCA_947498445.1 Beijerinckiaceae bacterium
AGTAACTCCCAAGATCGCGGACTTTAGCGTCTCCAAAGCGTCAGGGCGGATGAACCTTAGGTGTCTGTGCCCGGGTGTTCGCACCGCGATCTATTGGAACGAAGCTGAGGGCTCCGAGTTCCCGCGCGATCTTCCGGGTGTTCTCAAGGAACCACACAACCTCGTGTTCGTTTGTCCTCCATTGGCAACGCTAAGTAAAAATGGCGCGCGGCGATTGAGAAAGCAACAAAAAATGACGGAATTTCTATGACGTTAGTGTTGCGGCCAAACACGACAGATTCAGTCATGCGGATACAGTAGATCTCTCCAGCCATACTGTCTTGCTTAAGCCGGTGTCGCAGATGATTTACGATTAACCCCGCAGCAGCGTCATTCCATGGAATGGTCAATCAACGAGTGCAGCCTATCGTAATCTGTCCGGTCTAGCTTTCGCTCCCCGCGCAAACTCCGGTTATTTGAAACCCTTGCGATGAATGACCAGCTCCAAAGTTAAAATGGATGATGCCGCGCTCAGCCTGACGATGGCGGTCATTGCGGCCTCGCCATCGCCGCTGTTATTGCTGGACGGCGAATTGACTGTTGCCGCCGCGAGCAAATCGTTCTGTGACGCCTTTGGACTTGATGCCGCCACCGCCGCGCAAAAGCAATTTTCACGCTTGGGGCGGGGGAATGGAAGGTGGCCCAGCTCCGAGACCTTCTGGAGGCGACAATTGCCGGCGCGACTGAGGTTGACGCCTACGAAATGGACTTCACGCGGGAGGGTCATAAAACCCTACGGCTCGCTATTCGTGCGCGACGTCTTGTCTATCAAGACCTCGACCAGAAGAGATTGCTGGTCGCGGTGGTCGATATTACGGACGCTTTGGCCGACAAACGGGAGAAGGATGAAGCTGTGGAGTGGGTGGGCTGCTACTTCGCGAAGTCCGCCACAGGGTCGCCAACAGCCTTCAGATCGCCTCGAGCCTGTTGCTGCAAAACGCCAAGCGAACCACGTCCGACGAGACGCGGCGTCATCTCAAGGACGCTCATAATCGCGTGATGTCAGTCGCTGCGCTTGAGCGTCAATTATCGGCTGCCGAAAATGGCGCGGTCGATGTCGAGGTGGGCGCCTATTTCACCCGGCTGTGCGAAAGCATCGCCTCCTCCATGATTGGCGAAGTCGACCATATCTCGCTTGTCGTGATGGTCCGCAGCGTGGTCTCTGCACGGGTTTCCGTTAATTTTGGACTTATTGTCACGGAATTGGTGATCAATGCGCTGAAATATGCCTTCCCGGACGCGCGTCCGGGGCAGATCACCATCAACTTCAGGTCTAACGGTCCGAACCGGAGACTCTCTGTCAGCGACGATGGCGTCGGTATGCCCACTGACCTTTCGCTCATCCGCGCGGGTTTGGGCACCAGCATTGTTCAAGCTTTGGCGAAACAACTGGACGCCAGTGTGGAAGTGGTCGCGGCGTCGCCGGGAACACGGGTGTGTATCGAACATACCCAAATTGCGCTCGTTGGTGAGTCCGATGAACGCAAGCGACGGTCGTTAAACGAGAACGGCCGCAGTCTCGGCTCACGCCTCCAAAGCTGAAAGTGACCTCAACATGAGCGCTGCCATCCAAGCGAGGGCCGGCAAGATCCTTGTGATCGCGGAGGACGAAGCGCTCGTGGCGATATCTCTTCGCGATGAGCTGGAAGAGGCCGACTATTGCGTTCTTGACCTCACCGATCACAGTAATATGGCCGTCCAAACAGTTCAAAAATGCCGGACTGATCTCGCCTTGGTGAATATTCAGCTGGGCGGCCGGGACGATGGGATCGAGCTGGCCGAGCGGCTGAAGGATATGAACATCCCGGTGTTGTTCATCAGCGGTCAGGTGAGCCGCGCCAAGTCAGCTCAGACTGTAGCGATCGGCTCCATGCCCAAGCCTTACAGTCCCGCCGACATGGTCAAGGCGGTGGATTATTTGCTCGCCCTCCTCCGCGGCGATGACACGCTGACGTGTCCTATAGGGCTAGAGGTTTTCTGTGCAGGCCCCGCAGAATTGCCTTCACCCGCCTGAGGCGCCCGGTTCGGCTGCATTGGCAGCCCTCTTCACGACACCTGAAGCGCAGTGACAAGCAAGTACACGTGGGCGCCCTCTCGTAGACAGGTCTCGCGCACGAATGCTTCTGGCGCACGCGCGACGAGGTCAACGTCCCCGGCGCGCACGACAATGCGACAAGTCTGGTCGACGCCGTCCCGGGCGATTGACCGCACGACGCCCTGGAGGACGCTCGGCACCCCAGCGCGACCCGGATCGTCGAGCGAAACGACGAGATTGTGGGGACTGACGCGGACGCGACTGGGCATCGGTTGACTTTGCGGCGCATGAAAAACACCGGCGTGTGTTTTCAATGCCCATCTTCCATCGGCGAGTTGCTCGGATTGGAAAACCTCGAAGATATTCATCTCCGTCTCACCTTGTGGCCCGTCCTGAATATAGGCCGCCCGCAGCGTTAATTGTGGGGGCCCGCTGTCGACGACGGCGCCGTGATCCATCACAACGACGAAATCTGCAAGGCGGCGCACTTCGTCGAGCGCATGCGAGACATAGATGATGGGCACAAGGGCTTCATCGCGTAGACGCTCGATGAAGGGGAGGATTTCCTGCTTGCGCGCCTCGTCCAGCGACGCGAGGGGCTCATCCATCAACAGCAGCCGCGGGTGCGACAGCAACGCCCGGCCTATGGCGACGCGTTGCTTTTCACCGCCCGACAAAAGCGATGGCTGGCGCTGCAGGAGCGGCCCGACGCCGAGCATGTCGACGACGGATTCAAAGCTGGCGCCCGGTCTTTCCGCGCGTCCGCCAAACCGCTGGGCGTAAATCAGGTTTTGCTTCACATTCATATGTGGAAAGAGACGCGCCTCCTGAAACACGTAGCCGATGTGGCGCCGGTGCGCGGGAATGCAAACGCCGCTTTGCGTGTCGGTTAGCGCCTCGCCATCGATGACGATGCGCGCGGTGTCCGGCTTGAGGAGACCCGCAATCGCGTTCACGACGGATGTTTTGCCAGAGCCAGACGGGCCAAACAGGGCGGTAAGCCGACCTTCGCAGGCGAAGTCCGCCCGCAGATGAAACGCGCCAAGGCGGTGATCGATGCTGACGAAGAGCGCCATCAGGCCGCAATCCTGCGTGCAACGCGGCGGGCCAGCACTTCGGACAGCAGCAGTGCGCCGACGGAAATGACAATCGAGATCAGCGTGAGCCGCATGGCGCCCGCGTCGCCGCCGGGAACCTGCGTGTACGCGTAAATGGCTGACGGCAGGGTTTGTGTCTCTCCGGGAATGTTGGAGACAAAAGTAATTGTCGCGCCAAACTCTCCCATCGCCTTGGCGAATGAGAGAACCGCGCCTGCCAGAACGCCCGGCAGGATAAGGGGCAGCGTAACGGTCGCAAACACCATCGCCGGATTTGCGCCCAGTGTGCTGGCGGCGTGTTCCAGTTTTCTGTCCACCGCTTCGATGGAGAGACGGATCGCGCGCACCATCAGGGGAAAGCCCATAATCCCGCACGCCAGCGCTGCGCCCGTCCAGCGGAAGGAGAAAACCAGACCAAAATAATCGGCGAAAAAGGCCCCCAGGAGTCCATTTCGCCCGAAGGACAGAAGGAGAAGATAGCCAGTGACAACAGGGGGGAGGATCAGCGGCAGGTGGACGAGGGCGTCAAGCGCCGCGCGACCCCAAAAGCGGCCCCGCGCGAGCAGGAAGGCTGTTCCAACGGCGAGCGGCAGGCTCGCGGCCATCGCCACAAGCGCCACCTGCGCGCTGAGCCGCACGGCGGTCCACTCGTCGGCGGTCAAGCCTGCATCGAACATCATGCTGTCGCCAAAGACGCCGTTGCCGGCTCTCGGCATCCGACAGTGATTGCGGCGTTTGGGCAGCATGAGCGGACGTTTGGCATTGCCTTGCCCCGGATACGATATGTCTAGCTGGATATAGCGCATGGGCCCAACCCGCAAGGCGGCCCCGCGGAACGGACACAAATGCGAAAGCGACTCAAGGCGTTTGGCGCCGCGCACGGCGCCGCAACCGCACGATCAGCCGATCAAAGGAAGCGGTGTCATTCATAGCGCGCGCGAGGACGATCCCACCCTGAATGCCGGCGATGATCTCCTCGGCGCGCAAGCGGGCTTTGCGCGGGCCGTAACCGCGCGCGACAAGCGCCTGCGCGAGCGCTTCATTCCAGCGACGGAAATAGGCGCAAATCCTGGCGCCAAATCTGTCGCGCCCATCCAAAAGCGCGAAGGCGCCCACGAGGCAAACCCGCCGCCCGGACCTGAAATAATCGGTGACCGCATTGAACATGGCGTCAATGGCGTCTGGCGCCAAGCTCGCAAGAGGGTTGAAGACCTCACACTCGAACCAGGCGTCGATTTCATCGAGCACGGCTTGCGCCATTTCTTCCTTTCCGCCCGGAAAGTGATGGTACAGACTGCCTTTCCCCAGACCAGTTGCCTTGCTGATAGCCGACAGGCTCGCCCCTTCAAACCCTTGCTCGCGGAAAACCTCAGCAAGCAGCGCGATGACATTGGTTCGCCCGGAGGCAGGCCGCAGCGTCATAGCCCGAGGTCACTCAAGCCGGGATGGTCGTCCGGTCGGCGACCCTGTGGCCAGCGAAACTTGCGCTCGCTGTCCGCGATGGCCAGATCGTTGATGCTGGCGAGCCGCCGGCGCATCAGGCCGGCCTCGTCAAACTCCCAGTTCTCGTTGCCGTATGAGCGAAACCAATTGTTGCCATCGTCGCGCCATTCGTAGGCGAACCGAACGGCAATGCGGTTGTCGGTGAAAGCCCAAACTTCCTTGATAAGGCGATACTCGATTTCCTGAGCCCACTTGCGCTGCAGAAATTCAGCGATCGCCCCGCGCCCAGCGAAAAAATCCGCCCGGTTTCGCCACTGACTGTCTGGCGTGTAAGCCAACGCGACCTTTTCGGGATCGCGAGAGTTCCACGCGTCTTCCGCCATACGCGCCTTTTGGGCGGCGGTTTCCTGCGTAAACGGGGGAAAGGGCGGTCGCGACATGGCTTTCTCCTGTACTGATCAGTACAAAATGTACCGATAGGTACAATAACGCAAGGCTTATTTTCGCTGGCCGCAGCGGTCCGAGCAGAACCTTACATTGTCCCAATCGCGCGCCCATTTTTTGCGCCAAGCGAACGGTCGCCCACAAGCCGCACAGATCTTCTGCGGCAGGTCGTTCTTGCGCACTTGAGGGCCGTTCGCATTTCGCTTTTTCATGTGGACTCATAAAAAATGGTGACCGAGCGGAACCTGAACCGCTGAGCCGCGTTAATGCATAGTTCTAGGCGTAGACCCGCACCTGGCCAGGCGGGTAACAGCGAAATTGGCTACGTGGAGGCAACATGACCGAAGAGACCAAGCCCAAAAGCACGCGCGGATTCGCCAGCATGAGTCCAGAGCGTCAACGTGAGATCGCTCGCATGGGAGGCCGCTCGGTTCCTTCGGAG
>CANMLK010000239.1 GCA_947498445.1 Beijerinckiaceae bacterium
ATGTGGACCCGAATCCAGAAGGTGTGGAACGTATCCGAAGAAAGTTTCGATGTCCAGCGCAAAAAAGCAACTATTCACCGACCCGGTTTCCGGAAGGTCCCGGCAGCAACGTCCGCTGCGGTGGGTCTGTCTAGTCGGGGCCCTGCCCCTTGGCAAGCGAAAAAACGGCCCCGGCAACCTGAACCGCCGGGGCCAAAGCCATAAAAGTCGCAAAGCGCCAGTAGTTTACGTTGTTGAAAACTTTCAGGTCCGGCGCCTGAAAACCTCGGCCACCACCGAGATGACGAACAGGATGATCGCCACCCAGAACAACAGTTGAGCCCCGCTCATGGCGACGCCCGCCAACCCACCAAAGCCAAAGGCGGCTGCGATAAGCGCAATGATCAGGAACACAACGGCCCAATAGAGCAGATTACCTATGCGGGTCTCCAGAAGCGAGCCGTGTCGGGTGAGCACGGCTGATAACGACGCCAACGTCAGGGTCAACCTTGAGTTCCAGCGCGCGCTCACAGCCGATCCACGCAACAGGACCAGGCCTGCGCGACATACAAAAGCCCCCGCGCCTGGGGAGGCGCGGGGGCTAAAAAACATGCGTGGCAGAAAGACGCCAGTCAGAGAGGCGCTCCGCTCCGCGCCTTTTCGTCAAAGAACAGCGCCTGGCTGGCCAGCGCGGACACGAGAGACGGCTGAAAGGGTTTGGTGATGAGATACGTCGGCTCCGCGCGCTCGCCTGTCAGCAACCGCTCGGGGAAAGCGGTGATGAAGATGACCGGCGCGCGCACACTCCGCAGCAAGTCGTTGACCGCTTCAAGCCCAGAGCTCCCGTCCGCCAGCTGAATGTCCGCAAGGATCAAACCGATGTCCTGATCGCGAGCGAGCTCCAGCGCCTCGCTGTGCGTGCGCGCGATTCCAACTACGCGATGGCCGAGCTGCTCCATGATTCCTTCAAGATCCATCGCAATGAGTGGCTCATCCTCGATAATCAAAACATTCGTTGCAATCTGATCTGCGATTTCACGTCCCGCATCATCAATAAGACAGCGGACGTCACCAATTTCCACACCGAGGATTTGAGAGGTTTCCTGCTCGTCGAAGAGCTCCATGGCAAGCAGCAAAAATGCGCAGCGCGAACGAGGCGTAAGAGCTTCGATCCGACGGGTTGGATCGCTCCGTGTCGTAGCGTCGTTTGATTGCTGATTGACCGGCACGGACCCCCAGATGCGATCAAACACTTTGTACAGAGCCACACGTGACGAAAGCCCCCGATCAAAGACCGAAGAATCTTCCAGCAACGCTTCAAGCACCGAGACGACATAAGCGTCGCCAGATGATTGAGAACCCGTCAAAGCGCGGGCGTAACGGCGAAGGTATGGAAGGTGGGGAGCAAGCTGTTGAGCTATCGACATTCGGCGGAACCTCTAATTTTATTCGCAGGACTGGTCTAACTGTGACAAGAAGCATATATACGGCGCCAAGTTGATTTCAACCAGAACTCGACAATCGTAAGCGTAAGCGGCGCCTTTTCGAAAGAAGCCTACTGCAGGACATATGCTAAATGACGAACAAGCAAACACGGGCAGAGCCTGAAACAGTCGAAGAAGATACCCAGATTGACGAACATATCCAGCGCCGCATAGGCGCAAAGTTGCGTTCTTATTATGATGAACTCTTGAACGAGCCTATTCCCGGAAAGTTCATTGAACTGTTGGTGAAGCTCGACGAAAAAGAGCGCAAGGAAGGTAAGACGTGAACGATCGCGCGGATTTTACAGCCGGTCTCATGAAAGCGCTTCCGTCATTGAGGGCCTTTGCAATCTCGTTAAGCGGACGGGCGGAGCGTGCTGATGACCTCGTGCAGGACACGCTGATGCGCGCATGGGCCAACGCAGAAAGTTTTCAGCCCGGCACCAATCTCAACGCATGGCTTTTCACCATTCTTCGCAATCTGTTTCATTCCGAGTATCGCAAGCGCCGTCGTGAAGTTCAAGACGAAGACGGCGTGTATGCCTCTCGCTTGTCCGTGCAGGCTTCGCAAGATGCTCATCTTGATGTGCAGGACTTTCGGCTGGCTCTGGAAATGCTGCCGCCCGATCAGCGGGAAGCATTGTTGCTGGTTGGCGCGTCCGGATTCTCCTACGAGGAAGCTGCTGACATTTGCCAGTGTGCTGTTGGCACCATCAAGAGCCGCGTGAACCGTGCGCGCACAAAGCTTTCGGAACTCCTGTCAATGGATAACACGGAAGAGCTCGGCGCCAACCCCAAGAGCCGGAGCCTGACTGGCTAAGTACTGATTGGCCAAGTTTTTTGATTATTTTACTGCACGGTCCACTGGCACAGACGGAAACCGCCTCGCCTGGTGCGACCATCTACGTGCAGATGATCTTCATGAAATGCGTCCGAATTTGACCCCAGAACAGTCGGAAATCCCGCGCAAGCGCCGGAGCGGATGTCTTCGCGCAAAGCACGCGTCTTGTCGGATCGGTCACCCATGATGTCGATGGGTGGGGCGCGTTCAATGACAAGTCTGCGAAGATCGAACGCATTGCCGGTCGCGTGCTCGCCCTCTGGCCCGGCGCTTTGACGGCTTCTATTCCGGCACGCCTGCCCGCCAACGCCAGACAGCCCACGTAACGACAGTCCATGGCGCGTCACCGCAGGCGCTAGATCATCGCGTATCCAAAGCGCAATATCGACGGCGAAGCTGCAACGCAATGTGACAGGCGAATCGAGTGAGATCAGTCGCCCCCCTTCAAGCCTGACGCCTTTGAAACTTACAGGCTCATCAACTGCGCAGACGCCGGAGTCTTCTTTTCTGTCTAATGGCGCAAATTCGACGCCTCTTTCCTTCAGAAGACTGAGACAGGAACCGGGCTCCGCTGCCCGCACCTGCTCTTGCGGTTTCGGTTCAGCGGCGCGCACACCCGGCGACGGCGACGACTTTTGTGGGCCTGATTCTTTCGGGCGCACTGGCGGCAGCGGCGGGTTGAGCGGCAGCATCAATAGGCCTTTAGCGCGCTGTGCTTCAACGTCTGGTGATACCAAAAGAGCGAACAAGCACGTTGCGATCGCAAGCAATAATCGTCTCGCTGCCGCATACAAATTCAATTCGTAAACCGTACGACAACGCCGGGCTGGACCATATCGGCAAGTTCCTCCGCATCCCAATTCGTCAGGCGAATACAAACATGCGAGGAAGTCTTGCTTACCTTGGAAGGTTCCGGCGTTCCGTGAATGCCGTAGGTTGGTTTTGAGAGCGCGATCCACACGCTGCCAACAGGGTTATTTGGTCCTGGCGGCAAGGTGAGCCTGCCGGTGTTCTTGCCCTGCTGAAAATTCTTTGCGGGATCGTAATAATACGCCGGATTCTTCGCGATCCTCGTAATCATGTGTTCGCCTTCGGGTGAAGGGGTAGTCTCGCTGCCGATCGTGGCGGGATAACTGGCAAGAATACGCTGATCGACAGCGTAGACCACCACCATGCCCGTCGTCTTGTTAGCTTCTATAAGGCTCGCAGCCCCTTTCCGCATCTCGCGCTTGATCGCCACGATGAGAAGCGTTTCGCCAGCCTTGAAGGCGGCCTTCGGATTCATCGCCCGCAACAGACCCTCGCTCATGTGAAAGCGTTCAGCGTGCATCTCGATCGGGCTCGTGAAGGCAAGCCGCTTCATTTTAGACTGCTTGGCGTAATCAGAAGGAATTTCGTCCGCGAATTCGTATGCGGTGTCTTTTTCGTTGATTGTGTATTCACGCACGATCTGGTCCGTGCCGCTATTTCCCAAGGCGCGCCACACGTCTTCGTCGAGGTCTTCGCCCTGCCCCAGACCTTCCTGCCTGCGAAACTGCGCAATCGCCTTGCGGTAGTTCTCACCATCGAACCCGTCGATCACGCCGGGCGAAATGCTGCGCCGCCCGAGCAACGCCTGCGCCTTAACAACGAAGGCGTCAGACCCCGCTTGCTTGCCTTCCGCCACGCCCAATTGCGCCGCCTTCTCCACAACGCCAAACTGCGCGTCGTTGATTTGCTGCGCCTCAAGAGCTTGCGCGCTTGACGCGCCAATAGACAATGAAGCCAGAAAAACAGCGCAAGCTATAAGGCGAGGCATGGAGTGCTCCCGGACAACGCGGACGTCGCGGATAGAGAACGGCTCAGGGCATGCGCGCGTTCCCGTCTCTCTCACCGCCTGTACCTGCTTGCCTAAGCCGGGAATTCCCGCCAAACAGGAGGCTAAATCAGAACGCGCGCGAGGAGACGACGGTGGCGAACGAGACAATGGCACGGGCGGCGGTCGCCGTCGGCTCCGTCAAAACCGAGATAAGGGAGTTTCCATTGCCGGAGATCCCCGCCGATGCAGGTCTCCTGCGGATCGCGGTCACCGGCATCTGCGGCAGCGACTGGGGCATGTACAAGAACGACAAACCCGGCCCGCGCATTCTTGGGCACGAAATGGTCGGCACGATCGAGAAGATCGGCGACGTCGCAAAATACCGTTGGGGCGTGAAGGAAGGCGACCTGGTCGCCCTTGAGGAATATCTGCCCTGCGGGCATTGCGAATTTTGCCGCAGCGGGGAAATCCGCTCTTGCCTCGAAACCGACCAGCGCCTGCCGGGCAAAATCCGGTTTGGCTCCACGCCCATCACTGTCGAGCCATCCCTTTGGGGCGGCTACAGCACGTTTGCCTACATGCACCCGCGCACCCTCGTTCATAAGGTGCCTGCGGGCGTTGCGCCCAATATCGCCGCCATGGCGCTGCCGCTGGGCAACGGCTTCCAGTGGATTTACTACGACGGCGGCGCCGGCCCCGGCAAAACCATCGTCATTCAGGGGCCCGGCCAGCAGGGGCTGGGCGCGGTCATCGCGGCGAAGATCGCAGGCGCTGATCTCATCATCGTCTCCGGCCTGTCGCGCGACTCCAAACGCTTCGATCTCGCCAAGGCGCTCGGCGCGACGCACACCGTCGAGGTCGACAAGGAAGAACTCGGCGCGGCGGTGTCGCGCATCACCAACGGTCGCATGGCCGACATCGTGCTGGATTGTTCAGGGCTCGGCCCCAAGAATATCAATCCCTCCCTCTTCCTGCTTCGCAAGCGTGGCGTGTTACTCACGGTTTCGCGCGGCGACGCAGCAGAACCCCTCAACGTCAATCACCTCATCAACAACCAGCTGACCATCCGTGGCCTGCGCGGCCACAGTTTTGAGGCGGTGGAAATGGCGTTGAGCGTGATGGCGCGCAAAATCCTGCCGCTGGAGCTGATGTCGACGCACCGGTTCGGGCTGGACCAGATCGACACAGCGCTCAAGATCGTCGGCGGCCAGATGGAGGAAAAATCTATCCACGTCTCCATTGACCCCTGGATGAGCTAGGGGCGAGTGCGCCCATGCCGTTTGCCATTACACCAAACCCGGACGACGAAATTCCCCTGTGCACCTGCTGCGTGGGTTCGCCCGGCGTTCGCGGGGAGGTGAGCGAGAACGGCAATCCAGTTGCGATCTATTTC
>CANMLK010000240.1 GCA_947498445.1 Beijerinckiaceae bacterium
GCCGAGAAGCAGTTCGGGGCCGCTGACCATGGCTTGAACCAGGAACCCGTCGATCTGCGCCAGAGGATCTATCCCCTTGAGCGTAAGGGCCAACGCCGCGGCTTCACGTTCGACCTCCTCGGGTGAGAGGAGATTTAGACGTACTCCGCCGATCTCTGTCTTGTGGCTGAACTGCGGTGCGATGATTTTGAGCGCGACCGGGAAGCCAATATCCAACGCAGCCCGGCCGGCCTGCTCCGGTCTCTCCACCATCGCGCTGGCTGGAGGGGGCAATCCACTCGCTTTCAACCTGGCTTCAAACTTCGCTCCCGCCAGGTCGGCGCGGGCGCCTGTGGGCTCCCGAAGAGAGGGGATGAGCCGTCCGGAACGCTCGCCATAGAACGCAAGGGCTGACAACGCCCGAAATGCAGAGCCTATATCGTGCAGGAAGGGAATACCCGCCTTCTCCTGGAACGTAACGCTTTGCGTGTCGACGCCATGGTGCAACCGGCTGAAACAGACGACCGGCTTGTCAGTACTATCGAAAACATCCCGCAGTACGGCAGGATCACGACTGTGCTGGCCGACGGGCAATTGACCGGCCCAGGCAAGCATGTCGACGTTCGGGTCGGCCGCTATAGCCCGACAGATAGCTGCCGCGTTCTTGTCGCCAGCAGGATCGCCGGCATCGATTGGATTTCTGATGACGATTTCCGGAGGCACAAGTGCACGGATTTTTTCCATGGTCGAAGCGCCGAAATCGGGCATGGACAGCGTGCCGACATCTTCCACATAGTCATGGAGCATGTCGACAGTTCCGCCCGATGTCGTAAAGACGCCAACCCGCGGCCCTTTTGGCAGCCGCCCGGGCTGGAGCGCAAGAACAACTTCCACAATATCGTCCAGTGTCTTGCACAAGATGATACCATATCTCTCGCACAAAGCCGTGAATACGTCGTAGTCTCCCGATATCGCGCCTGAGTGTGACTGAGCCGTTTCTCGGGCCAGGCTTGACTTCCCCGTCTTGATGGCGACGATCGGCTTGCCAGCTTTCAGAGCCCGTGCGGCTGCAGCCATGAAAGCTTCCGGTCGGCGTATTCCTTCTATGAAAAGTACAATTGTCTTTGTGTGCTCGTCATCGATCAAAAAATCCAGGTAGTCGGCAAGATCGAGGTTCAATTCGTTGCCGCTGGAAATGAGATAACTGAACCTAATTCCGCGATCGGCCGCTGAATTGGCCCACACTTGAAGCGTTCCGCCGGATTGAAAGACACCTCCAACTGACCCGGCTTGGAGCGCGCACATTTCGGAGTCAGGAAAGTTTCGATAGACGAAATATTTCTCCCGAAACGACATCGAGCCCATGCAGTTCGGACCAGAGACGACGAGGCCGGTATCCGCGCAAAGCGCCTTGAGCGCGATGCCCCGTGCGATGCTTTCAGCTGTCGCGCCATCTCCGAGATTTGCCGAATAGACAGTGGCTGCTTTCACGCCCGTTCGACTCGCTTCCTCTAGAACCGAGACGACGACGGGGGCAGGAATGATGATCAGAGCGTGATCTGGCAGATTCGGAAGGCTGGCGAAATCCGGATAGCAGGGAGAGTCCCACACCTTGGAATGTTTGGGATTTATCAAATGAATTTTGCCAGGAAATCCAAATCGCCGAAGATTGGAGTACACAACTTTGGCCCAAGGGGAACGATCGGATGCTCCGACGATAGCAGTGGATGTCGATCGCAGAACTGAGACTGCAGATCGATGAAATTGGCCGTTCATTGTCACTCCCCAGACCATGCAAAGCGGGACAGGCGCCGAAGCATGATCCTGAAATCCCGCGGCGGTCCAACCAGGCTATTTTTGCCCTCGTGACGAGGTTTAAGAGAGAGTAGCACCAGGCTACGCCGGCTGACAAGTTTCTGAAGTGTGATCTCTTCTGGACGGATAAAGCGTTTTACTTAGCGAACATCAACATCTTTGTGATGGCGACGGGAAGTCGCCGCGTCGAACGCAAAGACTTGTTGAAGAAGGCTGCGAAATATGGCTCGGGCGAAATGCATAGAGTTTGATAGGTGATCAGGAACACCTTGGCGTAGTTCGCTGGCGCCGAGTGAGGCGGTCCGCCTTGGACAACGATGATGTCCATCATGCATCTCTCAGGAAATCATGATGCCGCGATCGGCCAACAAATCCTAGACGGCATGGAAGCTCAAGTAGAATCGAAGGTAAAGCCGTGTAGCCTGGTAGATGATCTCGCCCGGACAGCGGTAGTCACTGCGACTGATCTTCGTCATTCATTAGGCTGCCCGGCCATGTCGGAAGGCGCAAGCCGCAAAGGCTGGTGCAATACGGGACATTATGATATTGAACACGGGCTTTCTGCTGAAGAAAGCCGGTTGAAATCTCAATTTTCCGCAAGGGGGACGCATGGCTACCTTTTTCTCATCACTACAGAAAACCCTGACGGCAGGCCTTGTTCTGCTTGTTGCAATCATGATTTTGGTCGGGTTGATTTCGGGACAATGGGTTCGACCTGATTATGCCTGGTTCACCTTCGTAATGCGATGGCTGCATGTGTTGAGCGGTATAATGTGGATTGGGGTGCTCTATTATTTTAATTTCGTGCAAATGCCAACTATGCCCAAGATCGAACCTGCCGATCATCGCGCAGCTATTACAAAGTTCATCCTACCAGAAGCGCTTTTCTGGTTCCGTTGGGGCGCCGCTTTCACCGTGCTCACAGGTTTGCTTGTCGCCTGGATGAATGGATATCTGGTGAATGCCTTGCTGCTGCATAAGGGACATATTGCGATCGGCATTGGCATGTGGCTAGCGCTCATCATGGCTTTTAATGTTTGGTTCATTATTTGGCCAAACCAGAAGAAGGTAATTGGTTTGGTCGAGGCCACTGCTGAAGAAAAAGCTGCAGCAGGCCGTACCGCGAGCATGACTTCCCGCATCAACACAATGCTGTCGATACCGATGCTTTATTGTATGGTCGCTCAGCAGAACGCCGGCCTCTGACCTGGCGCTAAGGCTCCTTTAAACGCACGGCTTCGGCCGTGCGTTTTTTTTTTTGCAAAGCGATGCGCTGAGGGGCGATTGGGGATTCAGCGTCTTGACACCCAGTCTGCACACCTCATGCACCTCGCTGCGTTCGACGGCGGCGGTGATTTCGGGTGGTGTTCTTCTTGCTCAATCTGTAGCGCCTCTGAACCCAGAAATCGCCTTGCTTCGACCGCACTGCTGATCCGGGCTCGCATTCGCCGGCGCCGCCCTCTCAGGTCGCCGCATCATTGTCTAACAGGGCAGACCATGGAGCGGTCAAAGCGCACGCACCCTGCCGGATCAAAAATTGCGCTAGTCGCTTGCCTTTGTGAGGGACTCGACCTTTGCGACGACGTCCTTGGGGCTGTCATAAAAACGCTTTAACAGCGCCGCCGCATCGGGGCCTGACATCACATTCGCCTCAAGATTTACGCTTGCGATTTCCTTTAGAAACGCCTCATCCTTGGACGTATTCATGAATGCTGTTTGCATGATCCGCAGCCGTTCCTCTGGAACGCCTGGCGGCGCTATGAAAGGCCGGCCCAATGTGCCTGGCGCCTGCGACAGCTCGAGTACTTGACGATCGAAGTCAGATTTTACGAATTCTGAAGCTAAAGGAACGTTCGGCAGATCGGGAGCCCTGTCCATTGCAAACTGCACTAGCATGCGTACCTGATTGTCTCGGAGAAGATTGCTGCGCGCCTTCAGGCTCGTCCAAACGGTGAAAAATCCCTCGGCTTCACCTCGCTCCAGCGCCATGAATGAATCGTTGGCGCCTGGGTATCCCGTAATGATTTTTAGTTTGGTCCCAAGCAGACCGTTCAGGAGTCGGTAAGTGAAGGCGGTTGATGACCCTCCATCCGTGGCTGCAGACGCAATCTCTGTTGTCATCGCGTCTTGAATCGTCTTCACCGTCGACTTGTGCCACACGAGAAAAACGCCAACCTCACTATTGGCGTTAATGATCCAGTTGAACTTCAGCGCATCGAACCGAGCCCGCTTTTCGCCGAACAAAGGCAGGAAAACGACGTTCTGTTGTATCGTACCGACGACAGTTCCATCCCGGCTTGCCGCATTATAAAGATAGTTGGCCGCCACAAGTCCGCCAGCGCCCGGCATGTTTCTCACGACAACTGACGGAGCGCCGGGGATATAGCCCGGCAGATGACGCGCATATATGCGAGCCATGGCGTCGTAGCCCCCACCAGGAGTGCTCGCCACGATGAGATCGACGGCTTTGCCCTTGAAGAAGGGCTCGGCATCCTGCGCCCTCCCGCAGATAGCTGCAGAAAAATACACCAAAACGGCAAGGCCGAACGATGAGTTGACTATTGAGCGGCGCTTCACCCGCTCGGGCCTTGCAAGATCCGGTGAACGCGCAACGTTCAATCGAAATTTCGTAAAGTTCATGAATGGCCCCCCATATGGCAGATTTCAGACTCTCTGCACCGACCTTGCGCCGTTATTATCTTTGACGTGTGACAAGCGAGACTTGCGATATCGATTCCGATGACTGCGCCGCGGTGACCCTGCCCGCACGCTAGTTGAGCGCTTGCCGACCACCCGGTTTCGGATCATTATGAAATTGATAGCTATGAAAGCAGGCTCGCGCAACTGCCCCGCAGCATCGGTCGTAAGCCGCTGCCAGCCTCTCGCGGTGTTTCGCACATGCACGGAACGACAGCCACTGGCGTGTAAGGCCAGCTCGTGAAAGCCTGACCCTATGAGGGGCGGATTGTCCGACTATTTGCCCAGGCGCAATGCTTTTCCTGCGCCGGTGGCAGTTGACCGAAGGATTGCGAACAAGGGCGCTAAACGTTAGAATTCATGGATAAGCAAATGAAAGCGGAGGAGACCAAGACATGAGCACCGCAACCTCGACCACGATGGAAACGGCGTTTGATGACTTCATCAAGAAGACGCGCGAATTATTCGCTCGCGAATCCGAGCCTGAGAAGCGCTGGGTGACGATGCATCCCTTTATGAAGGAATTGCTCAATGATCCCAAGGTTATCGAGGCGTCAAAGAAATGGCCAGTCTGTAAGCGGATTGACAACCGCACTCAGAATCTCCTTTTTTATGAAGACCCTGATTACAAGTTCGTCCTGAACGGCATGGTCTTTAGCGCAGATCGGGACTTTGGGGTTCCCGATCACCTCCATGATCATGGGCATATCTATACGCTATATGGCCTGCTCGACGGAAGGCAGCGCATTATGCGGTATGAGCGAACAGACGACAGGTCCAAACCTGACTTTGCCCAGGTCAGGAGCGTGTCTAACTCCGAGTGTGTTCCGGGCGAGATAGATCTCGTGCGCCCATGGGAAATTCATGCGGAGGCCAGCGCTGGCGAGCGTGTTGTCGCGCTGATCGCCCGTAGTGAGAGGAGTGGCGGTTTCCTCCAGGGCCGTTACGTCCCGGAAACGAATAAATA
>CANMLK010000241.1 GCA_947498445.1 Beijerinckiaceae bacterium
GCGACGGATGTCCTCGTCGCCAAGCACAACCTCGTCGGCGATAAAATTCTTCTCACCAATGTTGATGAGGTCGTAACGGCCAGCAAGATTTGTGGAGACTTCCGCATCCTTGCCGACGCGCGTGCCCAGCAGGCGATACCAATTGCGCATGTAGACGGTGGCGAAGAGAGAGGAGAGCGTCTCCAGCGTCACTTCTGTCGAAAGCTGAATGACCCACTTACGCAGGTAGAAACTTGAATAGATCGAGTAACGACCAGAGCGCACGCGCGGCAGGATTGTCCAGCGCATAACGACCACGAGGCCCACGGTCATCAGGACCAGCGCAAAGCCCATGGGCCACGCCATGAGCGGCACGGTCATCAGATAGCTCGTGCGATCCACCGTGCCGAGCCAGTCGTCGACCTTATCGAACACCCAGAACGCCGGGAAAATCGGCAACAGGCCAAGCGGCGGAATAACGAGGAACGCGCCGACATAAAAGAGCAGGTTGAATTTGCGGCGCGCGGGCGATGCGTCAGCCTGTTCGGGAAGCGAGGCCTGATCCACCATCCCGACCTTGCGCGCTGGTGAACCGTCCCACGCTTCCCAATTGGCAATGTGCGTGCCGCTGGTGATGGCCGAGAGATCGCGCAGTTCAGCGCCTTCTCCCAGTACGGAATCGCCTTCAATGACGCAGGACGTGCCGAGATACGCATCGGCGCCGATAATGATATTGCCGATGACAAGCTCGTTGCCTTCAACATGCGCATTCGACAGCTTGATCTTGCCGCCAAGACTTGCGCGATCGCCGATGAACACAAGGTCGGCGGCGCCGACATCGAGATCGCCGATCACGACATCCTTGCCGATCGTCGCGCCCATGGCGCGCAGATACATCGGCAAAAGCGGCGAGCCCTGCAGCCACTTCATGTGCGCAAGAGTGGCGAGGCGCTGCACGAGCCAGAGGCGATAATGATAAACGCCCCACAACGGATAACGACCCGGCTTAGTGCGCCCGATAATCAGCCATTTCGCAGCGATGGTGATGAACAGCGTGCTGACGTTGATGAGAACGTACACGCCCATCAGCGTGATGATTTCCATCCACCATTTCGCGTCGGGGCCCGTCAGCAGCATATAGCTGATGAACACGCCGAGCCATTGCGCAGTGACGAGCGCAAAGAGGAAAGGCAGCGTAATCGCCTGCGCGAGGCCGCACAGGAAACGGCGGCGCAGCGGCGGCGGATCGAAGCGCAGATCGCGCTTTGGCCCCATGGCGCTCACGCGGCCATCGAGAAGGCCCGCCATCGCGCGAAGCGTGCGCGCGGCGTAAACGTCCTGCAATGTAATGGCGGCAAGCTCGGAGTGCTCGCGCACCTTGCCGAGAAATTTTGCAGCGAGCAGCGAGTGCCCGCCAAGATCGATGAAGAAGTCGGCGTCGAACGGGATGCTCTGGGGCGGCAGAACGGCCTTTGCGGCCTCCAGCAATTTCGCCTCGGTCTGCGTGCGCGGCTCTTCCTGCTCCTCGGTGATTTCGGCAGGCGCGAGCGCGGTCTTCTTCAATTCGTTGCGGTTGACCTTGCCAGACGACAGACGCGGCAATTCGGTCATCGCCTCATAGCGCGCGGGCACCATGTAGGCCGGTAGCGTATCGCGCAATTTCGCGCGCAGGACTTTGGGTTCTAGCCCGGCGGAATTGCCGCCTTCGAGCACGATGAACGCGACGAGCTGGTCCATGCCATCGTCGTTGCGCATGACGACGGCGGCCTGCCCCACGCCTTCAAGATCGGCAAGACGCGATTCAATCTCGCCCAGCTCGACACGGAAGCCGCGGATCTTGATCTGGTCGTCGATACGGCCACGGAAGAGAATGTCGCCTTTATCATCCAGCGCGACAGCGTCGCCCGAACGATAGAGAATCTTGTCCAGCCCATTCGAGTCGAACGGATTGTCGATGAACTTTTCGGCGGTGAGATCGGGCCGGCCGAGATAACCCATCGCGACGCCGGGGCCGCCGATGAGAAGCTCGCCTTCCTGCCCCGGCGCCAGCAGATCAAGCGATTCGCTGGCGACATAGCAGGTGTAATTGGGAATCGGCTGACCGATGGTGACGGGCTCGCCAACGCGCACTTCAGCAATCGTCGCGACGACAGTGGCTTCGGTGGGGCCGTAGGAATTGAAGATGCGTCGGTCCGGCTTGCACCAGCGCGCGGCGACGGATGGCGGGCAGGCTTCGCCGCCCAGAATGATGACGCGCAACGTCGCGATGTCGCGCGACAGCATGGACAGGAGCGTCGGCACCGTATCGAGCACGGTGACCCCAGCCTGCTCCATCACTTCGGGCAGCTTGTCAGCTTCGCCCATGGTCTCGGGCGTGGCGACGAAGAGACGCGCGCCGACAAGATACGGCACCCAGATTTCTTCCATCGACAGATCGAAGGCGACGGACGCGCCCTGGAACACGACGTCGCTTGCGACGAGGCCATAAACCTCGTTTGCCGAGCGCAGGTAATGGCAGATGTTGCGGCCGGTGATGACGATGCCCTTGGGCTTACCCGTCGAGCCGGACGTATAGATCATGTAGGCGGGATGATCGGGCGTGCAGCCAAGCGCGCGCGCGTCCAGGTCGCTGACGTCTGTGGGGTCCACAAGCGGCTGCGGCGCAACAGTTTCGCACGGCATGACGCCAGCGGCCTTGGCGAGGTGGCTATCGTCGGTGAGCAGAAGGACGGCTTCGCAATCGCGCAGGCATTCCGCCACGCGTTCGGCAGGCGCATCGGAATCGAAGGGCAGCCACGCAGCGCCGGTTTTGGCGATTGCGATCTGCGCAATGAGAAGTTCTGTGCCGCGCGCCATCCTGAGGCCCACGACCTTCCCGGGCGCGGCGCCCTTGCGGTGCAGGCCACGCGCAATCGAAAGCGCGCGGGCGTTCACATCCGCATAGGTGAGGCGCATGCCCCCGGACACCATGCAGACTGAAGCTGGGTGGTTGCGCGCGCTCGCGGCGAAAATCTCGCCGAGCAATTCGTCGCGCAGCAAGTGCGGCATGCGCGTCCCGCGCAAAACGGCGTGCTGTGGAAAAGCGGGCGCGCCCTGGTCTGTCTGATGCTCGTTCCGAGCCATGTCCTGAATATCCGTCATGCCGTCATGCCCACCGAACTGCGTATCGGAAAAGACGCGCATTGATGTGCTCCCCGCTTCCGCACGGCCCAATCCGCACGGTCTCCCCCCGGTCGCAGTCCTGACGAGCGCCCCTCAGCGAAACCGGCGTCTTTAGCGCCGGCGGACGTCGTTACCACAACACAGCCTCACAGTCTCGTGAACCGCCGCGACTGAACGGCGGATGAACGTACGTAATGACCCGTCCTTGCGGCTCATATCCAGCTCATTTTGCCGTTAAGGAAAACGAGCACCCGGCCTTGCCAGATGTCGGCGAGCGCCGCCTGTTGCTCGGGCATCCCGGTCAGGATCGCCATGAGCGCGCGCGCGACCCCGCCGTGGGAAACGACGACCGCCTCGCGGTCGAGGTCGGCAATCCAGGGCAGCAGCCGCTCCGCCAGCATGGCGTAGGATTCTCCGTTGGGCGGGGTGAAACGCCATTTGTCGCCCTCGCGCCAGGAGGCGGCGTCGGGCGCACGCGCCTTCACCTCAGGCCAGGTCAAACCCTCCCATTCGCCGAAGGTCAGCTCCACAAGCCGGTCGTCGAGAGCATAATCCTGGATCGGCAGTTTCATGGCGGCGCGCGCGATTTCCATCGTCTCACGGGCGCGGCTCATCGGAGAGCACAAAAATTGAAGATTGGGGGCGCTGAGGCCCGCAGGCCCGAGGATGCGCGCGACTGTGCGTCCGGCCTTTTCCGCCTGATGGCGGCCCTTGGCGTTGAGCGGAATATCCTGCCGTCCCTGAAGGCGCCCTTCCGCGTTCCAGTCGGTCTCGCCGTGGCGCAGGAAAACAAGACGATGGCGGAGCATGACGCGCAAAACCTCCGGGCGAGTGGCGCGCCTAGTCCTTGACGACGGAGATATCGGGCGCTGCCGGGTTCTTCATGCCCACGACGTGGTAGCCCGCGTCAACATGGAGAATTTCGCCCGTTATGCCGCGAGACATTGGCGACAGCAGGAACGCCGCCGTTTCGCCGACTTCCTCAATCGTCACGGTACGGCGGAGGGGCGAGTTGTACTCGTTCCACTTGAGGATGTAGCGGAAATCGCCAATGCCCGAGGCCGCAAGGGTTTTGATGGGTCCGGCGGAGATAGCGTTGACGCGGATATTCTTTTCGCCCAGATCGGCGGCGAGATACCGTACGCTGGCCTCAAGGGCCGCTTTCGCGACGCCCATGACGTTGTAATGGGGCATCCATTTCTCGGCGCCGTAATACGTCAATGTCAGCATCGAGCCGCCGTCGGTCATCAGCTTCTCCGCGCGCTGCGCGATGGCCGTGAACGAATAACAGGAGATCAGCAGCGACTTGGTGAAATTGCCTTCGCTTGTGTCGAGATAGCGACCGGTCAACTCGTCCTTGTCGGAGAAGGCGATGCAATGAACGACGAAGTCGAGCTTGCCCCATTTATTTTCGATCTCAGCGAAAACGGCGTCCATCGTCGCCGGGTCGGTGACGTCGCAATGGCCAGCGACGAACGCGCCAAGGCTCTCGGCCAGCGGACGCACGCGCTTCTCCAGCGCATCGCCCTGATAGGTAAACGCGAGTTCGGCGCCCGCGTCATGGGCCGCCTTGGCTATGCCCCAGGCGATCGAACGGTTGTTGGCGACGCCCAGAATGAGCCCGCGCTTGCCCGACAGAATGCCCGATCCCGCCGCGCTTGTTGTCGCGTCTGCCATTAGCCGATCCAACCCCTAGAAAGCGCTCTCGCGACCCTATCGCAGTTTCCGGCTTTAAGGGGTGCGCAGAAACAAGGCAAGGACTGCGACCTAACTTAACGGTTGGAACACAGATCCCCTCGAGCGCATTTACGGTTTTGGCAAACAAATGTTCGTCTCGTCCGCAGGGAAAAAACGATGTCGGCGAGTGCTTTATTGCAACAAAACCACGGGGTGTTCGCCAACTCCCTCATAAACTTCGCGGACGCCCTCTTCGGCCCGCCGGGCGGTGGTGGGCGGGCGACCGATTATCCCAGGACCAGAGCACTTGCCGAGGCGATTGGCGCCGCAAGCGCTTCACAAGATGTCGCCGCGGCGCGGATTTCGGCCTATCGGGCGCTCGTGGGCCAATTTTTGCGAGCGAGCCCCGCCGAGGCGCCTGCCTCAGACCCAGCGGCCTTCAAGACGACCGGGCGGACGTACAAATTTGCACAAACCGACGCTGATCTGACGCTTGTCGCCCTTCGTCAGCTTGCGCCTGTGGAGAGAGCGACCCTGCTTCTGATCGTTGTCGAGCGCTTTTCT
>CANMLK010000242.1 GCA_947498445.1 Beijerinckiaceae bacterium
CCCGAGTTCAAGTCGTCGTCGCAACAGTCATGTGGGCCACCCGTAGGTGTTCGTCAAACGCCTCGGCAGGTGTCTTCCAACCCAGCGTCTTGCGCGGCCTGGTGTTGAGGGCCAGAGCTACCGCTTCAAGAGCATTCTTGCTGTGAGCGCTCAGGTCGGTGCCTTTCGGAAAATACTGGCGAAGCAGGCCGTTGGTATTCTCGTTCGTGCCACGTTGCCATGGGCTGTGCGGATCGCAAAAATAGATGGCCAGCCCCGTGTCGGTCTTCAGTCGTGCGTGCTGCGACATCTCCGCGCCCTGATCCCAGGTTAGCGTTCGTCGGAGTTGCTCTGGCAAGCTGATGATCGAGCAGGCGATGCTGTCGCGGACGGCCTCAGCGCCATGCCCGGCAAGCGGAGGGCCGTTCTTTATGGGAGCACCCACACCGTGTTCCGGCATTCGCGGCAAATGCAACAACATCGTGAACCGCGTTGTCCGCTCCACCAAGGTTCCGATCGCGGAGCTGTCCAATCCCAAAATGAGGTCGCCTTCCCAGTGGCCCGGTACTGCCCGATCACTTACCTCCGGCGGGCGCTCGCTGATCATGATCTCTGGCACAATGAAAGACTTGCCCCGTCCACTGCTGCGTGCCCGTGGCACGCGCAACGCCCGCCCCGTGCGCAGACAGGCGGTCAACTCGCGACGCAGAGCCCCGCGGCCTTGCACGTAAAGCGACTGGTAGATGGCTTCGTGACTAATGCGCATCGTCTCATCATCCGGAAAGTCCAGCCGCACTCGATGGGCAATCTGCTCCGGGCTCCAAGACGAAGCCCAACGCCGATCCTTTCGAGGTCCGTGTTTACGACCGTTCCAAGATATCGCCGGCCCGGGAACCGCAGTCCCGCTCGGGGTGACTACCATGCCAGCCAATCGATCTTGTACATACGTCCGCAGCGCTGGATTGGCCGTCAGCTTGGCCAGCTTCGGCCGCCGGGCCGCCCGTTCGGCATGCCACTGCGCTGTGATAGCCCGATAGTCAAAGCCGCCACCACGCGTTGCCACATTGCGTCGCAACTCTCGCGAGATCGTCGACGCAGCACGCCCCATCTTTCGAGCGATCTCGCGCACCCCGCCGCTCTTTGCATGCAGAATCGCCAGCTCTTCACGCTCCACGAAGGACAGATATCGCCCGGACGCAGGCTTTGACGATGGCTTAAGCGTTGATGGTGGCATGCCGCCTGCTTCCCGAAACCACCGCGTCCCTACAGCCTGCGACACTCCTGCACCAATCGCCGCGTCCTCGCTTGACCGCCCCGCTGCAATCAATTCCCAGAACCTGCGTTCGTCGTCACGTCGCACCGCTTTCGGCCGCCCAGGCGACCTCAATCCGTCTCGTACTATACGATCCGAGCGCCGTATCTGAACCGCCATCGCAACTCCTCCTATCAGCTGTTGCGACAGCCGGTTGAATCCGCCCAGTACGCGAGCGGCGACTTCCAGAAACAGTTGAAGGACTTCGGCATGAAAGGCTCGATGAGCCGGCGGGCCGATTGTTGGGACAACGCGGTCACTGAAACGCTTTTCGGATCGTTGAATATGGAGCGGCTGCACGGCATGCGTTTTCCCACGAGCAGACAGGCAAAAGACGAAACGATGGACTGGATGCGGTTTTATAACCACAAGCGGCTTCATTCGACGCTGGGCTACGTCAGCCCGATGACGTTCGAGGCCAACCGGAAGGTCGAAAGAAAGGAGTCTGGCGAGGAAGAAAGACACGCTGCATAATCGCCCGGCCTTGGGAGACGCCAAACAGTGGCAAGTTCACTTCCTCGGCATCTCGTAGTCCTCCATCAGGCCGTAAAGCCATACTTCAGGGAGGATCACTTTTCAGGGGCAAGACCACCGCTGGCCTGACCCCATGGATTTGGGCGCGCCTTCTCTGACTGAGCAACCTGTTGTGGTTTACATACAGTAAAAGTTTTGTATTGAATGTTTTGGTATAGCGTTATACCTATATCCATCATGAAGTTATTGTAATTTATTCGGAAACTCGATCTGATTTATTTTGATTCCAGTCAATGTATTGGAGTCCTGACATGAGTTCCGATTTTTCTGTGTGTGTGGTTGATGATGACCGTCCCAATCTCAACATGATCCGCGCTATGTTGGAGACAATGAACATCAAGGACATTCGTTGTTATTCTGACGCAGTTCATGCTTGGAGCGACATCCAAGTCACTGCGCCTGATTTCATAATCAGCGACTGGAACATGGAGCCTGTTAGCGGAATCGAATTGTTGCGTCAGGTAAGGTCTGATCGCTCTCTGTGCGCGACCCCGTTCGTCATGGTGACGGCAAATACATCAGAGGACTATTGGAAGCAGGCGATAGAGGCCGGGGTTTCGGAATTCCTGTTCAAGCCGTTTCCGCTGGCAATGTTCAGGGACACTATTTCCGACGTTTGCGCACATCTCTCAATCTCAGAAGCTTCGGGCTACGAGCAACGAGTACGCGGTTCTTCTGGTTGTGTTGATTGGCGCGCATCTGAGCGCCAGATGGATCCTGCAGCGAGCATCAATTTTGCGCCTGCAAGATGCGACAAAGTCATTCGTCATAGCTTTCGACGGATACGACGCGGTGTTCTAGAGTCGAACAATCATTGATTTTTTCGTGTGCTGCCTTCGCTGCGCCTCGCGATCGCCGGATGGGGGAGCATGTTTCTCTTCGGCGCTCTTGGCCAAAAGTCTGTATTGTTGGGGAGCGCAAGTCACCAAAAAGTAAAGGCTTTCGTATTTTAACATGACTTTTCCGTGCGCCACGGCGCCGACAAAAGTCGGTACTTCCCTAGACCAAGCACCTCGTTCAACGCAGACCTAAATCTGCGAGTTGCGGTCGATAGGTCCGTACCGGGTTTTATATCCATATGCGAGTTAACGGCCAGTAAACAAAAGGGGCTGGAGCTCACAATGGTACAGGTTATTCGCAACGATCTCGAATTCATCCTTCAGCAGATCAAGATTGCTGAGGCCGATGCGCGCGGCGAGCAAATCGTCGGCACCCTTGTTCCAACCGCGGAACTGCCGTGGGGTCTGCGTCACGTTGACGGAAGCAATAACAACCTTCGCTCCGGGCAGGAAACGCTCGGCGCCGCCGCTCAGGAATTCCCGCGCGCACTTGAAGCCCGCTGGGTAAACGAGGGCGACGACGGAATGAGGTTTGGCCCTCCAATCATGGACCAGAGCGGGCCTGTTAATTTCGGTTTTGCCGGCGTCCCGGTAGGATACATTCCCCTGAATAACGGCCTTGGTCCGGATGGAACAAATCTGCCCGCCACCTATCTCAACAACAACGACTATTCTATTCACATCGCGAACAATCCGGCGCTCAGCTCCCGCGCTATCCAGGCGGGCGATGTGGTCGACGCTGATCCGCGCATCATCTCAAACCTCATCGTCGACCAGACGCTAAACAATTACGCTGCGGTCGTCTCTGCCTTCCAGGGCGCCGGCAGCGCCGATCCTTACGGCGATGCGACCATCGTCAGAGAGATCTTCAGCCAGTACAAGACCGCCGTGGCCGGTGGCGACACGACAGCCGCCGCCGATTTTGAGGCCCAGATCATGGTTAAGCTCGCTGATGCGGGCGTGCCGCTGGAAGCAAGCCCTTCGGGCGATCTCGCGAAGCTTACCCTCGTTATCGAGAACGTGGCGCCGGATGAAGGCCTGTCCGCGCCCTTCAACTCATGGATGACGATTTTTGGTCAGTTCTTCGATCACGGTCTGGATCTCGTCGCGAAAGGTGGAAACGGCACGGTCTACATCCCCCTCCAGCCCGATGATCCGCTCTACAACCCGGCGACGCCGAACACCAACTTCATGGCGGTGACCCGCACGACGCTGAACCAGAATGGCGAAGCCACAAACAAGGTGACGCCGTTCGTCGATCAGAACCAGACCTACACTTCGCATCCCTCGCATCAGGTCTTCCTGCGCGAATACGCGCTCGTCGATGGCAAGCCGGTTTCCACTGGCCGTCTGTTGAACGGTAATGAAGAGTCCGGCGGCGGCCTCGCCACCTGGGCCGATGTGAAGGCTCAGGCCCGCGATCTACTTGGCATCGAGTTGAACGACATGGACGTTCATCACGTGCCGTTGCTTGCGACGGATCCCTACGGCAACTTCATTGCCGGCGCGAACGGTCTGCCCCAGATCGTAATGCTGGTGGGCGGACAGCAGGTGCAAGTCGAAGGCAATCTCGCATCGCCTGTCAGCACGATCGGTGCTGTTCATGCGGGCGTCACGTTCCTCGATGACGTTTCGCGCAATGCCGCGCCGGCCGCCGGCAAGATTGCTGACGGCGACAACCTTACCAGCACAGTTGACCAGCGTCAGGGCGTAGGCACCTACGATGACGAACTGCTCGACCGTCACTACATCACCGGCGATGGCCGCGGTAACGAGAACATCGCTCTGAGCGCTGCTCACCACGTCTTTCATGCGGAGCATAACCGGCAGATCGACCTGATGAAGGCGACGCTGCTCGCCGACGCGCAGGGCATTCTGGCGCAGAGCGGTGATTTCGCCGCAGCCACGGATTTCCTGAACGAGTGGTTGTCTGTTCCGGTCAACGACATCGCCGCGCTTCAGGCCGTGACTGCAGAAGACCTGTCCTGGAACGGGGCGCGACTCTTCCAGTCGGCCAAGTTCGTCACCGAGATGCAGTATCAGCATCTCGTGTTTGAGGAATTTGCTCGCAAGGTTCAGCCCTTCGTCAACTTGTTCAACGACTACAACGACGATCTCGACCCGGCGATCCTCGGCGAGTTCGCCCACACGGTTTACCGCTTTGGCCACTCGATGTTGAACGAGATGGTCGATCGTTATGACGCCAATTACAACGCCGATCACATCGACCTGATTGCCGCCTTCCTCAACCCGGTCGAATACGCCAACAGCGGCCTAAACGCGGAAGAGGCGGCGGGCGCCATCGTCCGTGGCTTGACGCGTCAGGCCGGCAACGAGATCGACGAATTCGTCACCGAAGCTCTCCGCAACAATCTTGTCGGCCTCCCGCTGGACCTTGCGGCGATCAACATCGCCCGCGGTCGTGAGACGGGCGTGCCCACATTGAACGAGGCGCGCGCCCAGTTCTTCGCGGGGTCTGCCGACAGCCAGGTCAAGCCCTACGAGAGCTGGTATGACTTCGCACTCAACCTGAAGAATCCCGTTTCGATCATCAACTTCGTCGCCGCGTATGGCACGCATGAAACCGTCGTCAATGCGACGACAGTCGAGGCCAAGCGTGCCCAGCTTCGAATGAAGGCGGCGATGATTGTAGAACTGGAGCCAATCCATCACTTCGTCCTTTGCCGCCCGGCGAG
>CANMLK010000243.1 GCA_947498445.1 Beijerinckiaceae bacterium
AATAGCCTCGCGCTCGAACGCTCCTACGGTCAGCTCAATGTTACCGCCCTTGCTCACTGCGACGGCGAAGTGATTTGCCCAAAACCAGACGATCCGTTCTGTGAATCCTGTGTGAGCCGCGATCGCTGCCTGAAAGCGGAAAGCGGCCTCTTCATTAAAAATACGACGGGATGGCGCGATATATCCGGGCGGAACGGGCTTGCCCATCTGCATCGCCTCTTTTCGGGCCGCATCGATGGCCTGTCGGGCCTCCATTTGTTCCTTGTTGGCACCTCGGCGCCTTGAGTCTTCCTGGAATGTCTCATGTTCGCCCAGCGCCGCCCTTGAGGTCGGCAGTTTCTCGTCCCCGCGTGGACCATCGCCTCCGCGGGCGATTTCGCTCAATAGCAGTTTGGCGAAGTCGGCAGACTGGCGACCATTCGGAGCAATTCGTGGTCCGAAGCCGAACCGGCGGCTCAAAAGAAAGTCCTGATCGATCACAGACGGCACCGATTTTGACAGCGGTGAGCTACCCGAAGCGCTCACCGACCACTGTGGTAAATGAGCGTGCAGCATATCATATGTTGTGGTTCAATTGAGGCGACGCTGTCATCATGACGAAATGATGCGCCGGAGATGGCCCTAGCGGCCCCAAAGTTCGTTCAGACGCCGCGCGCGTCCGCAGCTTGTGCTGTAATACTTATATCTGACGGGGTTCTTGATATAATAATCCTGATGGGACTCTTCGGCAGGATAAAATGTCGTGGCGGCGACGATCTCGGTGACGATTGGTTGCTGGAATCTGCCAGACTTCTGAATCGCGGACTTGGTCGATTCCGCCAACCGCTTCTCTGTTTCAGTCCCGTAATAGATACCTGCCCGATATTGCGAGCCCTTGTCGCAGAACTGCGCGTTTGCCGTAAGGGGATCGTGGTTCCGCCAGAAGACTTCGAGCAATTTTTCGTAGCTTACCTTCGAAGGATTGTAGACAATCTTCACTGCCTCGGTATGGCCTGTCCCACCTGCCGAGACTTCTGCATAAGTCGGGTTCACCCGCTTGCCGCTGGTGTATCCCGAGGTTGTTGAGACCACGCCGTCCAGCGCGTCGAAGGGTGGCTCCATGCACCAGAAGCAGCCTCCCGCGAAGATGGCGGTGGCGAGCGGGGGCGTCGCCTGCTGCGCCGCAACGCCGGACAAGGCCGCTGGCGACACAACAGAAAGCGCGAGGCTGGCGCTAAAAATAATGGCCTTCGTTTTCATTGCAGTCTCTCCTGTCTACTGCCCGCGACGCGAGGCTCAAGACGCTTGCGTGGGCATGAACTTCAGCGCAACGCCATTCATGCAATATCGTAGCCCGGTGGGCTTGGGCCCATCGTTGAAGACGTGGCCGAGGTGGCCGCCGCAGCGGCGGCAGTGGACCTCTGTGCGTGTCCCCAGCCAGCCGCGGTCTTCCGAGGTGCCGATCGCGCCGGCGATGGGTCGCGTGAAGCTCGGCCAGCCGGTGCCGGAGTCGAACTTGTCAGCCGAGCGATAGACCGGAAGATCACATCCGGCACATGCGAATTGGCCAGCCCGGCCCTCGTGATCGAGCGCGCTCGATCCTGGGCGTTCCGTCCCCTGCTTACGCAGCACATTGTACTGCGCAGCGGTGAGCAAACGGCGCCATTCCGCGTCGGTGCGCGTGATTTCGAACGTCCCGGCTGCGTTACCCGGAGACATCAAGGAGGAGATTGTAGCCCCGCCGCCGACCAGGACAGCTGCGCCTCCCAGAAGAATGGAACGTCGGTTCATGAGCTATATCCTTGTTCATGTCGCCTCTGCGATCCTCACTCAGGACCTACGGGATATTATTCGCAGGAGACGAGGCGTTCGTTACGCGTCCCCTGGATGTTATTTGGCCGTCAGGCATAAACAACAGCGCCAACCGATAACAGCTCAGCTGGAGGCATCACTTTAAGTTCATGACAGGTTCGGCGGCGCACGGAGTTACGGCGTCATCCGAATCCGACCCGATTTAGCCTTGTCGCTCGCCACCAGAAGCACGTAGTCTGCCCGAAACTGGGAGGGGCGACGTGTTACAAATCTTGGCGTTTACTGTGGCGCTCATTGGGGCCGTTTCGATCAATGAGGCGAATGCGGCCGAAAGGCCCATAACGCCTTCAGCGCCCGCGTGGCCGAGCGATATCGATCCGCGCTCGGGCTTTCGCCTTCCGCTGCCGCGCCGTGAGGATCTGGACGAGTACGGTCAGAAGACTTTTGACCGCGGCGCCACGCCCGGGGCAAATATCGCGGGCCTGCAAGGACCGGCAGGTATTCAGCTGCATAGCCCCTGGGCGACGCATCAACTTTCCATCCTGAGCAAGTATCTGCGCGACGACGCCGGATTGACGCCCCGCGTTCGGGAAATAGCTTTCCTCACAACGTCGCGGGAAATGGACAACCAGTTTGAATGGACGGCGCACGAGCCGGTCGCCCTCAAGGTGGGCGTGCCGGAAGCGGTGATCGACGTTATCAAGTACAAGAAAAGCACCGACGAGCTGGAAGAAGCAGACGCAGTGATCATCAATCTTGGACGGCAGATATGGAGCAAGCACAAGGTGGACTCCGCGACATTCGCAAGCGCGCACGCGCTTTTTGGGGCACGAATGATGGTCGACCTCGTGCTTTTGATGGGTCATCACGCAACAATCGCCGCGCTACTTGCAACAGTTGATATGCAACTTCACGCAGGGCGAGAGCCACTTCTGCCTGAACTTTGAAACAACAAAAAGCTGTTCCGGGGAGGACAAGATGGGTTACTTTCATTTACTCTATACGACAGGGCTGAGCGCGCTCGCAATATCAACAGCCCCTCTTGGCGCGCAAGAAACGGACACGTTCTACAAGGGCCGCACAGTCACAATTATAGCCGGCTCTGCCGCAGGTGGCGGCATCGATATCTACGCCCGTCTTGTTGGCCGACATCTTGGGAAACATATTCCCGGCGCGCCCAGTGTCATAGTCCAGAACATGCCCGGCGCAGGAAGCCTCGCTGCGGCGCGTCACATTTACTCTGTCGCGCCGAAGGACGGCTCGGCGCTCGGCGTCGTTCTCTCAACGGCGCTCTTTGACCCATTGATGACCGGTCAATCGCTTGCAAATTACGATCCGCGCACATTCAATTACGTCGGCAACGCACATGCTGAAACATCCGTGTGCATCGTGCGCCGGGATGCGCCTGTCCAGAGCTATGCCGAACTCGCAGATAAAGAATTGATCGTGGGCGGCACAGGCGCGGGAAGCGGTCTGGTTGACTACCCGCTCATGGAAAAACAATTGCTGGGCTCGAAACTAAAACTCGTGTCGGGCTACAAAGGCTCTGCCGATGTCAGCCTGGCCATCCAGCGCAATGAAGTTCAGGGCGTCTGCGGCTTGCTTTGGTCGAGCGCCAAGCAGCAGTTCCCGGACCTTTTTCAAAAGGATGGCTTGCACAAGGTGCTCGTCCAGCAGGATGCGACCCCTCTTCCCGAGTTGCAAAAGATGGGTGTTCCACTGATCATGGAATTTGCGCGCACCGACGACCAGAAGCAGGCGCTAGTGGCCTACCTCTCGCGCTCAGCAGTCAATCGACCGTTCCTGATGCCGCCGGGTGTGCCGCAACAACGCCTCGCCACCATGCGTAAGGCGTTTATGGACACGATGCGCGATTCCGAACTCGTGGCTGAAGCGAAAAAGCAGAAACTTGGAGTGGACGCCAACACCGCCGAGGAAGCGCTCAGCCTCGTCAATACGATCTACGCAACCCCGCCCCACATTCTGGAAATTCTTCGGCGCGCACGCGAAAACGCGGGCGGATAATCTGTTGGCGCCCAGTTGGTCAATGCTGGGGCCGCGAACGTAGCAGCGCATACGACACTGAGTTATTTAGCGGCGCCTTTGCCGACGCTACGACTCAACGCGTTAACCTGCTCAAGCCGCTTATGTGTTCAGCGTCGACCTGGAAAAGCTAAGATCACATCATCGGCCGAAGCGCACTTGAGCAGCTAGACCTCGACTGACGTATCAGCCTTGTCGCTGCATCCGGCGTGTCGCCATTCAATGATGAAACCGCGAGGAGCACCACGTTATCCACGGCTTCAAGGGTGCGGATAACATAATGCTCAAACGATTTTACGCCCGCATCGGCGCGCTCTGAGGCAAGCGTGATGGCGGCTTCTTTTTCAGCGGTGATTCGCGCACCAACGAAGGCCCAAACGCCCACGATGAGACAAAGGGCTCCAGCTGCGAGAAGCACATACGGTACTGAGGTTTTTGAACTTACCCACCGTACGCCGGGACGCTCGTCATCATGTTTATCGCGCGTCACGTCCGCATTCATGGGCATTTGGTGTCCTGGGGTCAAAGTGACCAGACCGTCCCATGTCGTACCCTTGGCCGCCTTTCAGACAGCTGAATTTTATTCGAAGGTTAAAGCTTAAATATTTGTTGTTCCAAACAATTTTTAGCTAAAGCCGAGATAGTTACAGAAGGAGTGTTTCCACCTTCTAGCGCGGCAACCCCGCGCCAAGCGGAACCGTCAACGTCAGAAATCCGACATCCCCCTGCAGGCGGTTTTTAGCATTAAATTCGCGCATCCACCGGGCAGATGCGTAAACCGGCCGTTGTCCAATTTGAAAGTTATAGGTCAGGCTAGGTCCGATTGCGGATACCTGGCCCTTTAAGGAGCCTTGGACCGCACCCAAGCCACTGTCGCCAGTTAATTGCTGATAGTGATATCCGGAGAGACCGGCGGAAAAGGAAGCCGATACGTGGTACATGGCCGCGGCCTCGACGTGGAACTCCGTTCCGGTTCGATATTTGGTCGCTGGATTCTCACCGTTGAAAGTTACACCAGGCGAGACCGAAATTTCTATTTTTGAGGCAGGGTCAATCCATGTCAGGGAGCCTGTAATATCACCAGCCCAGCGATTAAGTCCGATATTGGCGATCCTTGTTTTTGAATAATCACCGATGGGGACGTTCACCATTCCGCTTAGTTTGTAGTGGAACTGGCCGCTCTGCCAGGCAATGAAGGCAAGCGGCAACGGATCTCCAATTACCTTGGTGTCATTGGAAACAAGGCTCCAGACTCCAGGTCGAATTCCTGACGGATTCAAACCGGCAGCGACGCGCTGGTAGCCCATTGGGGCGTACAGACCTAATCCGAAAGTCCCGCCTAGCACCGTTGCGTCCGACGGGGATGTCCCGAGGAATGTTGAAATAGGAGGGTGGCGGCGTTGCCCGCCTTGAGCCGGTAGGCTCGGGGTGCTGATTCCACGAAGAAAGGCAACGCCATGAAAAGGACTACCACAACGCCGGCCGCCGCTGCGACGGCCATGATGC
>CANMLK010000244.1 GCA_947498445.1 Beijerinckiaceae bacterium
GTGTCTAACCCTTGCGTAAAGCTCCACTGTCTTCATCCCCCAGCCCCCGATCCAACGATCAAGGGCCTTTATCTGCCGTACTTTTAGTCCGGCGCGACCAAACAAATCGGCCGCTTCTGTGAGGGATTATTGCTCCGGCTTTTACACAATAAAGCTTCCATCTCTTTGTTCTTTTAACAAAAGTCGCTTTGGCGATAGGCGTATTGAGAGATTTGGAAGGGTCCAGCCAATGCTCCCGTTTTTCAAATATCTCCACGCTTTGATTGGATATCGTATAAGCAATATCCACTTTATTACGGAGATGTGGAGGTGGACGCTTCTTTTCAAGGAAACGACCCATAACAATCTCGATTTTACGGACTTCAAACTCGCTCAGCGCCATTGGATCCTCCATCGCCACAGTTCGTATTTCAAGTTACTGTTTTTTTCTTAAATTGAGGAGGCGTGTTGAAACTCATTACTAGGTCCCACTCCACTTATCCTCACAGAAGCCTTGGAAATCTCTCAGAGCGCTTCAATTCGCGTCAGACCGCTCAGCGGCGACGGAACCAACAGAAGGCGTCAGGGACCGTTTGAAAGGCAATAGAGAGCTTCAGCGCCGTCAACGGCGGCGGGCGGGTTTAGCGCCTTTTCAAAAATGGAATGCGCATTCGGAATAAGCAGGTGAATGGAGAAGCAAATTCGATGTTGAAACCGCGATAGTGAACTACCGCGTGGTCCGCTCCTCAACATAAGCCTAAAACAGCCTCACCAATCACCTGCTCTTCGCCGCAACGTTATGGTTAATTTCGCTAGCTGACGTGGCACATTAGAGCAACTAACAAAATCGCGATTGGAATTTGCCGTTCCAAAATGAACTTTGAATCAGCCAATGAAGGGCCTGATCGTCCTTGGGACGCGCCGAGCGTTCAGTTCAATATCATCAGGGCAATAGCCACAGCGACAAAGCTGTTTTTGAAGCCGTCAGGGCTCAACGTCTCCCGAGGTCTGTTGCGTTCAACGTCAGGACCTTCACCAACATTCGCGTTGGAGCCATCATTCGCGTACGGGAACCGTCAGGCAACTCGTAGAAAATACGATCCGGCTGCTGGGGTATTCTCAAGGGCGCGTGCTGGAATCCCGGGCGTAGACGAGAGCCTTTTGATGCTCTCGTTTTCGCGAGCGCGTTAGTAAGGGTTCGGAGGTGCTGACCGATAGAAGCCATTTCGCTTAACTCCAATGTCGGGCACCAATCACATAGAACCGGCTAACCAGCTATCATTTTGAGAAAACAGCCTTACTAGAGATGTTAACTCCGGACACAGAATGCTTGGCTCTCTAAGAGCTAGCCTTCGTCAGCCCCCTTTTTGTTGAAAAAGCCCCGCCGAACTGGTCAGCGGGGCTATTAGTTTCAGCTGTGTAGTGACGGAGGAGGTCAATTAGCCCGCCCCAATCTACCTTCGCTCTTCCCCTTACCGGCCGATCGCTCAGCAGAAGCCGTAGCAGCGGCGAGAGCGGCGTCCAACTCGCCCGCCTTAGCAGCGGCTATCAAAGTGGTGAGAACGCCGTCCAGGCGCTCTACAGGCCCGACAAGTATCCCCGGCTTTCCCTTTTCTAGCTCTATTGTCCTCAGTCCAGCCTTGAGAACGAGCACGAGCCCGCCATTCGCGTCCGATTTCCACCACGGCTTGATTCGCTTGATTCGGTCAAAAGGCTGCTTCACCCCCTCTACGTCCTTTATCCACCGCCGAATCGGAACCGATAGGGTGGGATCTATGGCGAGCTTCCGCTGCTCTTCAAGGCGCTCAATCAAGCGCTGACGGCGGATTAGCTTGGGGTTCCGTTCAATCTGATGGGGAGCGATGGTGAGGGTAAGGGATTTCAAATGGCTCATAGCTGTCTCCTTATGTGAGCGACAGCTAATCGATCTAAATCCGACCCGAATTAAAAGAAATGGGCATTTTGGCGTTATGGAGCGCCAAGCCTCTGATAAGGCGATGGAAGCCGTTTTGAATGGGTGTCGTTTGGCGAAAAGTTTATACCAGTTTATTACTTTTTTGAGGCCAAAATCTGGACAACAAAAAACCCGCTAACTCATTGAGCTAGCGGGTTAATTTTGGTTGCGGGGGCCAGATTTGAACTGACGACCTTCAGGTTATGAGCCTGACGAGCTACCGGGCTGCTCCACCCCGCGTCAAGGTGTGAGCAGCTTGTATGCGGGGCGGAACCCAAACGCAACCCCTTTCGCAACAGATTGCTGTCATTCGAGATTCTTGCCTGTCTGCCCACGGGGCAGGAGTGCAAACCGCGCAACCTTCCGGCTTGGGCAATCGAAGCAAGAGAACATCATCAGCTATGACGAAGGGGTTGTCAGCTTCGGCGTGCGCATCACCGGCGGCGGCAAGCCTTGTCGACAAACTTACGCCTTATCCTCACCAATCAGATCGAAGCGGAGCTTCGCCGGTTTCCTAACCGTGACTATCAGGCCGACGCCGCTCGGCTGGAGCCATTAACGCTGGCCGAATCCCGGGCGACGGGTAGCTCTAACTGCTGGCGCCGGGGGGCTTGCTGCTTCGCGCTGCGATCACCATGGCGCGCGCATTGTCACGCGAGCGGTATCCCATATTGTTTGGCCGCCTCGACAAGCGCCGCCTTCTTCGGAAGACATACCGACGGAATGGCAAAGCTGCTGCCGTCCGTCAGGTTCACTTCAGCTGATGGCGGACCGTCAACCCATTCGACGATGCGCAAACCGGCGAGATCGACGAGGTCGACGGACCGGCGCCAGTTGCCGGAGAACACTGTGAGTCGCCGCTCATCGAGCGTCAGTCCTGATTGCGGATTGAGCGCCACCATGTAGGCGGCGCCGATTGTCGCAAAGACTACGGGTGGATAAAACCACCAGGGCGCGCCGCCCGTGATGGCGAAAGCAAGGAAGCACGCACAGGCCAGCAGCGCGACGATGGTTATCGCTCGGCGTCCAGACGAGACGTGATGCAAACCAGGACCAGACATGACAGAATGATGCCACGATCCGTTAAAAGGATTGCTAATATCCGGGCGCGCAGCACGGCGGCCAGTCACCGATCCCTTTGACCATGGCGCTTAGGCTTGCGCGGAACGCCATCAAGCATCTTGCTCGGCAGGGATGGCTCTGTCCTCCATCATGGCTTCGGGCAGGAAGATGACGTGGAGCGCGGCGTGTCGCACATGATCAGCATCGGCATGGCTGTCGCCGCAAAACGCGTCTGGTCAAAAAGATGGAGGGCGCCCCGCGTCCATGAATTGAAGAACGTCTGCAGCCTCGGTCCAAACGTTGCTGCGAACCCTCGAAGCGTCGATGAGCTTTCCCAAAGCCGCCAGAGTCGCATCGATCCGATAGCGGAAACCGTCGGCTGTATAAGCAAGCTCCGGCGTGCAGCCGAATTCGCCTGCGGCGACCGTCGATATCAACGTCGTGCCGAAACTTTTGCGGGTCGGTTCTTGCGCCGGCGGGCCGCCGGTCTCGCGCCAGTCGAACAGGAACCGGCGCTCGGCGTCATCGCTGACGCTCCAGGTCAACGACATTTTGCCCGAGGGCGCCGAACGAAGCGAGGTCGCCGTTCAGGATATCAATGATCGGAGCGCCTTCGAACGCCTCGTCCGTCAGGCTTCCGTAGGCCTTGGCCAGAGCGTCCATGCGTCCGCCGAACGCTGTGCGGGCCTCGCTCAGCGTTCTGGCGCGGGTGAGCGTCCGGTTGGCGATCGACTGGATGACCGCGAGCAGGTTCTTGCCACGATGGGCCAGCTCCTGCATCAGGATATACTGGCGCTACTCGGCGCGCTTGCGCTCGGTGATATCAGCGGCGATGTGAACCGATCTGACCGGATAACCGGCAGGATCGCGCCAAAACCAAACCGCCGCCGACAAGATCCAGGCCGAATAGCGCCATTCCCTCGGGCGACCAGAGACGCAGTCACGACGCGAGGTCGGTTTCCCAGGTTCCGAAGCTGCAGGCGCGGATGGCCATGCGGTAGCGTGCCTCGCTCTCCCGCAGCACGATCTCCGACCGCTTGGTCGCGTCGATGGTCTGGATCACCGCCGTGTTGCGCACGGGCCGTCCCTCGTTGTCCCGGACAACGTTAGCGGTCACGCGCACCCACACACCGCTGCCGTCCTTGCGCATGTAGCGCTTCTCGGCGTCGTAGTCGGACGCTACGCCCGCGACAAGCTGTCGGACCTTTTCGCGGCCTTGATCGCGCTCATCGGGATGCGTGATGTCGAAGAACGTGCAAGCCAGCAGTTCCGCCTCGGTATAGCCGGCGAGCTCGCACATGGCCGCGTTGACGCGCGTGAAGCGGCCGGTCGCGGGGTCCGCCTCGACCTTGCCGACGCTGCTTACGTTGAACATGGCGCGGAATGTGGCTTCGCTATCGCGCAGGCGTTCTTCGGGGTGCATGAGCGTCGGCGCCACCTTGTCGCCCAAGACGGTGATTTCTTCGTCGCTGTAACCAAGCACTGAGGCGACCGCCCGATTTGTGAAAACGCTTCGCTGCGCCTCCAGGTCGCAGACGACGATGACGCTAGGGCTCGTGTCAGTCAGGCGCTGAAGAAACTGCTGCCACTCGCTTAGCTTTTCCTCGGCCTGCTTGCGCTCGGTGGCGTCGTACGCCGCCACCACATAGCCGGTGAGCACGCCTGCACGATCTCGCATTGGGGTGATGTTGAGCGTCACATCGACGAGGACGCCGTCCTTGCGGCGACGGACAACGTAGGCGGTGATCGGTGCGTTCGTTTCGCCCGCCCGTGAAGTGTATCGAGGCGTGCGATCTCGTCGGGAGGCGCCAATTCTGCAATCGAATGCCCGATGATCTCCTCTGGCTGATAGCCGTAAAGTCTCGCGGCGCCAGGGTTCCAGGTCTCGATCAGGAGGTCGGGGCCCAATAAATAGACTGCATTACTGGTCACTTGCACGATCGCGTCGTGCCGGGCCTTCAGGCGCTGCCCCGTCAGATTGGGGATCACACAGCAGTGGACACGCTCGCCGCCGACCCGCAACGCGGTCGACGATGCGTGACAATCGATGCCGTCGCCCTCGAGGGGAACGAGTGTGAGGTCGCAACCAGGGTTTCCTTCGGACGTCAGGAGCTGCTGCATGGCGTCTGGAGCAACAAACTCGGCCAGCAGCGAGCCCACAAGACGCTCTGGCGGAGGGCCGCCCATGCTCGCAAAGGCTGCGTTGCAATAAACGATCAGACCGTCGGCGGTTACTGTCACCGCCGCCCAGGGCATCTGCTCGACGATCTGCCGGTAGGGTTCGCTTGCGGCCTTGAGCGTGTAGGTCTGAGGTCCGGACGCGCCCTGGACGATG
>CANMLK010000245.1 GCA_947498445.1 Beijerinckiaceae bacterium
ACCTTTGCTACAAGCTCTGGTCGAGCTGGGATCCGGACGCGATGACATCGCCTCCCGACGATATCGTATTCGCTGACCCAGCTAAGGTGCGCCGCATCAACTATGAGAGTGAGAATTTCAAATGCCAGGGGCCGTTGACATCGACCCCCTCACCGCAAGGGCGACCGCTGATTGTGCAAGCTGGCACATCTGATCGCGGCCGCGAATTCGCAGCACGGCATGCCGAACTCATCCTCTGCAGCAAAGAATCTCTGGATGAGATGAAGTCAATTGTAGATGACATCAAAAATCGCGTCGTGCGCAACGGACGCAAGGAATCTGATTGCCGTATTCTCTTCACCTTCAACCCCATGGTGATGGGCGCTACGGAGGAGGAGTTTCGTCGCAAAGAAAAGTTGTTTGAAGAGGTTGGCGAAAGCCTCGTTGAGGCCGGTCTCGCAAAGGTTTCGCGTTCACTGGGGATCGATGTCTCGAAATTCGATCTGGACAAACCCATTCCGCACATCGACGAAAGCTTGTTGCAAAGCGGCCGCAGCCTTATTCCCCGATATTATTCCTTTGGTCGCAATCCATCGCTGCGCGAAGTCGCTGCCCGCGAAGCAACAAAAGAGACATTTCAGGTGCGCGGCACCCATGCAGCCGTCGCTGAACGGCTGATGGATGTCCACGATAAGGTCGGATGCGACGGCTTTCTATTACGCGCAAATTATCTGACTAAGCCGCTCTCTGGCTACGTTGCCGATTTCGTCGACAACGTCATTCCAATTCTGCAACGTGAAGGCCGCATCCAAAACGAGTATGGCGCCGGCACGCTGCGCGAACGTCTTGGCACGCGCATCCCGGGTTGGACAGGGGGCTGATTACTTCGGCGCAGACCTCGGTTGCTCTTCGCCGCGCATGAGAGACACGGCGCGCTGAACAAGCGGCTTGGGCGTGGCGTAAGCAGCCTTGATCAACCTCTCCAGCTCGGCGCCAGAAAGCGGGTCAATCTCCATTTGCCGCTTGTCTGCGTCTGCAAGAAACGCAGCATCCTGCATCGTCTCGTCAAACGCCTTGCGCAGGACGCTGACCATAGACTTCGGCGTGCCGGGGGGCATCAGGAAAGGCCTGCCCATGTCATCAGGAGCGGCAATAAGATTGAGAACCTGCCTGTCCTCGGGATTTTTTACGTAATCGATCAGCAGGGGCACATTCGGGAGATCTCGCATTGGCTGCGCGCCTGTTTGAACCAGCAGGTTCATGCGGTTGCCTTTCAGCCAGTCAGGACTTGCCGTTTTTAACGTCGTCCATGACAACCCGCAGATGCCGTCGACCTCCCCGCGCTCGACTGCAAGGCGGGACTCCGCGGTCTGATATCCGCCAATCACCTTGAACTTTGTCCCCAGGACAGTGTTCAGCATACGCGGAATAAGCGTCGTGTGGCCGCTCGCGCCAGTGGATGAAACCGTAACCTCGCGTTGGCGGGCGTCCTCAATCGTCTTTACAGGACTCGTGTGCCATGTGACGCAGATATTCTGCTGCTTTCCGACACTGCCAAGCCATTCAAACTGCGTTGGATCGTAGTTGGCTGCGGCATTGCCAAAAAGTGGTTCAAGCAGCAGAACGTGATACGTTGCGACGATAACGCTGCCATCCTTGGGTGCAATCTTCTCCGCCCAGTTCGTCGCCGTAATGCCAGCGGCGCCCGGCATGTTCTGATTAATTATCGTGGGTGCGCCGGGGATATGCTTCGCCATGTGTTGCGAGAGAAGCCGCGCATACAGATCATAGCCGCCGCCTGCGCCGCCTGCGATCACCATCCGAACGGTTTTATCCTTGTAGATATCGGATTGTGCTGCAACGCAGAAGGTCGCAGCGGCCCAGGCGCCCGAAGCTAAAAGTGCGGTTTTGATGAGCGTTGTCATAAGTTGCTCCTGTTACCACGAGCCTACGCCCAGATGGCCAAGTCAACAACAGGCAGCAAACGCGCCAGTTCACCTCGACCGCTCCGGCCCCGCCGCCATTGACTTGCCGCCATTGACTTGCCGCCATTGACTTGCCGCCTCCGACTTGCAAAAATATAGGCAGTTTCAAGGAGATCCCCGCAAGGGGCTGAGAAACCGCTGTGTCCAGGCTCGCATGGACGGCGCGGAAATCCTTTGAACCTGATCCGGTTTGCCCCGGCGTAGGGATTGAAACTTGTGGTCCGCTTTTACGACCTCGAGCCCCGCGCCACAGAGTGCGGAGGCGTTCGTGAACCTTGCTGCTGATTATGTCATGAGGCCCAGCGCGCGGCTCGCGCCGCCATTCGGTTCGGCCACGCGCGCCAGATTGCCTGCGCATGCCGATCTCGTCGTCATCGGCGCCGGCGTCATAGGTTTGTCGATCGCATGGCGCGCGGCGGTTGCGGGGATGAGCGTTGCTATCCTCGATCGCGCAGAGGCTGGCGCCGGGACGACGTTCAGCGCCACCGGCATGCTTGCCGCCGCAGCCGAACATGAACCCGGCGGATCGGCTTTGCTGCCCTTCGCGATTGAATCGCAAGGACTGTGGCCATCATTCTGCGACGAACTGGAACGCGAATCTGGCGTCGATCTCGACTTTCGCCGCTCAGGCATTCTGCTGGCCGCCCTCTCACGCGATGAAGTCGATCGGCTGCACGCCCGGCATGCGTTTCTGGCAAGCTTTGGCCTCGATTGCAGCTGGGTTTCCGGACCGGAGTTGCGTGCGCTGGAACCGGGACTTCGACCCTCCGCGTGCGCCGCCATTTATTGCCCGCGCGATCATCAGGTCGATCCGCGCGCGCTCGTGGCGGCGCTGCGGGCAGCGCTCTGGCGTCGCGGCGTCCCCCTCGTCGAAAATTGCGGAGATGTGAGCATCGAGCGGGCCGACGGTTTTGTCGAAGGCGTGCGCGCCTCAGACGCCTTGTGCCGCGCCTCGCGCGTCATCCTCGCCACTGGCGCCTGGACCGCGACGTCAGGCCTGTTGCCCGACGGCGTCTGCGTTCCGGTGCGCCCTGTGAAAGGGCAGGCGCTTGCGCTGCGGGCGCGTGACGCGCGGCAAGCGCTTTCGCGCATCGTCTGGACAGAGCACGTTCACCTGGCGCCCAAGCGAGATGGTCGGCTGATTGTCGGCGCCACGATGGAGGAGACGGGTTTCGACGCTTCGGTCACCGCAGGCGGCGTCTATGCGTTGCTGGAAGGCGCTCGTCGTGCGCTGCCTTGCGTCGAAGAGATGGAGATCGAGGCGATCTGGACTGGATTCCGGCCGACCTCGGTCGACGACGCACCAATCCTCGGAGATGTCGATGGCTCCGGCCTTCTGATTGCTGTCGGTCATCACCGAAATGGAATTTTGCTGGCGCCCGCGACCGCTGCGGCCATCGTCGACTTGCTTGTGCGCGGCGACATGACGCCAAACGCATACGCGCTGAGGCTTGATCGTTTTAAAAAGGAGGACTGATCCATGCGCTTGGTCATCAACGGAGAGCAACGTGAGCCCCTGGGGGCGACACTGAACGATATCTGGGAGGAGGAAGCCCGCGAATTGCAGACCGACTCGCCCAGCGGCTTCGCCATCGCCTTGAACGGACGGGTGGTGCCAAAAACGCGATGGCGGGACACGCCCGTCTCGGACGGGGACCAGATCAATATCATTCGCGCCATGGCGGGAGGATAAACGTGACCACCACTCTCACAATTGCTGGCGAACATCTCTCCTCACGCCTGCTCCTTGGCACAGCGGGCTATCCAAATCAAAAGATCATGGTCGATGCCATCAAGGCGAGCGGCGCCGCGCTCGTCACCGTGTCGATCCGCCGAATATCGCTACAAGGCCATGGCTCCGATACGATCAGCCTCCTTTCCGGCTACAGGTTCTTGCCAAATACAGCCGGGTGTGAAACCGCGCGGGACGCTATCCTGACGGCGCAACTTGCTCGCGAGGCGCTGGGCACGAACTGGATCAAGCTCGAGGTCATAGGCGACCGCGAAACTCTCTACCCAGATGCAAGCGAGCTTCTTGAAGCAACGCGAGTTCTGGTCGACGAGGGCTTTGTTGTCCTGCCTTATTGCAGCGACGATCCGGTGCTCTGCCAGCGTCTTGCCGATCTCGGCGCAGCAGCCGTGATGCCGATGGGTTCTCTGATCGGTTCGGGTATGGGCGTCGCCAATCCGGCAAACCTCGCGGTCATCTGTCGCCGGGCGTCCGTTCCGGTCATCGTGGATGCAGGCATCGGCACGGCGTCCGACGCCGTCATTGCAATGGAACTGGGCGCATCCGGCGTGCTCCTCAACACGGCTGTCGCCAAGGCGGACGACCCAATTGCGATGGCGCACGCGATGAGACTCGCCGTGGAGGCAGGTTGGTTCGCATGCTCTGCGGGTCGCATTCCCCGCAGGCTGCGAGCAGAACCGTCGAGCCCGCAGCTGGGGCTCGTTGGATCATGAGCCCTCTGCCATCGCGCCTTCTGGTCGTCACTGACAGAAGCCTCGCGCGACAGCCGCTGGAGCATGTCGTTGCGCAGGCGTTGCAGGGCGGCGCGCGATGGATCTGGTATCGTGACAAGGATATCCCGCAGGCCGAGCGGCGGGCGCTGGGCGAGAGGCTGGTTCAACTGTGCTCCGGCGCCGGCGCCGTCCTGAGCGTGGGAGGAGACGCCGAAGCAGCGATAACAATGGGCGCAAGCGCCCTTCACTTGCCCGCTGGAGGCGATCCTCAGAAGGCCCGTGTCATCCTCGGACCCGGCGCGCTCATAGGCGTCTCGACGCACTCCATCGAAGAGGCCGCCATCGCCGCGTCGCTTGGCGCGGATTATGTCACGTTGAGCCCTGTCTATGAGAGCGCCAGCAAGCCGGGTTACGGCCCTCCTCTCGGCGTCCGCGCGCTAAGCGCCGCAAGGCAACTTACTGTCCCCGTCGTAGCGCTTGGCGGCGTCGACCCTGATCGCGTCGAGGAGTGTTTCTCCGCCGGAGCCAGCGGAGTCGCCGTTATGGGCGCCGTGATGTCGGCATATTGCGTGCGAACCGCAGTCGGCGCGCTCCTGGCTCGCCTGACATCACTTCACCCGGGCGCGCCCCTCAGGACTGGAGCCTAGCGCGCGTTGACATTCATCGTGTCCAAATATGCGCGCTGACGATTGATAGCATGGACATGAATGCTCTCGGTGTTTGTTCGTAGCGCGTTGCGATGCGCCTGAAGTGTTTGAGCTTCAGGAAGAAGCGCTCGATGAGATTTCGTT
>CANMLK010000246.1 GCA_947498445.1 Beijerinckiaceae bacterium
CTATCCGAAAAGGAGCTTGAATCAGATTTGAGAGTCCTGGGGAATCTTGAATGTCAACGCGCTCTAAGCGGCATGGCGCGCGCGTCATGATCGCCGGGGCGCGGCGCGACGTGATCCGCATTCTGATGAAGGCGGGCCTTGATCGTTCAACCGTCGATTACGCGACCAGCGTCGTTGACGCGCGCAAGAGATTTGCGCGTCAACAGGCCGCCGAAACTGCATTGACCGCCGGGTGATCCTCGGCTCGATAGGGCGCGTCTTGCGCGCTCCGACGCTTTGCAATGAAGGCGGCTTCCTGGATCTTGCGTAAAATATCAGCAGTTCTGCGGCAGTGAGTACGCTTTGGGCGTCTCGTTCCCAGACCCGCCTCTTTAGTCCGCTCATTGCCGCAAATTCCACCTGTCTGCATTTGGGTCTACCCCGTGTGCCGCCTGGGAAGGCGCTGGCATGCCTGTTGCTTAGTCCTTTGCAACACTAAGCAGAGGAGAATAGGGAATGGGGCTTTTCGGGAATCCTTTCGACGCGAAGAACAAGCTTGCCAAAGGCTGCCCCTGCGGGGCGCACGCCTCTCAGGCAGAGCATGATCGCGTGTTCCGTGCAGAGAGCGTCGAGGCGCCGGGTTCCGACGAAACCAATTACGAGCGCGTGGTCCAATCTGCGATTCTGCGCGCCATCTTCCCCGTCGACTCGCATCGCCGCGCTTTTCTTGGCGCTGTTGGCTGGTCAACCGCTGCGGCGGCGATCTCGTCGATCTTTCCGGTGGCGACTGCAACGGACGCTTTCGCACAGTCTGGCGCTATCGAGAAGAAAGCCCTGAAGGTCGGCTTCATCCCGATCACCTGCGCCACGCCCATCATCATGGCCGAGCCGCTTGGCTTCTATAAGAAGCACGGTCTTGATGTCGAAGTGATCAAGACAGCCGGTTGGGCCGTCATCCGCGACAAGACGATCAACAAGGAATACGACGCCGCGCACATGCTGGCGCCCATGCCAATCGCCATCACGATGGGCGTTGGCTCAAACCCGATCCCCTACACGATGCCCGCCGTTGAGAACATCAATGGTCAGGCGATCACCTTGTCCGTGAAGCACAAGGACAAGCGTAATCCGAAGGACTGGAAGGGCTTCAAGTTCGGCGTTCCCTTCGACTTCTCGATGCATAATTATCTGCTGCGTTATTACCTCGCGGAACATGGCCTCGACCCCGACCGCGACGTGCAGATCCGTTCGGTGCCGCCGCCAGAGATGGTTGCGAATTTGCGCGCCGATAACATCGACGGCTTCCTCGGCCCCGATCCATTCAACCAGCGCGCTGTCTATGATGCCGTGGGATTCATCCACATTCTCTCTAAGGAGCTTTGGGACGGACATCCGTGCTGCGCGTTTGCGGCCAGCCGCGAATTCATGACCACGATGCCCAACACTTACGCCGCGTTGCTGAAGTCGATCATCGACGCCACGGCCTTTGCGGCCAAGCAGGAAAACCGAAAGCAGATCGCGGAAGCCATTGCGCCAGCGAACTATCTCAACCAGCCGCAGATTGTGCTCGAACAGATCCTCACCGGCGTCTACGCCGACGGATTGGGCCAGGTGAAGAAAGATCCGAACCGCATCCAGTTCGATCCCTTCCCCTGGGAGTCTTTCGCGGTCTGGATTCTCACGCAGATGAAGCGTTGGGGTCAGGTCAAGGGCGACATCGACTACAACGGCATCGCGCGGCAGGTCTTCCTGGCCACCGACACCACGAAGTTGATGAAGGAAGTCGGACTCGTTCCCCCGACGGCCACCACCAAGACCTTCGTTGTGATGGGCAAGACTTTCGATCCGGGCAAACCGGAAGAATACCTCAACAGCTTCGCGATCAAGAGGACCTGATATCCAATGCTCGCAAGCCTCAACGCACGCGCGGCTCTCCTGTCGCTCGTCATCTTCTTCGGTTTCCTGCTCGCCTGGCATATCGGCGTGCAGGGAACCAAGGCGGTGGCGCCGATGGACCCCGAATATGCCCGCCTGATGGGCGTAACTGCAACGCAGGGGAAGTCGGCCATGCCCGGCCCCCTCGATGTAGGCGCTCAAATCTGGAAGCATCTCAACGAGCCGTTTTACGATCGCGGCCCGAACGACAAAGGCATCGGCATCCAGCTCGCCTACTCTCTGGGCCGCGTTCTTCTCGGCTACTTTCTGGCCGTGATGGTCGCGCTGCCTCTGGGCTTTCTGATTGGCATGTCGCCACTCATGAGCCGGGCGTTTGATCCCTTCATTCAAGTCATGAAACCGATCTCACCACTCGCGTGGATGCCGCTCGCGCTCTACACAATCAAGGATTCAAGCATCTCGGCGATCTTCGTGATCTTCATTTGCTCGGTCTGGCCAATGCTTATCAACACGGCGTTCGGCGTGTCGGCGGTCCGCAAGGAATGGCTGAACGTGGCGCGCACGCTGGAAGTGCCCCCCATTCGCAAGGCGTTCACGATCATCCTGCCCGCAGCGGCGCCGACGATCGTGACGGGCATGCGCATTTCCATCGGCATCGCGTGGCTGGTTATCGTCGCCGCAGAGATGCTCGTGGGCGGCACAGGCATTGGCTATTTCGTGTGGAACGAGTGGAACAACTTGTCGATCACCAACGTGATCGTCGCCATCCTCGTTATTGGCTTGATTGGCATGGTCCTCGATCAGGCGCTGGCCGCCGTCGGGCGCATGCTCACATATCCGGAATGATCCTGTGACAAACAAATTCATCGCAGTTGAAGGCATTGCCCGGCGTTATCCCAAGCCCGGCGGCGGCAAGACGACGATCTTCGAGGACCTCTGGTTCTCGATGAACAAGGGCGAGTTCTCCTGCATCATCGGTCATTCGGGTTGCGGCAAGACGACCGTGCTCAACAATCTGGCCGGTCTGGAATTGCCTGAAGACGGTGTCGCCATTGTTGACGGCATCGCCATCGACGGCCCCTCGCTTGATCGCGCGGTTATCTTCCAGAGCCATGCGTTGCTGCCCTGGCGCAGCGTACTGGGCAATGTCGCCTACGCGGTGTCGTCCCGGTGGCGCGACTGGAGCCGGGAGCAGGTGAACGCGCACGCGATGAAGTTCATCGAGAAGGTGGGCCTCAAGGGCAGCGAGCACAAGAAGCCGGCGGAACTGTCCGGCGGCATGAAGCAGCGCGTCGGCATCGCCCGCGCGCTCTCCATCGAGCCGAAAATCCTGCTGATGGACGAGCCTTTCTCGGCGCTCGACGCGCTGACGCGGGGCGCATTGCAGGAGGAGGTTCGCCGCATCTTGCTGGAGACGGGACAGACCGCGTTCATGATTACCCATGACGTGGACGAAGCAATCTTTCTGGCCGATCGCATCGTGCTGATGACGAACGGCCCGGAAGCCATGATCGCGGAAATCGTCGAGAACCCGTTGCCGCGCGACCGTCGCCGCATCGATATCCACAAATCGCCGGACTATTATCCCGTCCGCAATCACCTGATGGATTTTCTCGTCTCACGGTCGAAGACCTTCAAGGACGAAATCCCCGTGGGCTATGACAAGCGTCATCCCCCGGTGGTGCGTCCCTGCGCCGAGCCGTCAGCCACACCGGGCGAAACGCGCCGTAAGGTCGCCTGAGAAGCCACTGCAACACAGACCGCAAACCAACACACGTCGCAAAAAGGAGAGCGAACGATGATACGCGAGGAACTCACGGAAAAAATTCTCGACATCAAGCGCGAGAAGAACTGGACCTGGAAATACATCACCACCGAAATCGGCGGCATGTCGGACGTGCTGATTGTCGGCGCCCTGCTCGGCCAGATGAAACTGGTGAAGCCGCTGGCCAAGAAGGCCGCCGCTTTGTTCGGCCTGTCTGAAGTTGAAGAGCGAATGCTCAACGAAGTGCCCTATCGCGGCTCGATGATGCCGCCCACCGATCCGCTGATCTATCGCTTCTATGAAATGGTCATGGTCAACGGCCCGGCGTGGAAGGCGCTTATCGAGGAAGAATTTGGCGACGGCATCATGTCCGCCATCGACTTCGACTTCCAGATGGAGCGCCTCGCCAACCCAAAGGGCGACCGCGTGAAGTTCACGATGTCCGGCAAATTCCTGCCCTACAAGTATTACGGCGCCGAACAGGGCGTGCCGGAATACGGCTTCAAGGAAGAATAGGCTCAGACATTGCCCTCGCGCCCCGGCAGCTTCCGGCCGCCGTGTGTGCGAGGCTTGCGTACGACGTCTCTTGCGAGTTTCACAAGCAAAATTAGACGATTGGGATGCACATAGTTGACTTCTTTGACCCGACGCGGAAATGCGCCGGCTACTTCAGGGTAGCTAGCCAACAATTTAAGAAAGGCCTCACCATCTTCCAAGTGTCCGGCCGGCGAAGCTGCAATTTTTACGAGTTGCAATCCGGTCTTGAATAATCTGCCCCTGGAAATTTCGGTTTTCGTCTCAATTCCTTCAGGGAAGCGCACATGTTTCTTCGGATCGTCTCACGGGCGGCAGCCGCAGTATTCATCAGCTGTTTCGCCGTCGCCTGCTCGGGGGGAGATCCCGGTGATCCAGCCCATATCGCGGAATTCAAGACGCAGTGCCAGAAAGCGCTCGGCAGCGACGCTCGTGAGAACTGCAAGTGCATGACCGGCCGCCTGACCGGAACCTTGCGAAGCCCGGACGAATTTCTGCTTGCAGCAGGAATTGTTAAGGCGCTCGGCAGAACGGCTACCACCCAGAGACTACTGAATACGAGCAATTCAACCACGCTTGACGTCTTGCAGATATCCTTGGACCGGCTTTCCAAGGAGTTTAATAACCGGGTCTCCATCCCGCGCAAGCAAGCAGTCTTGCATGCCGTCCGGCAAGACGTGCAGACTTGCGTAAATCAAGCGGCGCGAAGCGCCAGCCGCTGACTACATGGAAACGGCGGTGTTTGCGCAGCAGATGCCGCTCAATGCGCCGCATCGCAATGCGTTATGGCAGATGCGCCCACACCTTCTTCTCAAGCATCTGCATCGCTGCTCCCGTCATCTTCTGGTTGTGATCAATGAGTCCGGGGCCTAGCAGCCTGTCGGACTGGATTCAAAGACTTGGACCCGCTGCGCGTTTTTGCTGGTTCGGGGGCGTTGCAAGCGCCTGTCGGCTCCCGGATGGCCTGGCGGGGGCCGCGTTTGGCGCCTGCCATGTCCGCATCGACCTGAATCTCC
>CANMLK010000247.1 GCA_947498445.1 Beijerinckiaceae bacterium
GAAGGCGCTGCTGCGCAAGGCCTCGGAACGAACCGTCGAGGGATTGTGGAACGCAATCGGTGAATTGATCGGCAAGTTCGAACCGAAGGAGTGCGCCAATTACTTCGCCGCAGCAGGTTACGATGCAGTCTGAAAGGAATCCGCTCTAATGGCAGGAACGGCTCTCGCAGCTGACCTTCCGGTTCGCGGTCCGGCTGCTGCGCCCGTCCCTGTTTTCGTTGCGGCGACGAACTGGAGCGGCTTCTATGTAGGTCTTCATGCCATATACGGCTGGGCCACCGACCAGTGGGTTTCCGCAGCGGGGGCATCGTTGTTCACTGACAGTCTGCCTGGCGACGCCTTCAGCTATGACCAGAAGGGCTGGCTCGGCGGCGCTCAGCTTGGTTATAACTGGCAGTTCAACAGCTTCGTGCTCGGCCTCGAAGGCTCTGCATCCTTTGCAAACGCGAAGGAATCGGCCCTGTCCGTTTTCGGCTCGGCTGATGACGTTTTCAGCACGAAGTACAGCACCATTGTTTCCGGCGCTGTTCGCGGCGGCTTCACGTTCGGCAACGCGCTGCTTTACGCCAAAATCGGCTACGCTGGCGTGAACGTCAAGCGCAGCACGGTTGACGCGGTGCCTGCCAACGTTGGCGTCAACGCCGACACCAACTGGCACACTGGCATGCTCCTCGGCGCTGGCCTCGAGTACGCTTTCACGCGGAACTGGTCGGCTGCGCTGGAATACAACTATTATAACCTGAACAAGAAGACGGTCACCTACGCGAGCCTCGACAGCGACAGGTTCGACCCCAAGCTGCAGACGGTTACGCTCCGTCTGAACTACCGCTTTGGCGGCTCGTCCAGCCCGGTCATGGCGCGCTATTGATCTTCAGCTCCATCACTTGAGTTTTGAAAACCCGGCGGAAACGCCGGGTTTTCTCTTATGAGGGACCGGCGATCCCGGAGCAGCGTATTCCGCGCTTGCCCCTGCAGCAGCTCCGTGGCAAGCGAACCTCCATGTCAGACACCAAGACCGGCGAAACTTCGGCTAAGGCCGCTCCGCGCATTTCCTTTGTCTCCCTTGGCTGCCCCAAGGCGCTGGTTGATTCGGAGCGAATCATTACGCGCCTGCGGGCGGAGGGCTATGAGCTCACCAAATCCCACGCGGGCGCGGACGCGGTTGTCGTGAACACCTGTGGCTTTCTCGATTCGGCCAAGCGCGAATCGCTTGAGGCGATTGGGGCGGCGCTGGGCGAGAACGGCAAGGTGATCGTCACCGGCTGTATGGGCGCGCAGCCCGAAGAAATTCGCGCAGCGTTTCCCAACGTGCTCGCGATCACCGGGCCTCAGGCTTACGAGAGCGTGATGGACGCGGTGCACCTAGCCGCGCCGCCCGCGCACGATCCCTACATCGATCTGGTTCCGCCACAGGGCGTGAAGCTGACGCCGCGCCATTACGCTTATTTGAAGATTTCCGAGGGCTGCAACAACACCTGCTCCTTCTGCATCATTCCCGATTTACGCGGCAAACTTGTCTCGCGGTCCGCCGGAGACGTGCTGCGCGAGGCCGAAAAGCTCGTGAAAGCGGGCGTGAAGGAATTGCTGGTCATCTCGCAAGACACCTCCGCCTATGGCGTCGATTTGAAATATGCCGAGAGCATGTGGAATGACCGCTCAGTGCGCGCGCGCTTCCTCGATCTTTCGCGCGACCTGGGATCGCTGGGCGCGTGGGTGCGCCTGCATTACGTTTACCCCTACCCGCACGTGGACGACGTCATTGAACTGATGGCGGAGGGACTCGTTCTTCCCTACATCGACGTCCCGTTCCAGCATGCCTCCCCAAAGGTGCTGAAGGCGATGAAGCGCCCCGGGAATCAGGACAAGACGCTGGAGCGCGTGCGCCGCTGGCGGGAAATCTGCCCGGACCTGGCGATTCGCTCGACGTTTATCGTCGGCTTTCCGGGCGAAACGGAAGACGACTTCCAGTTTTTGCTCGATTGGCTGACCGAGGCGAAGCTGGATCGCGTCGGCGCGTTCAAATATGAGGCCGTGCGCGGCGCAGCAGCCAACGATCTTGGCCTGGCTGTCGTGCCGGACGAGGAGAAAGAGCGGCTCTACAAGCGTTTCATGGAAACGCAGCAGGCGATCAGCGCGCGAATCCTCAAGAACAAGGTCGGCAAGCGCGTTCAGGTCATCATCGACGAGGCGGGCCCAACCGTCGCGAAAGGCCGCACCAAGTGGGACGCGCCTGAAATCGACGGCTCCATCCATGTGGCGTCACGTCGCCCGCTGCGGCCCGGCGATATCGTCAGCGTGAAAGTGGAGCGCGCCGACGCTTACGACCTGTTTGGCGTGGCGACCTGATTCGCAAGAATATCCGGCAAGACTGCTCACGCCGGGTTTTGGTTCAGGGAATCAGCACGGTCGATCCCGTCGTCCCACGATTCTCCAGAAGCTGGTGCGCCTGCACCACCTGATCGAGCGGGAATACGTGGTTCACCGCGATTTTCACCTTGCCCGATGCGACAACTTCAAAAAGCTCCGCCGCCATGGCGTCGAGGTCCTCGCGCTTGGCGATGTAGGTGTAGAGCGTGGGCCGCGTGGCGAAAAGCGAGCCCTTTTGCATCAGCAAGCCGATGTTGAAGGCGTCGATCTGCCCTGATGCGGACCCGTAGGACACGAACAGCCCGAGCGGACGAATACAGTCCAGAGAGCCCGCAAAGGTCGCCTTGCCGACGCCGTCGTAAACGATGTCGCAGAGCTTGCCGCCGGTGATTTCCTTGACGCGGTCGACGAAGTTTTCCTCGCTGTAGAGAATCACATGATGCGCGCCGGCCGCCTTGGCGATTTCGGCCTTTTCGCGCGACCCTGCGGTGCCAATAACCGTCGCGCCAAGCGCATTGCCCCACTGGCACAGGATCTGGCCGACGCCGCCAGCCGCAGCATGAACAAGAACCGTGTCGCCAGCTTTCACAACGAATGTGCGGCGCAGGAGATATTGCGCCGTGAGGCCTTTCAGCATCATGCCAGCTGCGGTTTGAAAGCTGATCGCGTCCGGCAGTTTCACTGCGAATTTGGTGTCGAGCAGGCGCTCCTGCGCGTAACAGCCAAGCGTTGATGTGTAGCCAATGCGATCACCGGCCGCGAAGCCAGCGACACCGGGGCCGACAGCGACGATTTCGCCCGCCGCCTCGTTGCCCAGCACGAAAGGCGTTTCGGCCTTGTACGCGCCTGCGCGAAAGTAGGTGTCGATGAAATTGAGGCCTATGGCGCGATTGCGCACGCGCACCTGCCCCGGCCCAGGATCGCCGACGCTCACATCCTCAAGCACCATCGATTCGGGACCGCCGGGCGTGTGGACGACAACTGCCTTGACCATGCGCAAGCCTTTCAAAGACGCGCCCATACCAGCCAATTGGCATGGGCTCACGTTTTAAGCGTGACGCAGGGGTCAACGCAATGCCAGCATCTACCGTAGAAACCCTAAGTCGCATTGGCACAAAAACATGACGCACGCCGCAACCACCCGCGGACGCGAGCCCGCACAGCGGCCCGCTGATTTTGCCGACATGTTCACGCCCAAGCTCGTGACTGTGCTTCGCGAGGGCTACACGTTCGCCAACTTCCGGGCTGACGCGATAGCGGGTCTGACGGTCGCCATCGTCGCCCTGCCATTGTCCATGGCCATCGCTATTGGCTCGGGCGCAAAGCCGGAGCATGGGCTGATCGCTTCGGTGGTGGCCGGCTTCATTATTTCAGCGCTGGTCGGCAGCCGATTCCAGATCGGCGGGCCCGCTGGCGCCTTCATCGTGCTCGTTGCCGCCATTATCGCGCAGCACGGCTATCAGGGATTCCTTGCCGCCACGATCATGGGCGGAATCATCATGCTAGCCATGGGTTATCTGCGCCTCGGCACGTACATCAAATACATCCCGAATCCCGTGACGGTCGGCTTTACCGCGGGGATCGGGGTCATCATCTTCGCGGGCGAGATCAAGGATTTCTTCGGCCTGCGGCTGGAGAATGAGCCGGGGGCTCTTCTGGCGAAATTCCCCGCTCTTTTGGCCGCCGCACACACGATCAACTGGCAGGCCACCGCCGTCGCGCTGGCGTGTCTGGCGATCATTCTCGGGCTGCGGCGCGTCGCGCCACGGTTTCCTGGCATGTTGGCCGCTGTCGCATTTGGCGCGGTGGTGACGTGGGCGTTTGGCCTGCCAGTCGAAACAATTGGCAGCAAATTTGGCGGCATTCCGCGTTCCCTGCCCGTCCCTGGACTACCTGACATCAGTCTTTCGCAGATCGTCCAGCTAATCCCGGCAGCCATTGCAATTGCGGTGCTGGGGAGCATCGAGTCGCTTTTGTCAGCTGTTGTTGCGGACGGCATGACGGGGCGGCGGCATCGCTCGAATTGCGAACTCGTCGCGCAGGGCTGGGCGAATATCGGCAGCGCGCTGTTTGGCGGCATGTGCGCCACGGGGACCATCGCGCGCACGGCCACCAATGTGCGCGCGAATGCGCATGGGCCCGTCGCGGGCATCCTGCACGCCGTGTTCCTGCTCGCGTTCATGTTTCTGGCGGTGCCGCTTGCGGCGTGGATACCGCTGGCCTCGCTGGCCGCCGTTCTCGCGGTCGTTGCGTACAACATGATCGAGAAGGATCATTTCATCGCGATCATGCGCACCAGTCGCGGCGAAGCGACGGTGCTGCTGGCCACCTTCCTTGTGACCATCTTTCGCGACCTGACGGAAGGCATCGCGGTGGGCGTCGTGCTGGGGTCGATCTTGTTCATGCACCGCATGGCGCAACTTGTGGAAGTCACGACGGGCGAGAGCATTATTGATGAGGATCGCGCCGACGGGGAGACGTCTGAACGCACGGCCTATGAGCCGCAAACGGGTGGCGACCTTGTCGTCTATCGCATCGCGGGGCCGTTCTTCTTTGGCGCAGCAAGTCAGGTTTCTCTGGTGCTTGAGCAGATTGGCGCGCCGCCAAAGGCCTATGTTCTGGATCTGTCGAGCGTCCCGCTTGCTGACCAAACGGCGGCGCAAACAATCCTGATTTTCGCGAAGAAGGCTAGAGCGCGTTGACATTCATCGTGTCCAAATATGCGCGCTGACGATTGATAGCATGGACATGAATGCTCTCGGTGTTTGTTCGTAGCGCG
>CANMLK010000248.1 GCA_947498445.1 Beijerinckiaceae bacterium
AGCGTCGCCGATGTGCTCGTGCCCGTCGCGGTCGACACCGCCTACTCGTACCGCGTCCCCAAAGGCGTCACACTTGCGGCGGGCGACTTTGTTGAAGTCCCGCTCGGCAATCGCGAGGCGACCGGCGTCGTGTGGAGCGTGCGCAACGCACCCGGCGGCAATCTCAAGAGCATCATCGCCAAGCGCGACCTGCCCGCCTTGCGAAAACCTTTGCGCGATTTCGTCGACTGGGTTGCGCGGTGGACACTGAGCCCACGCGGCATGGTGCTGCGTATGGGCATCCGCGCGCCCGATAGCGCAGGCACCGAGCCCGTGCGCGTTGGTGTGCGTCTCGCCGCGTCGCCGCCCTCCGACATGCGCATGACCCCCGCCCGCGCACGCGCGCTAAAAGTGGCGGAAGGCGGTTTGTGCTTTTCAAAATCCGCCCTAGCGCAAAGCGCCGCATGTACGTCCAGCGTCATTGACGGTCTCGTTGATGAAGGCGCGCTTGAGGCTGTGACCCTGCCGCCAGAAGCCGTCGCGCTGGCGCCGGACCTGCAGTTCATCACGCCCTCGTTCGAGCCCGATCAGGCGGAGGCCGCCCGGCAATTGCGCGCATCCGTCACGGACGGCGTTTATTCCTGCACCCTGCTGGAAGGCGTGACGGGATCAGGCAAAACGGAAGTTTATTTCGAAGCCGTCGCAGCCGCCATCGAGAGCGGCAAACAGGCGCTGATCCTGATGCCGGAAATCGCTCTCACAGGCCAGTTTCTTGACCGTTTCGCCAAACGCTTTGGCGTGCGCCCCGCCGAATGGCATTCGGGCGTCTCGTCCCGCAAGCGCGCGCGCATCTGGGCGGGCGTGGCCAGCGGCGACGTAAAGGTTGTGGCTGGCGCGCGCTCGGCCCTGTTCCTGCCGTTCGCGCAGCCCGGCGTCATCATCGTCGATGAAGAACACGAAGGCGCCTACAAGCAGGAAGACGGCGTCTCGTACAACGCGCGCGACATGGCCGTGGTGCGCGCGCGGCTTGAGAATTGCGCCTGTGTTCTGGCCTCCGCCACGCCATCAATTGAAACGCGCGTCAATGCGGAGCAAGGCCGCTATCGGAGGGTTTTACTTTCCAATCGCTACGGCGGGCGACAGCTGCCGCATCTTCACTCCATCGACATGAAGGCGGCGGGACCGGCGCGCGGCAAATGGATTTCGCCGCGCCTTGCCGCCACCATCGAACAGACACTGGAGCGCGGCGAACAGGCGCTTTTGTTTCTCAACCGACGCGGCTATGCGCCGCTCACGTTGTGCAAATCTTGCGGGCATCGATTCCAATGCCCGCAATGCACCGCGTGGCTGGTTGAACATCGCTTCCGCCGCGCGCTCGTCTGCCATCAGTGTGGCCATGTGGAGCGCCGACCGGACGCGTGCCCGGAATGCGACGCGACCGATTCGCTCATCGCGTGCGGCCCCGGCGTCGAGCGCCTCGCCGACGAAGCGAAAGAGCGCTTTCCCGACAAGCGCATTCTCGTTCTCTCGTCCGATTTCCCCGGCGGAACCGAGCGCCTGAAACAGGAGCTTGAAGAGGTTGCGCGCGGCGCGTTCGACATTGTCATCGGCACGCAATTGGTGGCCAAGGGCCACAACTTCCCCCAGCTCACGCTGGTGGGCGTGATTGACGGCGACCTCGGCCTCGCAAGCGGCGATCCCCGCGCCGCGGAACGCACGTTCCAGACGCTGCAACAGGTGACGGGACGCGCGGGACGCGGCGACCGCCCCGGCGTCGGCCTCGTGCAGACATTCCAGCCCGATCACCCGGTCATCCGTGCGCTGATCTCCGGCGACAGCGAGCGCTTATACAAGGAAGAAACCGATCAAAGGCGCCGCGCGGGCCTGCCGCCCTTCGGCCGCCTCGCCGCGTTGATCGTCTCGGGCAAGGACCGCGCCTCAGCCGAAACCCACGCCCGCGCCATCGTGCGCGCGGCCCACGCCCTGCCCGACAGCGACCGCTGGCGCCTCACAAGGCCGGGCTCGCTGCCTGAGAACGGCGATCTTGTCATTCTTGGCCCCGCCGAGGCGCCCATTGCCGTGGTGCGGACGCGCCATCGCTTCCGCCTGCTGGTGCGGGCGCCCAGAAACACGGATCTGCAAGGCTTCCTGCGCGCAACACTGGCTACCGCCCCGCCCGAACGCGGTGGCGTGCGGGTGGATGTGGATGTCGATCCGATGAGCTTTCTTTGAGTTTTCTTTGAAAAAAATCGCCTCAGCCGTTGGTCCGCTCGCGCCCGGCGGGCGCAACGCAGGGGCCCGGCTCAGGCGGCGTCGCGAAGAGCACGGGCGCAGCCTGGATGATGTAGCGCTGGCGCTCGTCACGCAGCTCGCGGTGATTCCAGGTCTGGTTGATCTCGGCCAGTTCACGCTCCAGCTCGACGCGCGATGCGCTGACGGCCAGCAGCTGCACGTCCGGGCGCACCTGCACCAACGCCCACATACGCCGGGGCGGTCGGGCGGCGTGGGGGCGTTTTTCCAACTTTGCGGGAGCAGCTGGCTCCGCCGCAGTTTTGCGGCCGGGAAAGAGCAGCGACAGCACTGCGGCGCCCAAAAAGAACACGCCTGCCTTGCGACCAAATTCCGCGCCCATGACCATCTCCGGTAGAGCCGTCTATTCTACATCCTGGATCTTGCAGCATCTTAGATCGGATAAAAGGATTCGCGCCAGAGCTTGGAACCAATATTGATCCTGTGCGTTTAATCGCCCTTCTTTTCGGTGCGCGAAGATGTCGCGGGCTGTTTTGGGAGAGCACCGCATTGGCCCTGCTCGCATTTGCGAAATGGAGCACCGCAACATGACCTGCGCCGGTTGCACCTCGCGGGACCATATGTTAGTCCCCACCTGCCTTTAGGGGCGGGGGCGCGCACTCTGCGCTGGCCTGTTGCTAAATTTCCTTTCAGCCCGTGCGGCGGTGGCGCAAGCCATGGTCGTGTCTTGTGCGGGCCGGTTCGTTTCCAGAATGCCATCAGAGGCTGACCTTGGCGCAAGTGGACAACATCGTTACGGGCATGGCGGGGCGTTATGCTTCGGCCTTGTTCGATCTCGCGCGGGAACAGAAGTCGATTGATTCGGTCGCTTCCGACCTGAAGTCTTTTGATGCGATGATCGCTGCCAGCCCAGACCTCGAGCGCCTTGTGCGCAGCCCGGTTTTCACCGCTGAGGAGCAGACCCGCGCTCTGGGCGCAGTCCTCGGCAAGGCCGGGATCACTGGCCTGTCCGCCAATTTCCTCAAGCTCGTCGCCACCAAGCGCCGCCTTTTCGCGGTGCGCGACATGATTCGCGACTACGGCAAGCTGCTCGACAACGCCAAGGGCGTGAAGCGCGCCGAAGTCACCGTCGCCGAACCCCTCGGGGACGCGCATCTCACCTTGCTCAAGGACGCGCTGCGCCAGGTTTCGGGCGGCGATTCCGTTGAATTGTCCGTCAAGATCGACCCATCGATCATCGGCGGTCTTGTCGTCAGGCTCGGGTCTCGCATGGTCGACGGCTCGCTCCGCACCAAGCTCAACACCATTCGCAATCGTATGAAAGAGGTCGGCTGATGGATATCCGCGCCGCAGAAATCTCCGCGATTCTCAAGAACGAGATCGCTAATTTCGGCAATGAGGCTGAAGTCACCGAAGTCGGACAGGTTCTGTCCGTCGGCGACGGCATCGCCCGCGTCTACGGCCTCGACAATGTCCAGGCCGGCGAGATGGTCGAGTTCGAGAACGGCGTCCGCGGCATGGCGCTGAACCTCGAGACCGATAACGTCGGCATCGTTATTTTCGGCTCCGATCGCGAGATCAAGGAAAGCCAGACCGTCAAGCGCACCGGCTCCATCGTGGACGTTCCGGTCGGCAAGGGCCTGCTTGGCCGCGTCGTCGACGCGCTCGGCAACCCAATTGACGGCAAAGGCCCGATTGTCGCCGAGAAGCGTTCGCGCGTGGACGTGAAAGCGCCCGGCATCATTCCCCGCAAGTCGGTGCATGAGCCCATGGCCACCGGCCTGAAGTCGGTCGATGCGCTGATCCCGATCGGTCGCGGCCAGCGCGAGCTCATCATCGGCGATCGCCAGACCGGCAAAACCGCCATCGCCCTCGACACGATCCTCAACCAGAAGTCGCTGAATGGTGCCGGCGCTCCCGAGAGCCAGAAGCTCTACTGCGTCTACGTCGCCATCGGCCAGAAGCGCTCCACCGTCGCCCAGTTCGTGAAGGTGCTCGAAGAGCAGGGCGCGATGGAATATACCATCGTCGTCGCCGCCACCGCCTCCGACCCGGCCCCGATGCAGTTCCTCGCGCCCTTCTCGGGCTGCGCCATGGGCGAGTATTTCCGCGACAACGGCATGCACGCGGTCATCATTTATGACGATCTGTCCAAGCAGGCCGTCGCCTATCGACAGATGTCGCTGCTGCTGCGCCGCCCGCCAGGCCGCGAAGCCTATCCCGGCGACGTGTTCTATCTGCATTCCCGCCTGCTCGAGCGCGCCGCCAAGCTCAACGACGACAACGGCTCCGGCTCGTTGACCGCCCTTCCCGTCATCGAGACGCAGGCCAACGACGTGTCGGCCTACATCCCGACCAATGTGATTTCGATTACCGACGGCCAGATCTTCCTTGAGACGGATCTGTTCTACCAGGGCATCCGCCCGGCCGTGAACGTCGGCCTCTCGGTGTCGCGCGTCGGCTCCTCCGCCCAGACCAAGGCGACCAAGAAAGTCGCCGGCAAGATCAAGGGCGAGCTCGCGCAATATCGCGAAATGGCCGCCTTCGCCCAGTTCGGCTCCGATCTTGACGCGGTGACGCAGCGCCTTCTCAACCGCGGCGCGCGCCTGACCGAACTCCTGAAGCAGTCGCAATTCTCGCCACTGAAGATGGAAGAACAGGTCGCCGTGATTTATGCGGGCGTGAACGGCTATCTCGACGCCATGCCGGTGAACCGCGTGCGCGCCTTCGAGGATGGTCTGCTGGCGCTGCTGCGCACCAAGCACACCGCCCTGCTGAATTCGATCCGCGACTCCAAGGACCTCTCTTGGGCTGACGAAGCGACGCTGAAGGGCCTTGTTGTCGAGTTT
>CANMLK010000249.1 GCA_947498445.1 Beijerinckiaceae bacterium
ACGAAATCTCATCGAGCGCTTCTTCCTGAAGCTCAAACACTTCAGGCGCATCGCAACGCGCTACGAACAAACACCGAGAGCATTCATGTCCATGCTATCAATCGTCAGCGCGCATATTTGGACACGATGAATGTCAACGCGCTCTAGACTGGCGCGATCAAATTGCAACGAAAGGGAAGGGATAGATGAGCCACGTTCCGCACGAGTTACACGAAGAGTTTCCGCAAGACGGGGAGCGGCTGCATGAGCTCAAGACGAGCAGCGCGCGTTTCGTTCGGCTCGCTGATCGATATCACGACGTGAATCGGGCTATCCATCGCGCGGAAGCTGAGGTTGAGCCGACAAGCGATGAAGCGCTCGAGGACATGAAAAAGCAGCGTCTTCAGCTGAAAGACGAGATCGCCTCCATGCTGCGGGCCTGACGTCAGACGCCGCGTTGGCCGCGCATCACAGCGCGCGCCAGCGCCGCAGAAACCTGCACTTGTGAGCGCCGGAAGCTATCGGCGTCCGGCGTATTTATCGTCACGTTGACGATGGGCGCGCGGTTCGCGGCGCCATTCATGGAGACGCCCAGCCGCCCGTCAGGTCCACGCGCAAGCGGCATGATTGCTTCAGCGCCGCGTTCGCCCATCAGGCCAAGCCCCCCACCCGAACCAAAGAAAGTTGGACGCGCGACAACGCCTCCATCGGCAAAGGCGGTGACAGGCACGGAGGACGCGCCCTGCCCTGTCAAAGGCGATAACAAAGACCCGATCGCTGAAGAGAGACCTTTCTGCAGAGGCTGCAACGCAGTGTTAAGCGCCACTTTAGATAAGGAATGGGCTACAGTTTTTAGAGTATCCTCAAGCGATTTTCCGCCCACGACGGCCGACGCAAATGCGCGTGTGAGGGTGCGCGACATCCGTTGCGCGGAAACATCCACTTGATCAAGCGCGACGCGAACCTCCAAGATATCGCTCGCTGCAAATCCGCCTTCGTATTCTGTCATGATCTTGCCTCATCAGGGAAGGCGCGCATCAATGCATCGAATGTTGAGCGCGCAAGCATGTCCTTGCCAGCATCATTTGCGCCACCGCTTGCGCCCGCCACGGCGCTCGCAAGTTCACGCGGCGTAAGGGACCAGAAAGCGTCAGCATTTAGCCGCAGGACGCCAAAACCGAATGCCATCGCCTCGCGCCATGGAAAAGGCGGCGGGGAGGGCTGCGCCGCGCGCGGGCAGCCTTCGGTATTCAGGCGTCCTGCGGCCCCGGAGGGACCGTCGGGACGGTCTCCGGATTCGATTCGCCGAAGGTTGCCGCGAGCAATTGCGCGGCGATGTTGATATAGGCGTCGAGCCCTCCGTCGCAGGCGAAACGCGCAACGTCGCTGTCGCTCACCTGTGCGCCGCCGCCTCTCATGCCCGCCCCGATAATGCGGATGATATCGCGAGCTGATAAACGGCCTTCTTCAAAGCGCGCGGCCAGGCCAATGAGATCGCTTGCGCCAAATGCGTCTTCCAGCTCGGCAAGGGCGCCAAGCGTCAGACGCAGCGTAAATGATTGATCGTCGAAGATTGCGTCGACGTCGCCTCTGCGTCGGTTGGCCACTTGGTTCACAACGCGGTGAATGTAAGAGCGCCGGCAGATTCCAGCGCAAGCTCGAACGTCACTTCACCAGCGTGTTCACCGCGATAGTCCAGACTGGATATCTGAAAAAGTCCCGCTATTACGCCAAACGACGGGACGATGATCTGCCAGGCGCGAACGGCGCCATCAAAGAACGCCTGGCGCGCCAACGCGTCGGAGGCGACGTCCTTGAAGACGCCTGAGCCAGCGACGCTGGCGCGCTTGACGCCCGCACCTTCGAGCAATTCGCGCCAGCGCCCGGCTGATTCCATGTGCGTGATATCGACGGGGTCAGCGTTAAGCGCGAAACGGTGTGTGCGCAGGCCGGCGATCGTCACGAAATTACCCGCGCCATCGTCGATCTTGAGCAAGAGATCCTTGCCCTTCTGAGCGGACATTTTTGTTCTCCGTTGTTATGCGAGTTCGACAAGTGCGCGCAGCCGGATTCGGGCGCGCACGAAACGGTTGGCGTTTTGGCGCAACGCCTCGACAGAGATGATGCGCGCGTGAACACAGGTTGCGCCGGTCATCGGGAGCGTAGCTTCATGAAGAATGTCAGCGACGCGTCCGGAAATTTCGAGCGCTTCACGCGCTCCGGTCGCTGGCGACCAAACTTCGAGCGTCAACAGATGCTCTGCGCCTTGCTCCGTCATCGTTGACCAGTCGCGCGCTTCGCCTTGGGTGAAAACGACAAAGGCGCCGCCTTGATTGCGCGGAGCCTCGTCGTAGACGTGGGGGCCACCAAGTTTTAACACGAGAAAGGCATCAGCGAGCAAGCTTTCGCGGACGGCCTTTCGTAATTTTATTTCGGTTGAGAATGCCATTTGTCCTCACGCGATTTCTTGGCACTGGAGGAGCATAAAGCGGCGATGTTCGTCCCAATCGAGCGCAGCATGAATCGCGAAATGGCGCGCGTCCTGGCGCAGGCGCATGGCGCCCGTTACATCCGGGCGCCATCGGATGAGCACGCGATGAGTAAGGACGCTTTCTTCGCGCTCGGCAGCGAAATCTTCTCGCCCGGCCACAGGCGTTATCATCGCCCATACATCGTCGACGTGGCTCCAGACTCGCACAACCCCGCCAATTTCATCGAGCGTGTCGACCGGCTGTTCAAGCGACAGCCGTTGGTCGAGTTCGCCAATGCGCGCCCGCCTCATGACAACCTCACGCGGCGATAAGGAGCCAGAAGAGCCGCTACGGATGCTGGCGTGCGAGCCATGTCCGCGTCGGCTTCGACATCGCCGCGGTTTTCATACCAACGTGCGACTAGCAAGCGCATCGCCTGGCGCAAAGGCGCAGGAACACCTGAAGCCGTTGTTGCGAAGCCAGCTTCGACGTCAATTTCAATTCCAGCGGTTTGGCGACCCGGTTGTGGTGGCGCGCTGATGAAGCGCAGACGGGCCTCACCTGCATATTGATCGATTGAATAATTCTCAATCGGCGCAGTCGAAGCCGCGCCGTTCGCGTCAAAGGTTCGCACCACAACCGAGCGTACGGGCGAGAAAGGCAGAGTGAGGTTTCCGACCGGCCACGCGTCGAAAACAAGGCGCCAAGTTTGCGCCACAAGGAACCGGCGGGTAAGGCTTTCGACGACGAGACGAGCCGAGGCGATGAGCGCGCCGACGATTTCATCTTCGGCCGTAGTCTCGACACGTAGCCAGGCCTTTGCTTCGGCAAGGCTGACAGGCTCGACGGCGGGGGGCGCAATGAGTATGGGAGTCATGGGTTTTCCAGATGCGAGGCGCGGCATGAGGCAGGTTGTATTCATGGCTGTTGGGGCGCTTGCCATGTCAGCCGGCTGCGGCCACGCATTGGTGGGCAGTTCGCAGGTCGCGACTCAGGGTGTAGCGGCAAGCGTTGTCATGGTTCTCAAACAAGGCGGCGGCGGCGCTGGCTTTTGCACCGGCGTCGCTTTGTCGCGGACCGCTGTTCTCACAGCCGGCCATTGCGCGCACGGCGCGCGTCAGCTTGCGATAAATGTCGGCGCTTACGGAAAGCCTCAGCTCATTGCCGTCAGCGGGGTGAACATACATCCCGATTTCGTGCCAGACGCTGCGCGCAGGCGCGTTCGGTCAATTGATCTGGCGATACTCAAACTTGCAGAATCCTTGCCCGCATCAATTTCACCCGCCAGTCTCGAATTGCAAAGCGCGGTAAAAGCGGGCCAGCGATATACGATCGCCGGATTTGGCCTGACGCGCGAAGGCGACGAGCAGTCTGCGGGACAATTGCGAACTGGACTACTTGAAGCGCGCGAACCCATTTCGAAAATCCTGCTGTGGGCGCGAGATCCTGCAGCAAAGGGTCTGGGCGCCTGCACGGGCGACTCAGGTGGGCCTATCTTTACGGCCGACGGATCGGTTGCAGCAATCACCACATGGTCGACTGGCGAAGGCAAACGCACGTGCGGCGCACTTACCCAGGGCGCGCTCGTCGCCCCGCAACGAGGTTGGATCGAGCGCGTCCTGAGCGGTTCGCGTTAAGCAGTCTTAGCTCGCGGCGAACCTGAGCAGCTTGATTGCGTCGAAGTCCTGCACGCCGCCGCCCACACGCTTGGTGGTGTAAAACAACACGTAGGGCTTGGCGGAATAGGGATCGCGCAAGATGCGCACGCCAAGCCGATCGACAACGAGATAACCGCGGCGGAAATCACCGAAGGCGATGGAGTTCGAGCTTGCAGCGATGTCGGGCATGTTTTCGGCTTCCGTCACGCCAAAGCCCATGAGCGAGGCGCTCTGGTCAACGCTGGCGGGCGGCTGCCAAAGATAATCGCCTCCGCTCGACTTCAGTTTGCGCACAGCAGACTGGGTCTTGCGGTTCATCACGAAACGCGCGTTCTGACGATACCCGGCGCGCAGGGCATAAATCAGATCGATGATCTGGTCAGACGGATTAGTCGCCGCGAAAGCGCCTGCTGCGCCGGTCGCCGTGTAACCGAGCTTGCCCCACGTCCAGGTCGCATGTGTCGAGACGGGATAGTTGAGAAAGCCCGTAGGCTTGTTGACGCCGTCTCCTATAACAAACGCCGAGCCTTCCTGCTCAGCGAAAACAGTGTCAATTTCCTCTGCCAGCCATTGCTCGACGTCGACCGCTGCGTCATCAAGAAGCGTTTGCGTCGCAGCCGGCATAGCGAACCATTCCATGGCCGGGAAGCTCATGTCGGCGAGTTGCGGGCTCGTTGTCTGCGCGCGCGCATCCGTTTCGCCAGTCCACCCGGCGACAGGAGCGCCAACGGGAAACGCCTTGCGGAATGTCGCGGTCGAAATTTCGCGGACAGTTGCGAGCGCACGGATCGGCGACACGTTGGCGAGACGCTGAAGAATTTCGCGCTCTACAGGCTGGGGAACGAGAAAGCCGCCATCTGGCCCGGAGCCCGCCGACATGGCCTTTTCTTCCATGGTCTTGAGACCGGACGCCTCGCCG
>CANMLK010000250.1 GCA_947498445.1 Beijerinckiaceae bacterium
GCATCGGCGCCATCGACAACGAGCGCGCCATTTCGCAGATCGCGCTTTACACCCACGCGATTCCCCATGTCTTTCGCCCCGAGACTCTGGCAGAGGCCGAAAAGGCCCGGCCCGCGAAAATGCAAGCGGGCGGCGTCAAGCGCGAAGACTGGCGCGAATTGCCGCTCGTCACCATCGACCCGGCGGACGCCAAGGACCACGATGACGCGGTGCACGCGCGCCCCGATGACGACATCGAGAACGAGGGCGGCTTCGTGCTGACGGTCGCGATCGCTGACGTGGCCGCTTACGTCACGTCCGGCTCGGCGCTGGACCGCGAGGCGCTGGACCGGGGCAATTCGGTGTATTTCCCCGATCGCGTCGTGCCGATGCTTCCCGAGCGCATCTCGAACGACCTTTGCTCGCTGCGTCCCGATGAGGACCGCCCGGCAATTGCGGTGCGCATGTTCATCACAAAGGACGGGCGCAAGCTGCGTCACACGTTCCACCGCGTGATGATGCGCTCCGCCGCCAAGATCGCCTATCCGCAGGCGCAAGCCGCCATCGACGGCTGGCCCGACGATCTGACCAAGCCATTGCTTGAGCCGGTGCTGAAGCCCTTGTGGGCCGCTTATCACGCGCTGCGCATTGCGCGCCGCCATCGCGGGCCGCTGGAGCTTGATCTGCCCGAGCGCAAGCTGCTCCTCACGCCCGAAGGCAAGGTCGACAAGGTTCTCACCCCGCCGCGCCTTGATGCGCACAGGCTTATTGAAGAGTTCATGGTGCTCGCCAATGTCGCGGCGGCGGAAATGCTGGAGAGCCGTGGGCAATTGCTCATCTATCGCGCGCACGATGCGCCCTCAGTTGAGAAAGTCCACGGACTCAGCGAGTTTCTCGCCACCATCGACATCAAGCTGGCGAAGGGCCAGGCGCTGCGACCGGCCAATTTCAACGGCATCCTTGAGCGCGTGCGCGACACCGAGCACGAGCATCTTGTGAACGAGGTCGTGTTGCGCAGTCAGGCGCAGGCCGAATACGTGTCCGTCAACTACGGGCACTTCGGCCTGAATCTGCAGCGCTATGCGCATTTCACGTCGCCAATCCGTCGCTACGCCGATCTCATCGTGCATCGCAGCCTCATCCGCGCGTTGAAGGCGGGCGACGATGGCCTGCCGAACATGGAGCCCGATGAGCTGGCGGAAATCGCCGCGCGCATCTCTGCCGCCGAGCGGCGCGCCATGACGGCGGAGCGTGAGACCAAGGATCGACTGATCGCGACCTTCCTGTCCGAACAGGTTGGCGCGAGCTTCTCGGGGCGCATCTCGGGCGTCATACGCTCCGGCCTTTTCGTGAAACTTGCTGACACCGGCGCCGACGGGTTTGTGCCAGCCTCCACGCTGGGCAACGACTTCTTCAAGCATGAGGAGCATCTGCACGCGCTGGTGGGCTCGCGCACCGGCGAAACCTATCGCATGGGCGATATTGTAGATGTCCGGCTGGTGGAAGCTGCGCCATTTGCTGGTGCGCTGCGCTTTGAAATTCTCAGCGAAGGGCGTGCGCGCCCGCGCGGCGCTGCGGCGAAATCGCGCAAGTCTGCGGGGCGCGACAAGAAGCCATCTTCACGTAACAAGCCCACACGACCACATTCGATGGGCGCTGCTGGTTCAAGCGGAAATCGCGGACGGCGGCGCTAGCGGAGACTTTTATGACATCGGCGAGTGACATGCGTCAGGAGGCCCCCGCCTCTGGCGAGGAGGCTGATCAACCGGTCTGGCCGGCGATTCGCCGTGGTTTTGCCGGTCACTGCCCGCAGTGCGGCCAAGGCAAGATGTTTCGCGCTTACCTGAAGGTCAACGATGAGTGCCCCTCATGCGGCGAGGAGCTTCACCATCAGCGCGCCGATGATGCGCCCCCCTATCTGACCATTTTTGTTGTCGGACATGTGGTCGCAGCCATGCTGATGATCGCTGACGATTACTGGCCTCAAGTCGACATGTGGGTTCACATGGTGCTTTGGCCACTTGTGGCGATCTTGATGGCGCTCTGGCTCCTGCCTGGCGTCAAGGGGGCCTTGATCAACTATCAATGGGCGCTCAGAATGCACGGATTCGCCACGACGCTTCCGTCTGTGACCAGCCGTAGCAAACCAACTGCGCCCTAATGTGATCTGCCCCCCAAACCTCGACGACTATTCACCTCTGTTGAATGAAAAGGTCTGGGCGCGGCTGCGAATGCAGCCCCCCTCCGGGGCCCGTCCACGGCTGGCCTCAACGCTCATTGTCGTGGACCGCTCCGGGGCGCGTCCGAGGGTGCTGATGGGCCGCAGGAGCCCCACAGACCGCTTCATGCCGGGCAAGTATTGCTTCCCCGGCGGCAGGCTTGATCCTGACGACCGGCGCATGAACGTGGCGGGCGCGCTTGCAGGGCCTGTCGAAGATCGACTCGCCAAGATCGCGCCCGCCTCGCCGGGCCTTCCCCGTGCATTGGCTTTGGCGGCGGTTCGCGAAACATTCGAGGAAACGGGACTCCTGCTCGGCACCCGCGATTATGGTCCCCCGCCCGACCCGCCAGCCTTGTGGCGGGCATTCGCCGAACATGGCGTCTTCCCCGATCTCGAACCGCTGCATTTCATCGCCCGCGCGATTACGCCGCCCCGGCTGCCCATGCGCTATGACGCCTCGTTCTTCGCGGTCGATCACTCGGCGCTGTGCGGAGAGGCGCCCGGCGCCGTCGGCCCGGGGCAAGAACTTGTAGAGACGGTCTGGATCGACCTTGAGGAGGCCCAGAGTCTCGATCTGGCGACCATTACCAGTGTCGTCTTGAGAGAACTGGAAAAGCGGCTCGCGGCGGGCCTGCCGCACTGGATGCCTGCGCCATGCTATCGCGTGGGCCCCGGCGGCTGGCGGCGCGACCTGCTTTGAAAGATCAGGTCCATGCTTTGATGGGACTCTCGCTGCTTTGAAAGACCTGTCCTTGACTTACGCGCAGCCATCCGTATTTTGCGCGCAGATTTACACGCCATAGATCGGATAGAACGATGGCCAAGGCCGCCAACATCAAGATCAAGCTCATCTCGACTGCCGACACGGGTTACTTCTACGTGACGTCGAAGAACGCGCGCACGAAGACCGAGAAGCTCAGCTACCGCAAGTACGACCCGGTCGCCAAGAAACACGTCGAATTCAAGGAAACGAAGATCAAGTAATCTTCCCTGACCTGACAATGCATTGAGGGCCGCCTTCGCAGCGGCCCTTTTTATTTTTGCAAATTTTGTGGGAAGAGCGGGGAAGCGCGGGAAATGCGCCAAGCGAGCGCGCCGCCAGAAAAATGGCCGGTCGAGCACGATCCTGAGGAGGCCACTCCTGAACCGCACCGACCGGCCTGCCCCACGGACCCAGGAGATGCGGCGGACCCGAGCACTCCGAGGGGTTTTTCGTCGACCCTCCGCTTTACCGGCAGGCCATATTGAAACTCTAACGCGGCTATTAACGGGCTACAATCGGATCATCGATTAGCAATTAATCTTCACGATGAATCAACGATCTATCCACAGCGAACTGAACAAAACGCGAATCAGGCGGGAAAACGACGCACCATCGTGTCACGCTGCAAAGCGACAAAATTGCGGCGGTTGCTTACGCAGCGTCGAGGGTAACCCTGTTCCGGCCTTCACGCTTTGAGCGGTAAAGCGCCTTGTCGGCCCGGCGGAAGAATGCGTCGGGACTGGCGTCGCCGTGGGCTTCGGCCAAACCGATCGAAACCGTCACCTTGATCTCCTTGGCTCCGCCCTCAATGAGGAAGGGCTCAACCTCGACGAGTTGACGCACGCGCTCGGCGATGGAGGCGGCGAAGCGCTGCTCGGCCTCGGGCATGATGACCACGAATTCCTCGCCGCCAAGCCGACAAACCAGATCCGCCTCGCGCACGCCTTGCTTGACGCGCTGGGCGAAGGCGCGAAGGACTTCGTCGCCTGCGTCGTGGCCCCAGGTGTCGTTGATAACCTTGAAGTGGTCGATATCGAGAACCATCAGCGAGAGAGGATTGCCGCGAGTAGAAGCCGATTCCAGCATGCTTGCGAGGTGGGTCTCAAGATACCGGCGATTGTAGAGCCCGGTCAGCGAATCCACGAGCGCCGCCTGTATAGAGTCGGACAGAGTCATCCGCAGCGCGTCAGCGTAACGCTTGCGGCGCAGTTGCGTGCGCACGCGGGCGATCAGTTCGTTCCGGTCGAGGGGACGCGCAAGGTAGTCGTTCACGCCCATGTCGAGTCCACGCAAAATACGCGGGCGATCGTCCATTTCGGCGATCATCAGAATCGGGGTCTGACGCGTCTGCTCCATCGACCGCAATTGCGCGCAGATGCGAAGTCCGTCGTGCCCCGCAAGGTTCAGGGAGACGATGATCAACTCGAAATCGTTAGCGCCTGCTCGTTCGCAAGCTTTTGACGGATCGGACTCGACGGTGAGGGCGTGGCGGCCCCGAAGAGCGCCTTCAACCCAGGTCGCCGAATTGACGCGGTCGTCGATGAGAAGGATGCGGCCATTCTGGCCCTCGTCGCTGATGGCCTCGGCAAGTTTCGCCGACGGACCAAGGCTAGCCAGCGTCATGCAACGACTGCGTAATTCGTCCATCGTGGTCTTGAGACGCGCGAGCGAGCGCACGCGGGCGAGCAACGCCACTTCATCCAGCGGCTTCGTGAGAAAGTCGTCCGCCCCAGCATCGAGGCCGCGCACGCGGTCGGCAGGCTGGTCGAGCGCAGTCACCATGACGACCGGAATGTGCGCGGTCGCCGGGTTTCCCTTCAAGCGGCGGCAGACTTCAAGACCGTCCATCCCGGGCATCATGACGTCGAGCAGAACGATGTCGCAGCGCCCTTCGATGCAGGCGGCCAGCGCGTCTGGGCCATTCATCGCGGACAGGACATCAAAATACTCGGCGCTGAGACGCGCCTCTAGAGCGGTTTCCTGCCTGATTGAATCGGAGGGGATTCCCGAATCGGTTTTGTTCTGATTCAAAATGCGTGCTGGCAAAGGAGGCT
>CANMLK010000251.1 GCA_947498445.1 Beijerinckiaceae bacterium
GGCCTTCCCTGGTAAGTGCAGAGCCATCCGCTCCCATTGATCGTCCCGAAGAGACAGGCGAACCGCCGACATTCAACGCTCCTATCCGAAAAGGAGCTTGAATCAGATTTGAGAGTCCTGGGGAATCTTGAATGTCAACGCGCTCTAGATTAAATTGAGTCCGCGAAAGCTGGAATGTCCGTTTTTGCCGACGATAATGTGGTCGTGCACGGTAATGCCTAAAGACTTGCCAATACTGGCCAATTATTCAGTCATGCGGATGTCTGCGGAGGACGGTGTCGGGTCGCCTGAAGGGTGGTTGTGAACCATAATAAGAGCAGAGGCAGCAAGCTCCAGCGCGCGACGCACAACCTCTCTTGGATAAACCGGCGTGTGGTCTACCGTTCCGAGAGTTTGCACTTCATCCGAAATAAGAAAGTTCCGCTTGTCCAGGAACAAGATACGAAATTGTTCACGATCTGCGAAGGCCATTGCTGTTCGGCAGTAATCGAGAACGTCTTTCCATGATCCAAGCAGTGGACGATCGCCGATAGCGCCCCGCGCAAGGCGCCGTGCGGCCGCCTCAACGATTTTCAGGTCAAGGGCGGTCGCGGCGCCGATTCCCTCAACTTCGGCAAGTCGCTCCGGCCGGGCGCCGATGACCTCAGCGAATGAGCCGAAGCGGGAGATCAGCGCTTTGGCGAGCGGTTTAACGTCGCGCTGGGGGATTGAGCGGAACAGCACCAGTTCCAGAAGTTCGTAATCAGGCATGCCCTGATCGCTGGATTCGGTGAAGCGCTCGCGCAGGCGGGCGCGATGACCCTTGTAATGGGGCTCCTTGGCGTCGGGCCTTTCAACCTCCGGTTGAGCTTCAACTTGTAGCTTTTGCCGGGCGCTGATCTTTGAGCTACCTGGCGAATCTCTCATCTCAGCGGCTGGTCTGGCGTGTAAGGGGGACGATGCAGACCGCGCGGAGACAAGGTGAAAATCTCGCAGCCCGCGTCCGTCACGCCAATCGTGTGCTCGAATTGGGCAGACAGGGACCGGTCACGAGTCACGGCGGTCCAGCCATCGGGCAGAATTTTCACTTGAGGGCGCCCGAGATTGATCATGGGTTCAATGGTGAAGAACATACCCGGCGTCAGCTTCACGCCCTCGCCCGGGCGGCCGTAGTGGAGAATGTTGGGCTCGTCATGAAATAGTCGGCCTAGGCCGTGGCCGCAAAAATCCCGCACGACTGAGCAACGCTCGGACTCCACAAACTCCTGGATCGCCCAACCGATATCGCCCGTCGTCGCGCCTGGCTTGACGGCGTCGACGCCACGCATCAGCGCTTCATACGTCACATCAATCAGTCGTTCGGCGCGGCGAGCGACCGCGCCCACGCAGTACATGCGGCTCGAATCGCCATGCCAGCCATCGACAAGCAGCGTCACGTCCACGTTGACGATGTCGCCCTCGCGCAGGGGCCGCGCGTCAGGGATGCCATGGCAGACGACGTGGTTGATCGAGGTGCAAATGGACTTGCGGTAGCCGCGATAGCCAAGCGGGGCCGGGTAGGCCTTGTGATCCATGGCGAAATCGAACGCCATGCGGTCGAGCTTGTCGGTCGAGACCCCGGCCGTCACAAATTCCGACAGCATGTCGAGGGCTTCAGCTGTCAGGCGTCCGGCCCTGCGCATGCCCTCGAAGGCTTCAGGTCCATGAAGCTTGATGTGCCCTGTTTTGCGTGTCGGGGCGATTTGTGCGTCTACGAAGGTCATTGTGCGTCCGCGAAAGAATGCGATGAATCTAGGCGAAAAGCGCCCCAGCGCAAGTGAAACGTGGGCTCGGGGCTCCGGCGCGCGGGTAGCGTGACGCTCAGCAGCTATGATATGAGCCCTCGGCGTGGAACATGGCGCTCAACCAGCGTCGCGGCCATTGCGCTCCACGGAAAGTTGAACGCACGAGCAGATGTCCATAACGCCGATCAACAATCTTACGCCCTTCGGGCGGCACGCCCCTGGCGCACTCCTGCGTCGGGTTCTCGCATGGACGCGAGGCGCTGGACAATCCTGGCTAGCCCATCGCCGCGCGTTCTTCCTGCGTGGCCTGAGCATCAAGGCGCTGGCCGGACGACCCGTGGACGTGACTTCGCTGGGCGCCAAGATGCGGCTCTACCCGTACAATAACGTCTGCGAGAAGCGCATTCTCTTCACGCCGCAGTATTTTGACGAGCCCGAGCGGCTGCTGCTGAAAAGCCGCATCACGACGGAGTTTGTCTTCATCGACATCGGGTCAAATGTCGGCGGTTACGCGCTCTATGTGGCCGCGAACGCCGGGCCGCTTGCGCGCATCCTCGCCATCGAGCCGCAGCCCGAAATCTTCGAGCGGCTGATTTACAATATCCGCCAGAACCCGTTTGCCACGGTCAAGGCGATGGATTGTGCGCTGGCCGACGAAGACGGCGAGATCACGCTGTTTTTGCCCTCGCACAATCGCGGCGAAAGCTCTGTGCGAATCGTCAGCGCCGAGGCGGACGGTAAGCGCGTGCGCGTGCCCGCCCGCACGCTGGCCGGCGTGGTGGAGGCCGAAGGCTATGCCCGCATCGACGCGATGAAGCTTGATGTGGAAGGCGCCGAAGACCTGATTCTCGAGCCATTTTTCCGCACGGCGCCGAAAGCCCTGTGGCCCAAGTTGATGGTGATGGAGCACATCAATGCGCGCTGGACTGTCGATCTGCCAAAGCTGATTCTCGACAACGGATATCGGGAAATCCTGCGCACGCGGGCCAACGTCGTCTACGAGCGCGACTAAACAATCGGTACGCGCCGCGCGATCTCCACGCCTTCCAGGGCCACGTTGCAGGAGAGGGCTATCGCCTCCACCCCGGCGGCGACCGCTTCGTCAAAGGCGCGCGCGTAGACCGGATCAAGATCGCGGGCGAGCGTGAAGCGGTCGGCGTTCATCTGGATTACAAACACGACGCACGCGCGGCAGCCAGCGCGCACCATTTCGGCCAGTTCGCGCATGTGCTTGGCGCCGCGCGCGGTGGCGCAATCGGGAAACCCGGCGAGGCCCGGCTGGCGCATGAGGTGGACGTTCTTCACTTCGACATAGAGGGGCGGCCGGCCTTCGCCTTCGAGCAGGAAGTCAACGCGGCTGGCGGCCCCGTACTTCACCTCGCGCCGCACGATCGGCCAGCCGTCAAACTCGTGGAAAAACCCCGCACGCAGCGCGTCGCCGACCAGCGGATTGGGCAGGGCGGTGCTAACGCCAACCAATTCCGGGCCTCGGCCGAACGCGGCCTCCACGACCTCCCACGAAAATCGCAGCTTGCGCGCCGGGTTGTCCGATTGTGAGAGGAATACGCGGCCCTGCGGCGCGAGAAGTCCCATCATCGCGCCCGGATTGGCGCAATGGGCCGTGACCTCCTCCCCGCAGAGGAGCTGCACGTCGGCGAGAAACCGCTTGTAGCGGCGCAGCAACCGGCCTTCGATGAGGGGGTGCGGGAAGCGCATGGGGCCGTTCGTTTCGCGAGGAAGGCAGTGAACGCTGTCATAGGGGAGGGCGCTGCCGGCGTCGACTGACCCGCCAAACTGCTTGCAAGCGCATTTTCCCTTGCCAAGCCTGCCAGCCGCTTCATAAACGGGACTGAAATCCATCAAGGTCCAAAGTCATGCAGCCAGCGCCCAAAACGATTACTGCCGCCATTCTCGTGATTGGCGATGAAATTCTGTCCGGACGCACCAAGGACCAGAACATTGGCTTTATCGCCGAATATCTCACCAGGATCGGCATCGAGCTGCGCGAAGTGCGCGTGGTTCCTGACATCGAGGAGGAGATTGTGGCGGGCGTGCAGGCGCTGAGTACGCGTTACACCTATCTGTTCACCACGGGCGGCATTGGCCCCACGCATGATGACATCACGGCTGATTGCGTCGCCAAGGCGATGGGCGTCTCGATTGATGTGGACGAACGCGCGGTCGAATTGTTGCTGACGCGCATGAAGCGCTCGGACCTCAACGAAATGCGGCTTCGCATGTGTCGCATCCCCAAGGGCGCGGATCTCATCCTCAATCCGATTTCCGCAGCGCCCGGGTTCAAAATTGGCAATGTCATGGTGTTGGCCGGGGTGCCGCGCATCATGCAGGCGATGCTCGACAACGTCGCCCAGACCCTTGAGACGGGCGTGAAGATACAGTCTGTCTCGCTCGATGCGCCGTTGCCGGAAGGCGTCTACGCAGCGGGCCTCATGGCCATCGCCGCGCAATATGCAGACGTTTCAATCGGCTCCTATCCGTCGTTTGGCACGGCGGGCGGGCGCAACAACCAGATTGTGCTTCGCGGCAAGGACGAAGCGCTTCTCGCCAAGGCTTCAGACGACGTGCGCGCGCTCATCGCGCAGCTCGTCGCCGAACGCGCACCTTCCTGACGGGGTTATTTTGATGAGCGACGGGCAGAAAGCATTCCCGGTTTCGTGGGATCAATTTCATCGTGACGCGCGCGCGTTGGCGTGGCGGCTCAACGCGGCGGGCCCCTTTAGCGCTATGGTGACGGTGACGCGCGGCGGCCTTGTGCCAGCGGCTATTGTTGCGCGCGAACTTGGCATCCGCGTCATCGAGACGGTTTGCATCGAGAGCTATGACGACGAGAAACGTCAGGTCGAATTGCGCGTGTTGAAGACCATCACTGAAAAGATCGCGGTCAACGGCGATGGCGGCGCGAGCGTGCTGGTCGTTGACGATCTTGTCGACACTGGCGCCACCGCACGCCTCGTGCGCGAGATGTTGCCCAAAGCGCATTTCGCCACCGTGTACGCCAAGCCGCTTGGTCGCCCGCTGGTGGATACGTTTATCACCGAAGTGTCGCAGGACACGTGGATCTTTTTCCCCTGGGACACTGGTCTTTCCTTCGTGCCGCCGATCGCGAAGGCGGGCGTGAAGGGGTAGGGCGCCACGCGTCGCCGCTGGCAGGAGAAACAGCCGCAGCGACAGACCCCTCGCGCGGTGCTAAAAAGCTACATGAGTTCAGATAGTAA
>CANMLK010000252.1 GCA_947498445.1 Beijerinckiaceae bacterium
GACGCCGCCAAACAGGACCGCTGGCACAACGCCGATTAGAGCCGCCATGGACCCGGCTCGAAACTCGCCAAGCTCATTGGACGTGCCAGCCACAATCGAATGCACCGCCAGAACGCGCCCGCGCACGGCGTCAGGGGTCTCGACCTGAATGAGCGTCTGGCGCACGAGAACGCTCAGAATATCCGCAGCGCCCAGAATGGCGAGGCAGACGGCTGCGAACAGAAAATGCGTCGCAAGGCCAAAGCCGATGGTCGCAAGGCCAAAGACCGCGACCGAACCAAACATTGTGCGGCCCACGTGCCAGGTGAACGCCGTGTTGGCGATCACCAGCGAGGCCACGAGCCCGCCAACAGCAGGGCAAGCGCGCAACACGCCAAGCGCCCATGGGCCCGTTTCGTAAACGTCTTGCACGAAGACTGGCAAAAGCGCGACAACGCCGCCCAGCAGAACCGCGACAAGGTCAAGGCTCATGGCGCCCAAAATCACCGGGCACCGCCAGATGAAGCGATAGCCGGCCAGCAGCATTTCGAGGGTGACGGGCGGCTTTCCGGCGGCCCGGCGCTCTGGCTTGCGCAACATGATGGAGAGCACGCTGGCAGCGGCAAAGGCGGCGCTTGCCGCCACAAACGGCGCGAGGGAACCCAGCGGCAGCAGCAGCCCGCCGATGACGGGTCCCGAGATCGCCGAGGCCTGGACCAGCGAATTGTGCCACGCGAGGGCCGCTGAATATTCCTCTTCCGGCACGATCGACATCATCAGCGCATGGCCGGCGGGGTTGGCGAACGAGCGCGCCGACCCGATGAGAAAGACCGCGACATAGACGATCCAGATCGCCCCGCCCGCCAGCATGCCTGCGCCCACGAGACCCGCCATGGCCAGCCCGACCACCGTCATCGTGCCGCAGCAAATAATCATGATGGAGCGACGGTCGTAACGATCCGCCACGGGCCCGGTCATGAGGGACAAGGGCACCGCCGGGACAAACGCCGCCAGCCCGACGAGACCAAGGGCAAACGGATCGCTTGTCAGTGCATAGACAAGCCAGCCAATCGCCACGACCATAATCTGGACGCCAAGGCCCCAGAGGAAGCGGGAGAGGACATAAAGCGTATAATCGCGGTGTCTGAAGACGTCCCGACCGCGCCCCGTCCCCTCAGCCATTCCTGTTCGCCCCCCGTTCTCAACACGCCTTTAGTGTCACGCGTGCCTCGCCGAGGCAACGGGAGGGCGGCCCCGATCAGGTTGGCCGCGCGTTGTGAAACAAACAGCGCGGCTTGATCGTTGGCAAACGGATCACTGTGCAGGGTGCGGCCACGCCCTATCTTGTCATGGTGGCCTAACTAATGGTCAGATGGTTCATCAGCCGCAGCGGTATGGGAGGAAAAGCCCAATGCGCGCTATCGTCGAGTTCATTCGGAATTTTTTTCGGCGCGGCCCGCGCCAGGACGAGCGTGCCCTCACCGAAGTGGAATACGAGGCGATCACTCTCATTGCTCAGGAAGGTCGCGGTGCGCTCGCCAAGGCGCGTGAACAGGCCGCCTATTGCCGCCGACGGCGCAGTGAACAAGGGTCACAATTCTGGATGCGGGTGGCCGACGAGATTGCGATGCGCACAACCGGCAAGCCCCCGCCGCCTGCCCGCGCCGCGGCGGACCGCAAGGGAAACTAGTCGCCGATCGCTTTAAGACTCAAAGCTGGGCGTTCAAATGCGCCAGTACAAAGCGGGCCGGATGCAAAACAAGACAATCCTGGGCGTGCACCCCGCTCTGCGTTACGATATCGGCAATCTCGTAACGCGCCGCCCACTGCCGGGGCCGCGCTTGCCAGACCTCGACCCGTTCCTGTTCCTCAACCATCACGGGCCGCAAACTTACTTGCCGAACAACGAGGGCCTGCCGTTTGGCCCGCATCCGCATCGCGGTTTTGAAACTGTCACGTTCATTCTTCAGGGCTCGCTCGCGCATCATGACAGCGGCGGCTCCTCGAGCGTCATCGGGGCCGGTGGCGTGCAATGGATGACGGCGGGGCGCGGCCTGGTGCACGCCGAGATTTCGCCCGACGATTTTCTGCGCACTGGCGGGCCGCTGGAAATCCTGCAGCTCTGGGTCAACCTGCCGGCGCGATTGAAGATGGTCGAGCCTGCCTATGTTGGCTTGAGCAAGTCGCAAATTCCGGTTGTCGAAAAAGACGCCGCTCGCGTGAGCGTCATTTCGGGGGTGCTGAATGCCGTCACCGGCCCCATTCAATCAAGAACGGACGTCTTCATGAGTGTCGCGGAGTTCGACAAGGACGGTGTTTTGAACCTCACCGGCTTGTCGGGACGCGCAATGTTTCTGTACGTCGTGCGCGGCGATGTTCAGGTCCAGGAAACGCTTGTGCAAGAAGCTCATCTTGTAAGATGTAGCCGATCGGAGGACAGGTTGGCCCTGCGCGCCCGCACGCCCGCGTGTGTCTTGCTGGGGCATGCGGAGCCCATTGGAGAGCCGATTGTCGCGCGCGGGCCATTCGTGATGAACTCGGTGGCCGAGATTGATCAGGCGATTGCAGACTATCGCGCCGGTTTGTTTGGCGACGCGCCGCTTTGAGCAATGCGCTCAGGTCGCGCGCGCCGGCGCGCTGTTGAGTTCACGCAGATATTCCGAGGACCACCACCGGACATCGTAGCGTCTGATCGTCTCCATCATGGGCTTCCAGCGCGCGACACGCTCTGCAAGGTCCATGTTGAGCGCCGTGCGCACTGCGTCAGCCACTTCGAATTTGTCATTGGGATTGACGATGAGCGCCTGCGGCAATTGAAGCGCCGCGCCTGCGAATTTCGAAAGCACAAGCACGCCGGGATCTTCAGGGTCTTGAGCCGCCAAAAATTCTTTTGCGACAAGGTTCATGCCGTCTCGAACCGGCGTCACAAGCCCGACCCGCGCAACGCGGAGTAATCCCGCCAACACGGCGCGCGGGTAGGAATTCGTTACATAGTGGATTGGCACCCATCCAGGCTCGCCGTACCCGCCATTCACGCGGCCGATTGTTTCATTCACTTGCCTGCTGAGCATGGCGTATTCGGGCACTTCGGCGCGGCTGACCGGCGCGATCTGAAGGAGCGTAACGCGGTTTCGCTGATCGGGGTTCGACATCAAAAAGCGTTCGAACGCTTCCATGCGTTCGGGAATCCCTTTCGAATAATCGAGCCTGTCGACGGACATGACCAGACTGCGCGACCCCAGACTTGCAACGGTCTGCCGCACTAACTTTTGTGAATGGCCTCGTATCGCGGCCCTCTGGAAACTGTCGACGTCGATCCCGATCGGGAAATCTTTGATGACGCTCGTGCGGTCATTCAGCGTCACGGCGAAAGCGCCTTCGGCGCGCGCGCCCAGTTCCCGAATAAGATTGCGCTTGAGATTATCGGCGTCGCGATCCGTCTGCAGCCCGATCAAATCATAATCCAGCATGCCGAGCAGAAGGTCTGACGCGCCCGGCAGGGTGTTGAGCACTTCAGGCGCAGGCCACGGAATGTGATGAAAATAACCAATGCGATTGCGCATGCCCGCAGCACGCAATTCGGACGCAAGCGGAAGCAAATGATAATCGTGCACCCAGATGCGATCATCCGGCTCGACGAGGTTGGCGAGCGCCTGCGCAAAGCGTCGATTGACGCGCAGATAGCCTGCATAGTCGGCGCGTGAGAATTCAGAAAGGCCCAGTCGATAATGCATCGTTGGCCACAGGGCGCGATTGGCGAAGCCGCTGTAATATTCCTGACGATCGTTGGTTGTGAGATCCATCACCGCGTATTGGACCGATCCACGCTGACTCATTGTCGGGATCAGACTTGGAGCTGACGACGTCTTGCCGCTCCATCCAAACCAAAGGCCTTTATGCTGCTCCAGCGCCTCGCAAAGGGCGACAGCGAGGCCGCCCGCAGCCGTCTTTCCGGACGGATCGGGTATGGAAACTCTGTTGGAAACGACGATCAGTCTCGCCAATGGGGACTCCGTTAAACTGCGCCTGGTTCAGCGCGAAAAATAGAAAAGTATGAGCGCGCCGACGCCAATAATTGCGCTTGCGGCGGCGACGAATTTCCACCCATCAGCGTTTGCCGCATTTGCGCCGATGGGCTCCTGCGGCGCGTATGCGTCCGGTGAACCGCCCGGCGCCTGCGCGGGCTGGATTGTGCTTCGCACTGGCGTTTGCGTCCCGGGCAATTGAAAGACGGGCGTTTGGGGTGAGGTGGGCGTGCGACGGCGGGATGTTCCAAGAAGATCATCGGTGACTTCAAGCGAGACGCCCGCGTCCTCCAGCTGAAGGACAATCATTGCAAGGTCATCAGCGCTCAAAGTTTCGATCGGAAGAACAGCGCGAAGGTCGTCAGTTGTGAGTACGACTTGCCCTTTGGCTCGCTCGCGCAGCGTCGCCAGAAGCTTCCCGTCGATCATGCTCCACCCTCCGCTGCAACTCGTCCTTTCGATAACGCACGGTGAAGCCTTCGGTTCGCTCGAAGGTCGAAACTTCTGTTTGCGCGTCGTGTTGCAATTGATTGCTGGCGCCACATGGCGCAACCCATGAGGGAGGCTTACCGTGTTTCTTGTTCGCTTCTCCTACGATTTTCGTCCTGTGGATCGCGAGGCGGCGCTCACCTTTATCCGCCGCGACTGCTTGTGCCGTTGACGCGCGGGCAGGGCGGGGCCTCAATGCACTTTGAGGTGGAGCTTCAGTCACTCGACCAGCTTGAAACATTCCACCAGCGTGGCGCAGGCTCGCAGGATCAGACCGAGGACTGGATGCGCGCGTTCAGCGAAATCCTCATGATCTCCGCCAGCGACGGAGATCATGAGGATCATCGAATAACCCTAACTGCTCGCCGAATCCGGCGCGTCGGAAGGATGCGCCGGGTCCGGTAATAGCCCCGATCCGGGCGTTGAGTCCGGGTTTGTCAGTTCAAGTTTGGCGTGCGGGCG
>CANMLK010000253.1 GCA_947498445.1 Beijerinckiaceae bacterium
ATCTTCCCAGGCCCCGCACTTTAGCTATGCGCGACACCCCGGAGTTCGCGGCCTACAGCCGACAGATCATGGAGCTGTTCCTTGCGCGCGGCGTATTGAACGAGCACGCTGGAGGGTTGGCAAAGTGAGCGAGAGCTACACCGACACGATTTCGCATGCACCCGCTTCATCCCACGGCATCGAGGAGATCGAGCGGCGCCTGCTGGCACGCCGTGTGGCGCGCGAGCGCCGCGAACGCATCTCTGCCGTCCTCTATCCGACGGTGGCACTGGTAGCCTTCTTCGCCGTTTGGGAAGCAGCTTCCCGGTTCGGTGGTGTCCCCGGCTACATCTTGCCAGCACCGAGCGTCATCGTGCAGGCCATGCATACGCACGGTGCGCTACTGTTGAAAGAAAGCATGATCACAACGCTCGAGATCGTTCTCGGTTTCGGACTCAGCATCCTGATCGGCATTCCCCTGGCACTTGCCATCTTTCTGTGGCCGAGCTTCTCGTTGACGGTTCTGCCATTATTGGTGTCTTCGCAAGCAGTCCCCAAGGTGGCGGTAGCTCCGCTATTCCTCGTCTGGTTCGGCTTCGGTCTCTTGCCGAAGGTGTTGATCGCCTTCTTGATCGCGTTTTTCCCCATCGTCATAAACACCGCGATGGGTCTTTCCTCGATCGAGCGCGAAAAGGTCTATCTGGCCCAGTCGATGGGCCTGGGCGCTTGGCCGACCTTCTTCAAGATCCGGTTGCCCAATGCACTGCCGTCGATCTTCGCGGGCCTCAAGATCTCGATCACGCTCGCTGTCGTCGGTGCCGTCGTCGGCGAATTCGTCGGCGGCCAAGGGGGACTCGGCCATCTCTTGCTCGTCGCCAATGGCAACATGGATACCGCACTGCTGTTCGCCGGGATTGCCGCCCTGACCATCGTCGGCATTCTACTCTACGGCCTCATTGCCCTCGTCGAGCGGCTGATGCTGCCGCCGCACGCTCTCGGAGCCGCGACAGGCGCGCGGGAATCCATGTAGCGCAGCACCTAAGCATCATCCTCGGTGCGAACTAAGGGATCAACGGCATCAGGAGATACGAAGCCGTAGTGCCGCCGCTCAGAATGGTATTGAGGCCGCCGAATCGATCGGGTGGCCGATCCACGGGGTCGTTGTGCAACATCCGCCCGGGCGTGCCGGGGAACTCGAAGTCGCGGCCTTGTAGTGTCAAAACCAGCCGCCAACCTTTCGGCATCACGACGCTCGTCGGCCAGATCTCAAGATCTACCGCGTAGGTCTCGCCGGGGGTCAGCGGCTCTGCATCGGCGTGGGCGAGCCAAGGCCGCCAGGGTTCGGAATGCGTTCGATCCAGCCGCCGATGCGATGCCCTCAACCAGCCGCGCGTGACGGGCACCGGCTCGCTCGCGCCTATGAAGATCGTTTCTACGCCGTCGGGATCGAACGCCCTCAGCGTCGCGAAGATGTCCATGTCGGTCGTACTGGACCGGATCCACAGCCGTGCGGCGACCGGACCGGTATACTCGGTCTCCTCCTCGAACGGGGGCGTCGAGAGGTCGATACCTTCGCCGAGCGCTTCGTAGCTCGCGTCCGTTGCAATCTTCGGTGCTGTACTGACGAGGAGACGTGCCGCCGCATCCAGATAGAGCCGTGTCCAGCGCGTTCGCGCGAGTGGCCACTCGCTTTCCATGCGCGTTGTCGCGGTACCATCGGCACGGCGCACTTCAAGTCGCACGCGCGGCTCGCGCTCCCAGCCGTTGTCGGCTTCCTTCAGATACTTGTCGAGGAACCGGCGCTGGATCTCGATGTAGGCGGGCAGGTAGAAGCTTTCGAAGTGCGTGCCGATGTGAAGGGACAACCACTTGTCGTGACTTGCGGCCTGCTCCCAGCCGACGATGTTTCCACGCAGGTGCAGACCGATGCCGCCCCAGTTGCCGGCCGATAGTAGCGGTACATCGATCCGCGACAGGTCCGGCGAGCGCTGGCGGAACCACGCGTCGTCAAAGGGATGAGCCGCGATGTCTTCATGGTGTGTCGCGCGGTTCCCGGCAAGCAGATCGGGCGATAGCGCGGGCCCGGTGGTACGCTGGCCCGTGTCGCGATCGCGGTGATGGGTCTGGGCATTACCGTGCTGGTTGGGCAGCACTTGCCGAGGCCACCAGGCGGTCAGGAACGAACCGGCGAGGATGCCTCCATGATGGCTCCACTCGCGATAGAAGTCGCTGTTGCCTTCCCACGGCACCATTGCTGCCAGATGCGGTGGTCTGAGGGCCGCCACCTGCCACTGCTTCATTGCGAAGTAAGAGATACCGATGAGACCGACCTTGCCGCTCGACCATGGTTGCACGCCGGCCCACTCGATCGCGTCGTAGTAGTCCTGCGTCTCCCGCGGCGAGAGCGGATCGAGATAACCGGGTGACATGCCTGTGCCGCGCGCGTCGACCGTAATCACGACGTAGCCGTGCGGCACCCAAAGCTCCGGATCGACGTTTTCCCAGCGCAGCCAATGGCCGGTGCTATCGCCTGTGTCGATCGCTGGATGGATGCGCTTCAGTACATCCCACATCGCCTTGTAGGCATCGCCAAAATGCGCGTCCTTGCCGTAGATGCCGAGTGCCATCAGCACGGGCTGTCGGTCCGCGCCCTCTGGACGATAGACGTTTGCTCTGATCACATGACCGTCGCTCACGGGAATGGCGACGTCCTTCTCCACGATCATCGATCCGCCGCCACCCGTCTTCACGATCATCATTTGCTCCTCGTACCGACCTGCCCGCTGGCTCCCGCGATCGATTTCCAGACCCGCTCCGGCGACAGGGGAAGTGCGTTCGGTTGAACGCCGAGCGAGGACAGTGCTGCAGCCACCGCGTTGGCTATGACGCCACCGACGGGGATGGTGCCACCTTCCCCCGCGCCCTTCGCTCCCAGCGGATTGATCGGGGATGGATACATCTCCAGCGAAACGCCATACAGATCGGGAAAGTCGGTTGCCAGCGGCATGAGGTAGTCGGCGAAGGATGCTGTGAGAAATTGCCCTTGGGCATCGTAGACCAGATGCTCTAGCAGCGTGCCGCCGAGCCCTTGGACGATCGCGCCGATGGTCTGGCCGTGAAGCGTCATGGGATTGATGATCCGGCCCACATCCTCGACCGCCATGTAAGAAACCACACCGACCTTCCCAGTGCCGGGATCGACGGTAACGTGTGCTGCATGGGCGCCGTAAGCATAAGTATGCTTCGTGTTCAGGAAGGCTCCGTCGGCCGACATTTCACCGAGTGCAGTCCAAGCGATCTCGCGGCCACTCGGTCCCCTTGCGGTGGCTCCTCGGATCACAACATCCTCAGGTGAGCAATTGAGATAGCGCCCCGCGGCCTGTCGCACAGCACCGTGCAGTCTCGCAGCGGCGTCGAGTATCGCCGAGCCGCCCATGACGACCGAGCGCGAGTGGTAGGCGCCAAAGCCCTCTTCGAGCAGCGTGGTCGAGCCATGCCGCACCGTCAGCATGCTCATCGGCACCTGCAGCGCATCTGCGGCGATCTGCAGTGCAGAAGTAGCAAGCCCCTGGCCGACCGCTGCCGAACCCAGCCTCAACTCGATGCGGCCGTCGCCGTGGGAAATCAGCCGCGCCGTCTCCTTCGGACCGGCAGCGCCGCCCTCGACGAAGCAACTGGCCGCTATGCCATGCCAAAAACCGTCGATCAGTCGTCCATTCAGCGCCAGCTTCTCGCGCCAGCCGAACTCTTCGAGACACCGATCCAGCGTGATCCGATAGTCACCGCTGTCGAGCGCCGAAGGCGACGGTGCAGGTGCCACAGGAGGTAGCAGGTACGGCATCGCATCGGGCGGCACGAGATTGCGACGGCGCACCTCGATACGGTCGGTTCCGAGATCTCCAGCCATCATGTCGATCAGCCGTTCTCGGAAGAAGTCCACCTCGAACCTGCCGGGTCCGCGATACGTTCCGGATGGCGTCTTGTTGCTGAGAAGCACCTTCGAGGTGACGTGATAATTGGCAATATGATAGGGACCGCCGATAAACATCGCCACGTTTCGCGGTGCGATCAATCCAGCGGGCCGAAGGTAGGCCCCGACGTCGCTCACCGCGGAGCCGCGGAGCGCCAGGATGGTTCCGTCCCTCCGCGCGGCGATCTCCAATTCGCAGGTAACGTCGCGGGAGTGATTGGACGTCATCAGATGGTCGCGACGGTCCTCGGTCCACTTTACGGGTAAGCCAGTATGGCGCGCCGCGAAGGGTATGAGAAAGTCTTCCGGGTAGAACTCGCCGCGAGCGCCGAAGCCGCCGCCGACGTCCAGCTCGATCTGATCGACGCTCGTCTCCGGAATGCCCATCAGCTTCGCGAGGATCCGTCGATTGGCGAACGGAACCTTGGCAGCGCCCTGCACTGTCATGCGCCCGGCATGCGCATCCCACTCCGCCAGTAGCGCGCGAGTTTCCATCGGTACGGCAGCGTGGCGATGGACGTGGAACCTCTCCCGGCGCCGATAATCGGCTTGTTCAAATGCCGCATCCACGTCGCCGACCGACGCAGAATACTCCACAACGACATTCGTGCCATGCCGTTCGAAAGCGAGAACCCGCCCTGCGAGGGCTGCGTCCAGATCAGAGACCGCCTGATGCTCGTCGATCTCGAGTTCTATGGCGTCGCGACCGTCCTCCGCGATGGCTGCGCTGGCAGCAAGAACCACCGCGATCGCTTCGCCGACATAGCGCACTCTCACGTCAGCTATCACCGGCGCTTCGAACGGCTCCAACTCCGGCAACGGGAATAGTCTGACGGGGACGCGCGGTACGGGCAGGCCGATCTCGGCAGCTGCGATAACACTGTGCACGCCTTCGATCTCCAGTGCAGGTGCAACATCGAGTTTCCGGATCGTGCCATTCGCGATGGGGCTGCGAAGGATAACGGCATGCAATTGGTTGTCCGCG
>CANMLK010000254.1 GCA_947498445.1 Beijerinckiaceae bacterium
TAGTGGATGAATAATCGGCGATTTTCCTCACGGCGCGCAGGTATGTTTTTTCAGAATCTGGTCGCTCCTCTCGGCCTCGCCATGCTGTTCTCGGCATCGATTGCGCTCGCCTATCTGCTGTTCCACCGAAACGATCCCAAAGCGCAGAAAGATTCGTTGATCCTGTTGCTGGTTCTATTTGTCTTCATCGGCATCCGCCTCCTCCTGCCGCGCACTGACTGAGTTCACTTCTGGCCTGACGTTTGCTTGTGTTCTTGCAGACCAGGGAGGCGACCATGGCGGCAAAAGATCGATTTCAGGACCATTGCTGGAAGGATGTCGTACCGGAAAACGACATGCGTATTTATGAGCCCTACACGCGCGCGACGAAAGTGGGGCCGCGCGCTGCGGTCGTGGCGGTTGATCTTTACAATCTTGTCTACAGAGGCGGGGCGCACCCGCCTATCGATCTCATAGATCGCTATCCAAGTTCATGCGGGATCTACGCACATGCCGCGATCGAACCGACCCAACGCCTTCTGGCGGTAGCGCGCCGTGCGGGCCTGCCGATTTTCTTCTGTACGGGGGACATGAGTTCGAACGCGCGCCCGCAAAGCGCGGCTGCGACCAAGCGCCGCTCGCCGCCGCGTCTGCCTGATGATTACGATATTTACCCGGCCTTCTCCGTGGCGGAGACCGACGTTATCATTCGCAAGCAGCGAGCCAGCGCCTTTCAGGGGACGCCGCTCGCCTCGCACCTCACGCTGCTCGGCATACAAACGCTCATCATTTGCGGGGAGGCGACGTCAGGCTGCGTGCGCGCCAGCGTTGTCGACGGATATTCGTCAGGTTTCACCATCAACATCATCGAAGAATGCACGTTCGACCAGACAGAGCTGACCCACAAGGTCAACCTCTTCGACATGGCGCATAAATACGCCGACGTCATGCATCTGCCCGAAGTCGAGGAGCATCTTGCGTCTCTCCCGCAAGCTCAACCGATATAGTCCGGCGGCAGCTTGCGCGGGGCAGGACCGTCATATTCGGGAATAAGATCGCGTGGAATGGGCCCCTTGTTGCGTGCGCCTGATTGACTTTCTTCCCACGCATGGGCGAGGGCGCCGACCGAGCGCGAGATGATAAAGAGTCCGCGACAGAGTGTGGGTGCGAAGCCCAGTTCGGCGAAAATCACCGCCGTGGCGCCGTCGATATTCATCGGCACGCGCCGACCGCCGCGCCGTTCCGCGATGCAACTCTCCAAAGCGCGCGCAATCGCCGCGTAGCGGCCGCTGACGACGCCCTGCGCGCAGGCTTCATCGACCAGCGCAAGAAGCCGCGGCGCGCGCGGATCGACGGGATGAAAGCGATGGCCAAACCCCGGCAGATGGGTGACGCCCGCTGCGTGTTGAGCGTCCATCTCGGCGCTGACTGAAGCCTTCAGGCTGGCCTCGTCTGTCGCATCGCCCCAGCGCGCCGCCACAGCTTCGTAGAGCGCCACGCATTGCTCGCCTGCGCCGCCGTGCACGTCGCCCAGCACATTGGTGGCTGACGCCATGGCGTTGTTGATGCCGACGCCGCACGTCATCGCCATGCGCGCGATGGCGATGGAAGGCGCCTGAGGCCCATGATCGACAGCGGACACAAGCGCCGCTTCCAGCAGCCTGGCGGCGCGCGGGTCCGGCAATTCGCCGCGCGTCATCAGCCAGATCATCTGCGCGAAGTTAACCTGCCCGATGAGATCCTCGATCGCATAGCCGCGAAAGCGGATGACGCCGGGCGACATGTCGATGATGTCGGTTGACCACCATTGCTCCGGCGTCCGCTTGGGCCGTTCCCCCATGATATTCCCTCCCTTCAGTCTTTTGTTCTGACATCGAAGCCAACAGAACCTTCACTGGCGAATAGCGCAACGTCGTGTTCGCAATACCCAAGCGAACGCAGAATTTCCGCCGTGTGCTGCCCTAAAGCTGGCGGCGGAACTCTTGGTTCCGGGTCGCCGCTTGCAAGCTTGAATCCCGTGCGCACCACCTGAACCGGTTTATCAACGCCGCGGGCGTTGTCGAACGTCTTCACCAGCCCCCTTGCCCTCGTATGGGGATGCGCAAGGGCATCTGGAACCGACAACACAGGTCCCGCCGGTATGCCCAGCGGGTTCATCTTCGTCGCCCAATTTTCGGCGGTGGCGGTGGCCAGCGCTGTCTCGATTTCGGTTTTCAGCGCCAGCCGGTTGCGTTTGCGATCTTCCCTGTCTGCAAACCGCACATCGGTCGCAAGGTCTGGCCGCTCAATGAGTTTGGCGAGCGCGACGAACTGCTGCTGCTTGTTGGCGGCAATGTTGAGAAGCCCGTCGCCCGTCTGGAACGTGCCGGAGGGGGCGGCTGTCATGTTTTCGTTGCCAAGCGGCTGCGGTTCGACGCCAGCGATGAGCCAGTTGGAGACCTGCCACCCCATGGTGACAAGTGTCGACTCCAGCATCGACACATCGATCATATCGCCGCGTCCGCTGCGCTCGCGGCGGAAGAGGGCAGCAGCTATCGCGAAGGCCGCGGTAAGCCCGCCAATCGTGTCGGCGACAGGATACCCCACGCGCAGTGGCGCGCTGTCCGCATCGCCAGTCACGCTCATGACGCCAGAATAGCCCTGCACGATCTGGTCGTAAGCGGGGTTGTCCTTCAGCGGCCCCGTGGCGCCAAAGCCCGAAATTGCGCAATAGACGAGGTCCGGCTTAACAAGTTTCAGCGCTTCATAGTCTAAGCCAAGACGCTCCATGACGCCCGGACGAAAGTTCTCCAGCACCACATCCGCGCTTGCGACAAGCTTGAGAAAAATCTCGCGTCCGTTGGGTGTCTTGAGATCAAGCGCGATGGAGCGCTTGCCTGCGTTCTGAGCGAGAAACGAAGCGCCCATGAGCTTTTTGTTGAGCGCAGGCGACGCGCCCAATTGTCGTGCAAGATCGCCGCCCGCAGGCGTTTCCACCTTGATGACATCGGCGCCCACCTGCGCGAGCTGGTAACCGCAGAACGGCCCGGCCAGCACATTTGTGAGATCGAGAACCCGAACGCCCTAAAGTAATCCTTGCATGGTTCGCAAATGCCCGCCGTGTAAGTTCGTCGCGCCAGTTAATCACATTTTCGGGCGTCGGCGAACAGGGCGCGCGGCTCCTACAGATTTGTAACGCCACGCTCGTCGGGAGAAGCGCCAAGCTGATTGAAACTCAACAGCTCATGTAATCCTTTTCCATTTCAAGAATTGATTGATAAGTGCGTTGATTTTGATGGTGTTGTAAGGACCCATAACCGACTCCCGTTGACCGACGTTGGCATTCGCGGTACCCCGGAAAATGAAACGCAGTCAACAAGATGAAGAGTTGGGAAGCGCCATGCGGACTTTCATCGCCGGTTCCGTCATTTTGCTTGTGTCATCCGGCGCCGCTGTGCGCGCGGATGAAAAATTGCTCGCAGACTTTTACGCGCGCAACAAGATCACCATCGCTGTCGGATTCAGCCCGGGCGGAAACTACGCTCTCTACGCGCGCGCAGTCTCACGTCATATTGGCCGCTACGTGCCCGGCGCGCCGGAAGTCATCGTGCAGAACATGCCCGGCGCAGGGAGCCGCGTGCTCGCTAATAATCTTTATGTGCGCGGTCCGCAGGACGGGACGATGATCGGCGTGCCCAATCAGGGCATTCCGATGGATCAGGCGCTGGGCCTGCCCGGAATTCAATACGATGCGCGCCGTTTCCAATGGATCGGCAGCCCCAATCAGGAAGTGAACGTCGCCTGGACATGGCAAACCAGCAAGGTGAAGTCGCTTGATGACGCCCGTCGCATCGAGAGCGTCATGGGCACAACCGGCCCCGGCTCACCAACGCATTATTATCCCGGCGTGATGAACGCGATGCTGGGAACGAAATTCAAGATCGTCAGCGGCTACCCCGGCTCCAACGAACTCGACGGCGCCATCGAGAAGGGCGAAGTCGATGGCCGTGGCGCCGTTTCATGGGCGGCGCTCAAGGTCACAAGCGATTGGGTGAAATCAGGCAAGGTCAACATTCTTGTCCAGATCGGCGCGGCAAAAGCGGCTGATCTGCCTGATGTCCCCTTGCTGACCGAGCTTGCCGCAAATGAGAGCGACCGCGCCGTGCTGGAATTTTTATCTCTTGCGCCAGCGCTTGGGCGCCCTTTCTTCATGCCGCCGAATACGCCCGCTGAAAATGTAACGACGATCCGCGCTGCTTTCGTGAAGACCATGAGTGACGCAGCCTTCGTGGAAGAAACCTCACGTAGCCGTCTTGATCTTAACCCCATCACGGGAGACGAACTCAAGCGCCTGACAGACAAGACGCTCGCAGCCTTGCCCGCCGTGATAGAGGCGGCGCGCAAGGCGATTCAGTAGACGCCGTAATTTAATACGTGATCATGTCGACGCGCGTCAGCGTCGTCGCATTCATGACGCGCGCGGCGTTGGCGAGATGCCAAGCCGTATAGGCTTCGGTGAACTGATCGTTCGACGACATGGCGTCCACAGGGGCAATGACCTTGAAGCCGCGCAACGCGGCCTCGCCGCCGGTGTGAAGGACAGTCGTGTGCGCTGCCGTGCCGGTGATGATAACCGTGGTGACCCCCTTGTCCCGGAGCATTTTCTCAAAATCGCTCTTGATGAATTTGTTCGGCCCAAGCGACGGCAAAACGGGCTCGCCCGCGCGCGGCGCGATCTCAGGCAGAATGTCGGCGGGCTTTGAGTCCGCAGTTGCGACCGACCAGACCACGTACATGTTGTTTGCACGCGCGTCGTCCAGAAGCTTCTTGAGCTTTGGCGCCGAGGCGGCGCAGCGTGGGCGACGCTCTTGCGAACACGTCTGGTGCGTGAAGTCGAACAACAAGAGCGCAGTCGTTTTGGGATCTACCTTCGCCGCCTTGAGG
>CANMLK010000255.1 GCA_947498445.1 Beijerinckiaceae bacterium
CGCCGCCAGCGCCTTCGTTTTCGCGGCCCAGGAACGTGCGATAGCGGTTGGCCCCGAAGAACGCATCCACCTTACCGTTGAAGCCATCCACGGCAGGCAAAGCGAGATGGGGCAAGGGAGTCGAAAAGTCTGCGGCATGGACAGGGAACCAGGCCGATGACGCAAGCGCTGTGGTCAATAGCAATCTGCTGCGCATCATCGTCCAAACCCCGCGTTCAAAACTAACCGTGATTTTGTCGCTTTCAGCGAACACGTTTCACGCATCATCGCCCCGGTGAACTGTATGAACAGAAGCTTAAGTAGTCAATCAATATGGAGAGCGCCTGGGCAACACGCTAGTTCTAAATGGTTTCCGATACTCCCTTAGCTCGCTTCGAGCTTTTGCGTGGCCGCGCGCGGCGCTCCATATTTTATAAGATTCGAATCATTTTCAATGACGGAGGTTCCTGCGGCGCTGCGAGGCGTGCAGATGAGCCCGGCGCCCTTACCGCACCCCGTCAAACCATTCTTCCAGTCGGGAATCGCGGTCACAAATGTGCCCCGACAACTTGTGAGGCCGGTCGAGACCGCCTGCACTTTCGTGTTGCCTGCGCCAATCGCGTGCTAATTGGTCGCCGCCAATTGGCCGACGCAGACCGAGATCGCCTCTCGCCTCTCGCCAATAATTGCGCGTCGGCGTTTGCGATGACCCAGCGATAGGCGTGGGCGTCCGCGACAAGCTAATTGCGCACACGCCGCGTCGCGTCTCGGTCTACTTTAAGGTCCGTCGCGTCGCACGCCTTTGCAAGGCTGGCCACCTCTTTGCCAGCAATGCGCAGCGCGGGCGCTATTTCCGCCAGCGGCGCCAGCACGAACGCGCGTTCGAACATGCGCGGATGCGGCACAATCAGCCGCTCATCGCTGACGGAAAGATCGCCATACGCCAGCAGATCAATGTCGAGCACGCGCGGGCCCCAGCGTTCAAAGCGCACGCGGCCGGCGTCCGTCTCCAGCGAGAGGCACACGTCGAGCAGCGTATGGGGCGTCAGCGTTGTATCCAGCAGCGCGCACATGTTGAGAAAGTCGGGCTGGTCGGTCTTGCCCCATGGCGGCGTACGCCACACGGAGGAGCGCGCGACGATGCGGCAGTCTGCGCGCGCGTCGAGCGTTGCAAGCGCGGTTATGAATGCGCCCGCAACGTCGCCCATATTCCCGCCCAGCCCGATGGCGGCGCGCGAAACAAGCTTGTCGCTCGCCTCAATCGGCAAGATCAGCGCGCTCCATGCGCAGCTTCACGCCAACCGCGTCGATGCGCTCGGGGATCGGCGGTTTGAGCTTGCGCACGCGCACGTCGACTGCTTGCACGCGCGAAAATTGCGTGAGCAATCCGCGCGCCAGCGCCGCGGCGGCGGCCTCCACAAGCTTGTAGCGGCTCTCGACAAACAGCTTGCGGGTGACGCGCACAAGGGCCGCATAATCCAGCGCGTCGTGCAGATCGTCGCTTGCAGCCTCGCGCGAAATATCGGCCTCAAGTTCCAGATCAACCGTGAACGGCTGGCCGAACTCTTTCTCGTGGGCATGCCAGCCGTGATAGGCGTGAACTTCAAGTTGCTCGATGAGGATGCGGGCCTTCAGGGTCATGCGTGGTCCTTACCCGATTGTTCGATGGCGCGCAGCACGCCGAGCGCTTGTACATGCTCGGAAACATCATGAACGCGCACGATGTCGGCGCCATGCATGGCGCCCCACACATGCGCCGCAACAGAGCCAACCACGCGCTCGCCTGCTATCGAGACGCCAGACGCCACGCCGATGCACCGCTTCCGCGAGGCGCCCAGCAGCACGGGCAAACCGAAATGCGCGCGCAAATCCGGCAGGCGGCGGATCATCTCGAAGCTCTGCTCGTGGGTCTTGCCAAAGCCGATGCCCGGATCAATGACGATGCGCTCTTGCGCAACGCCCGCCTTCAACGCGATGTCAACCGAGCGCGAGAGAAACGCGACGACGTCGGCGTAGATATCAATGCTTGCATCGTCTTCACGGCGATTGTGCATGAGCACGCAATGCGCGTTCGCGCCCGCCGCGACGCGCGCAATCTCAGCATCGAACTGGAAGCCCCACACATCGTTGACGATGGTTGCGCCTGCGTCGATTGCGGCGCGCGCCACAGGCGCCTTCATCGTATCGATGGAAATGTGCGTGCGCGTCGAGCGCATGAGCGCGCGGATCACCGGGGCGACGCGCGCGATTTCGTCGTCAGTTGAAACAGGCGTTGCGTTGGGCCGTGTGGACTCGCCGCCGATGTCGAGAATGTCCGCGCCTTCCAGCGCCAATTGTTCGCCGTGGGCGATGGCGGAGGCGGCGTCGCTCCACAGGCCGCCGTCCGAGAAGGAATCCGGCGTCACATTGACGATACCCATCACAAGCGTGCGCGCGCCGATGATGAGCGGATCGCGCACAAGTGCTGGCCCTTCTTGCGCAGGCGCGGCCGCCGGGCTTTCCGGCTGCGAGGGCTGTTGGGGCGTCACGTCGCGCGCGGATTGCGCGGGGTCCGCCTCGCGGGCGTCGCCCAGCGCCTCCTTGACGCCCCGGATGCCCCGGCCCAGCGCGTACATGTATTTGTCGATACCCATGGCGCCCTCGCTCTGCGTTATCGCGGGAAGGGCCAGCGCGCTCCCGCATCGCCAACCTGCCCACGATGACGCAAATAGGCGTCGGCGAGCACAATGGCCATCATCGCTTCGCCAACTGGCACCGCACGGATGCCCACACAAGGGTCGTGACGACCCTTGGTGCGAATGTCCACCTCGGCGCCGAACCGATCCACCGAGCGGCGGGGCGTGAGGATCGAGGACGTCGGCTTCACCGCGAAGCGGGCCACGATAGGCTGGCCGGTCGAAAGGCCGCCCAGAATCCCGCCCGCGTGGTTTGACAGATAAAGCGGCGCGCCATTGTTTCCGAGGCGCATTTCGTCGGCGTTTTCCTCGCCCGAGAGCGCCGCCGCCGCCATGCCGTCGCCGATTTCCACGCCCTTCACAGCGTTGATTGACATGAAGGCGGATGCGAGTTCGGCGTCGAGCTTGCCGTAGATGGGGGCGCCCCACCCTGCCGGGACGCCTTCCGCGATGACTTCGATCACGGCGCCGCAGGACGAGCCGGACTTGCGCACGCCGTCGAGATAGCCCTCCCATGCCGCAGCCGCCTTCGCGTCCGGGCAGAAGAATGGGTTTTCGTCCACCTGAGCCCAATCCCAGTTGGCGCGGTCAATCTTGTGTGGGCCCATTTGCACCAGCGCGCCGCGGATCGTGACGCCGGGGATCACCTTGCGGGCGACGCCGCCTGCGGCCACGCGCATCGCCGTTTCGCGTGCGGAGGAGCGCCCGCCGCCGCGATAATCGCGGATGCCGTATTTGGCGTCGTAGGTCACGTCCGCATGGCCCGGACGGTATTGATGGCGGATGTCGCCATAGTCCTTGGAGCGCTGATCGACGTTTTCGATAATCAGGCCAATGGATGCGCCTGTCGTCATTTGCGCGCCGGTCGCCTCATCGACCATCACGCCGGACACGATGCGCACCTGATCGGGCTCCTGGCGCTGGGTGGTGAAGCGCGATTGGCCCGGCCTGCGTTTGTCGAGATAAACTTGAAGGTCCGCCTCGGTGAGCGCCAGCATCGGCGGGCAGCCGTCCACGATGGCGCCAATGAGGGGCCCGTGGCTTTCACCGAATGTGGTGAAGCGGAACAGGTGTCCGAACGTGTTGTGCGACATCAGGCAGCCCGACGGCATGAGCCCGGCGCGCTGTCGCGCCGGGAGGAAAATCAGCCGCTTTTTAGGGGCGAACCCCGGCGCGGGTCAAATAACCCGCGCGAAGACGACAAGTCACGCCGCAGCTTTCACCGGCTCGCTCGTCTGTTCGCCGTGAGGAACGTGAATGAACGGCTCTGCGGGCGCACCAATCCAGGCCGAATTGCCGGGGATCGATTCGCCCTTCATCACCACGGTCAGGGGCCCGAGCTGGGCGTAATCGCCGATGTTGGTGTCGTAGAGCACGGTCGCCGCCGCGCCCACCGTCACGCAATCGCCAAGATAGACCCGGCCGACCTTCATCACACGATCTTCGTAGAGATGCGTCTGCAGGGCGCATAGCGAGTTCAACACGCAGAAATCACCCATACGCACGCAATCGAATTCGGTGATGTCGAACGCGTCGAGATAATTGCCCTTGCCCATCTTCACGCCGAACAGGCGCAGATACCAGGGCAGGAACGGCGTGCCGCGCAGATGCTCCATCAGCACTTTGCCCGCGAGGCCGGAATAGAGAACTGCGACGGCCTCAGTGCGCATTGCCCACCATGACCACATTGGCTTCACGACGGGTTTGTAGACGCCCATCAGCAGCCATTTCATGGCGACAACCGTGAGCGACATGAACGCCGTCATGCCCAGCGCTGCGATCATGAAGTAAACGAACACAGTCGAATAATCGCCCGCGAGCAAAGGCTCGCTGATGAATTCAATCGACAGCACGGCGCCAGTGATGAACAGCATCGTCGGGAACGAAATGTGGACCGCCTCGAAGCTGGCGCGCATCAGTCGGCGCCAGAACGAGGGCTCGTAGGTCCAGTTGGCGCCGCCGCCATCAAAGCGCTGACGCACGGGCAGTTTGATGGGCGGCGAACCGAACCATGTATCGCCCGGCGACATCAGTTCGTTGGCGGGCGGCTTGGACTTGATGCCGATCAGCACGCCTTCAGGAATACGCGTGCCAACCGCGACAACAGCGTCATTGCCCACGAACACGCGGGGGCCTGTGTCCACCGTGTCGAGATACATGTAGCCGCGACGGATGTCCT